>NZ_PYHU01000012.1:0-105224 GCF_003989595.1 Alteromonas sp. KS69 | reverse complement strand
GGATAGTGTGGGGTTCCGGTGACCGGCCCAGCCAGTGTGGCCCAGCCCCATGTGAGAGTAGCACACTGCCAGGTCCCATTCGAAGAAATTGCTTCACAACGAAGACTATCCTAACGGATAGCCCTTTTTTTATGCGTGATAGAAAGTGAAACGTATTAGCGCATGCCGAGACTCGGCGACCAGTAACTGGCGTGGGGATAGTGTGGGGTTCCGGTGACCGGCCCAGCCAGTGTGGCCCAGCCCCATGTGAGAGTAGCACACTGCCAGGTCCCATTCGAAGAAATTGCTTCACAACGAAGACTATCCTAACGGATAGCCCTTTTTTTATGCGTGATAGAAAGTGAAACGTATTAGCGCATGCCGCAAGCCAAGTCCCATTCGAAGAAATTGCTTCACAACGATTACTTCACAACGATAACTAGCCTAACGGATAGCCCTTTTTTTATGCTTGTAAGAAAGTGAACAGGCAGTAAAAAACCCCGCGAAGACGGGGTTTTTGTTATCTCATACACTAATGTACAAAATAGCTAATTAACCTATTGAGTAACAGCTACTGCGTTAAATGCTGACGAAATTCCATCTTGGTTAGTAACTGGTTGTCGTCTTTATCCATTTCACTAAAATCGCCATCAATGCCAGCCTTTTCAACTTCCTTCATTGAGAGCTTACCGTCATCATTACGATCTGCTTTATTGAATTTCGCAGTAACTTCAGACTTCATTTCACTGGACATCTCTTTTCCCATCATCTCTTCGCCTTTCATCATGGTTGAGCCGCTACTGGTGATCATAGGCTCATTCATGGATTGAGATGTTGATGACGTCATTCTACGAGTTAGCACTGCATCGGTAGTGCCATTTGATTTAACCCGCGTTACGATATCTTCAGAAAACATGCTAGGGTTATTTTTTACATATTTATCAAACTCTAACTGGGACACTTTTTCATTACCGTCTGTGTCCATCTTCTTAAAAAATTTACTAGAGTTTGCTTCTTTTAATTCTGTTTTAGTGATGTGTCCATTTCCATCATGATCCAATGTAGAAAAATCAGCGCTAACCTTAGATTTGTGACCACCTTGGATATCTCCAGCGATTGCGGTCGTTGACATTACTGCGCCTATAACAAGTGATAGTGTAAGCTTTTTCATCACATTCTCCTTTTGTAGTGATAACACTTTGCTCGGTTAGAGCAAGGAATAAAATACTCACTTAATCACATTCATTGTTTATGCCACTGAAATAAGCTACTGATTTTTATTTATTAATTGAATAAACCTAAAAGTTAGATGTTTATCAACCTTGTTAACTTGCAACAGGGGTTTGAAAAATATTCAGGCAAATTACATCTGAGGTGACATTCATGATATGAATGCTCCAACATCATCACCTTAGTTAGAAAACAAGGATAATTGTTCGTTGGTTAATTCAGAAAAAGAAAGATTGATGAGCGGAAGTATACTGTCTGCAATGGGCATTATCTGCTTTTCGATGTAATGGTCGTAATCAAGCGGTGCCATTTGATGTTCAGTAGTTTGTGGGCCTTGTACTGTCATGACATAGCGTATGGTTGTATTGTGTTGGTAACGTAATCGTTGACCTGTTTTACGATTAATATCATCTGCAAGGCGCGCGGCTTTTACATGAGGAGGCAAAGATTTGATGTAGTCGTTTAATGGCTTTCTTAGTCGCTTAGCATATACGAGTCTGGTGTCTTCTTTCCCTTGGCGAATATTATCAACAGTTTGTTTAATAAAATCAGATACAGGTGCTTTTTCGAAAACCCGTCGATACAACTCATACTGAAAGTATTTAGCTAATTCAGTCCAGTCTGAACGTACGTTTTCTAACCCTTTAAAAACCAGCTCTTTTTTATCACCAATTTGCTTTAAACCTGCATACCTTTTCTTGCTGCCTAACGCAGAACCTCTAATTGTGGGCATAAAAAAAGTTTCAAAGTGGGTTTCAAATTCAATATCCAAATGGCAGTCTATATCATAATCTTCACGAAGCTTGCTTTGCCACTTTTGATTGATGGTGTTTGCTAGCGACTGTCCCGTTTCATTAGGCGTGCCCAACGATGTGTTGTTATTTACATGTACAAAGGTAGAGTCTGTATCGCCATAGATAACTGAGAACCCTGCTTCTTCTATCCACTTTGCGGTAGTTTGCATTATTTCATGCCCACGCAGAGTAATAGAGCTTGCTAGTCTTGGGTCGTAAAAAGGGCATCCGCCACTGCCTAATACGCCATAAAATGAATTCATTAAAATCTTTATTGCTTGCGAGCGGGGAGCATCGTTTTGCTTTTTAGCCTCGTCTCTTTGGCGCCATAGATTGTCAATAATATCGGGCAAAAAATGATTGTCACGACTAAACATCGCCCCTTTGAAGCCCTCAATGGCGCGTTCTGGGTATTTAAGGCCCTCAGCAAGTCCCATTGGGTCAATCTTAAACGTGCGAATAATTGACGGGTATAGGCTCTTAAAGTCGAGCACAAGTACATCAGAGTACAGGCCTGGCTGTGAATTCATCACGTAGCCACCAGGGCTAGCTAACCCGCCGTGTTCGGGGCGTACACCACTTACATAACGTTGTCTGTGCAACTTTGGTAAATATACATTTAGAAATGCCGCTACCGACCCACCGGGTCTTCCCAAATCGAGCCCAGTTAAGGTGCCTCTCAAGATAAGAAACTCTATAAATCGAGTTTTTGTAGCAATCTCATTTACCAATACACAGTCTTTGTGGTTATAGCTCGCAAGCGAAGAGGGGTCTTCGTAATACAAGGCCTTTATTGCCCCAAGCTTGTCTTCACTCGGTATGAGCTTTTTATCACCCAGTAACTGCTGTGCAACATTGTCTAAAGAGAAAGAATCAAATTGATAGGTCATCGTCTTTAGTGCTTCAATCCCATCTACAATACTGCGGCCAGGTATATCCACAATAGTTTGACCATCCCAATCCCTTACGAAGGCTTCTCGTTTGTCTCGGCCTATTGTAAATTTCACGCCTTGTTTTTTGGCTCGCCTAGCAAGCACGGCCATATCGAACTGTTTGACATTCCAGCCTAAGATAACGTCTGGATCGATTTCACATATACGCGTTATAAACGCAGTGAGCAGTGCTGATTCAGTAGAAAACTGGCTAAGTGAAAATGTGTCTGGAACATCTAACGTCTTGGGATGAGTGGAAGCAGAAACTAACATCACTTCATTAACGTCGTTAGACGCTAGCGCTATACTGAATAGATTTTCATTTTCATCGCACTCAATATCTATACTAATCGAGTAAAGGCTTGGCGTGTAGATTGCGGGTCTAATTCGCGCCTCAGGTATTAATGTGGCGGTTTCGTCAGCCGCAATAAACTCCAATGAGCCGTAAATAAACCGCTCCATCAAATACCTATCAGCAAGCCGTATATCAGCTTCATACAAAGTGATATGTAAGCTTTTAGCAAGCTGCCTTAATTGATGCATGTGGGAATCAGACGTGGTTTTAAGGGTGTCTACTTCCACTTGCTCTAGGGTAAAGAAGCTGTCAGAGGAAACTTCAACCTCAATACCTTCCCGCTTGGCTTTTTCTATTATGCTTTTTGTGTTTTCAGTAGCAACAAAACATGAGGGTTTCTGCAAAGCGCTTTGAAGACACACAGGACCATCGTCGGTAGATACCCACACTTCAACGCAAGCGCCTTTATGCTTACTGCGCGCTTGTTTAGCAATAGTGTGTTTACTGAGAATGTAACCTTTTCTAATCACGGCAAGTTAATTTTCGTTGGTGAGATAATGAAGGACTCATAGTACAGGGCAATCGATTTTCTTTACTCGAAATGAGAGAGGTCAATGGTTTACCAATGCTCGCTAGGTCTTAATAACTCTCGGTATAGCAGTGCTATTACTTAACGCTATAGTTGATTATCAAACAGATACGTTTGTTTTTGCCTACCTATCGTTATAGAAGTAAGTATACCAGCGAAAAGGTGAAGATGTATGCATTACCCAGCAATTGAGCAACCGTCTCCAGGTCAATGGACAGAGATAGCGAAAGGCGTACTTTGGCTTCGTATGCCACTGCCTTTCGAACTTGACCACATTAATCTTTATCTTGTTGAAGATGATGATGGCTGGGTGGTTATTGATACTGGGCTTGGTACGAATACAACTAAAGCCTTGTGGAATGAAATTTTTGCCGCATTGGATAAACCCGTTTCAGCGGTTTTAGTTACTCATTTGCATCCTGATCACGTTGGTTTAGCCGGATGGATAGCCGACCAATTCAAAGTGCCACTGTACATGTCGCAGGTTGAGTATTTTACTGCGCGCGCGTTCACTGGGGGGAAAAGCGACACCTCTGCTTGGCGGGATGAGCAATACTATCACCGTGCAGGTTTACAATCCGATGACGTGATGTCGCTCATGTCTGGGAATAAAGGTTACAGCAACGTTGTATCGCCAATTCCAATCAGTTATCGACGATTAAAGCAAAGTGATGTGCTTACGTTAAAAGGTAACTCATGGGAAGTGATGATAGGGAGGGGGCATTCACCAGAGCACGTATGTTTATATTCTAAAGAGCTTGGAATACTGCTAGCGGGCGATCATATTTTACCGCAGATCACGCCCAATATAGGGGTATATTCAACGGAGCCTGAGGGCAATACGCTACAAGATTATTTGTCTACGCTACTGCCTTTCACTGACTTACCGGAAAAAACCTTGGTGTTACCCGCACACAGACAACCTTTTATTGGGGTAAAAGACCGAGTGAATGAGCTTATTGAACATCACCATCGCCATTTAAATGCACTCGTAGAGGCTTGTAATAAGCCTCAGACCGTTGTCGAGTTGTTACCTGTTTTATTTAAACGGGAACTGAGTGGTAGAAATATCGTATTTGCCGTAGCCGAGTGTGTGTCCCATTTAAACTACCTCTTGTCTCATGGAAAGATAACACGCCATTTATCTGATGAAGGACTTTATCTGTATGGGGTGCAACAATAGATGTTACTCAGGGGCTGTAGTTGACTCGGCTTCTGAGATGATAGGTAGCGCTATTGTAACCACTGTACCTTTACCCACTTTGCTATTGACTGAAATTTTTCCTTTGTGCTTTTCTACAATGGTATAGGCGGTGGACAAGCCTAACCCTTGGCCTTGACCTTCAGGGCGGGTAGTAAAAAAAGGTTCGAAGACTCTTTTCATATTTTTTTGCTCAATACCTTCACCGCTGTCGAGTACCTTAATTGTGACGTTCTCGTTATTTTTTAATAGTGTTAACTTAACGTAGCCTTTGTCTGGAATAGCCTGGGCGGCATTGAGTAATATGTTCATTAAGGCTTGTTTTATCATCCCTGGGTTTGCCGTTATTTCTATCTTTTCGTCGGGAGATTCCACCTTATAGTGGTGAGAAGCATATTGGGTAGATACCAACTTGATGGTTTGCGTGGCGACGTCGTTTAAATCTACAACCTGACTGCCTTGTGTGCTGTCGAGGGAAAATTGTTTTAGATTATCGACAATATCTTTAACTCGATTTAAGCCAGCTTTTGATTCTTCAAGCAACTCTTCAATGTCGTCTTTTATCAAATCATAGTGTTGTGCTTCGAAAAGGTTTTTGATTTGTTCTTTTAGTTCATCGTTGAAATCAGCAACGTGATTTTCTACCCCATCGCAGATGGATATTAAGTTATTGGCATATTGTGACAAGGTGTATAGGTTTGCGTTGATAAAACCAATAGGGTTATTTATTTCATGCGCAATGCCCGCCGCTAATTGACCCGTTGATGCCATCTTTTCCGCTTGAATGAGTTGAGATTGGGCGGTATCAAGTTTACGAATTAGTTTACGTTGAGCTTCGTGCTCTTCTTTTAGTGCGGCAGATAGCTTTTGTTGGGTACGAAAATAACTGGCCTGCGCGGTAACATCTTGTAAAAAAATGCACGCATATTTTTTCCCAGTACTTTTGTCCTTTACCGGCAATATCTCCATGTTTTGATACATCTGTGTTTCTTCGCCAGTAATCGGCCTACTGCTTTTAAACGGAAATATATGAGGGCGCTGCTCCCAGTAGCTGAAGCTTGGATGCTGCAGAACAAAAACCGATTTTAGTCTTCGCTTTAGAAACTTACCTTGGTCGCTAAAAATTTCGGTAACCGGTGTATCTTTGTACGAAGCGCGATTCTCGTGAGGAAGGCGGTCTTTAAAAAAGTCGTTTAAATAAACCACCAAAAAGTTTTCATCAACGATGCCAATTCCAACCGGAAGTTTTTCAACCAGTTGCTCAAACATTATTCTAGTAGTTCATCTAAGGTATCTTTCATTCTTGTCAGTGAATCGTCATCTAAGCAGAAAACAACGCGCATAGAAAAGGATGAAACAGCGACAGTGAATTGTACTTCCATGACCAAACTATGTTGCCACTTTAGCTCATCGAAGTTTTCTTTGTTAGGGGTAAACAACGTTGGCATATTCAAATTGGTGGTCAGTTCTAATTGGCTTGATAAGCCTGCCAAACACGCGCCGGCGAGAATATTAGACAGCTCAAGTATAATTTCTTCTACATCTTCTTTACTGAGCGGTTCACTGTACTCCATCAGTTTTGCCATCTCGCTCAGTCCAGAACGAGAAAGTACTGACATCACTTCACCTTGAATATCACCTAAAAAAGACTGGCGGGTATGAAAAGTATCGTCAGAACCAAACAGCAAGGTATATAGCTGAGTGGGGGTCACTGAGGTTATTTTAGGGATTGAAATATCAATTTTGGTTTCAATGAGTTGCGCGAGTGAATTTGCTGCTTGGCCCATTGAAATATTAAGCAATTCTTGCAGCGCATCGCGTTGTTCCTCTTCTAATGGTATTACAGCGCTCATAAATACCCCAACTCAAACATAGTCATTGCCAGTTCTTCTTTATCTAACGGTTTTCTAATAAATCGTTTCGCCCCTAAGGACAGTACGATGCGCTGTTTTTCAGGCTGAAAATCTGCACTGATTACAATAACGTTAGGAAAGCATTGTTCACGCTTAGATAAGTATTCCAACACATCCACGCCATCTACGTCTGGCATGGTTAAATCAAGCAACACAAGGTCGAAGGTGTTTTCCGCTAACAAGTCTATGGCTTCTTGGCCATTAGTTGCTTCTGAAATATCGTAGTCTAACTCCGGCGGTAACGACTTTTTTACGCTACGGCGTGACAATTTAGAGTCGTCAGTAACTAAAACAGATAGTGCCATCAACAGCCTCCTTTAACGTCTGTTAATACAGTGTGTGCAATTTCTTAGCGCCTGAAAGAAGCTTAGTAGACATACTGAGATTCTAAAACCTAGGTTGGTGTATTTGCGCAAGATACTTTAAGAGTATATGACAAAGAGGGCATTTATGAGCATTATACTTTACGTGTAAATACTAGTTGATAAGGGGGGGAATAAGAGAGGCGTACAGCCTAACGTGGCTGCACGCATAATATTACGATGTTTTAACTCAGTTAAGCGTTTTGTTTTTTAGTCATCGTTTCAAGTGCTTGTGGAATGGCATCAACATACCGCTGCACATCTGCGATTTTACCCATACTTACTCTCGACCAATTAGTATAGGTACGATAAATACCGCGGATGTGAATATCTTTCTCCGCCATCGCGGCTCTAAATAATTCAGCATCTCCTTTACCAAGGTCCACAAAAATAAAGTTAGTACTAGAAGGAAGTGCGGTTAGGCCATTGGCCTTGAGGCCATCCATCACTAAGCCTTTTGCTTCTATAACTTTATCTTTAACAAACGTTAGAAAAGCTTCATCATTGTAAGACGCAATTGCTGCGGCTAAACCTGCTTGGTTCAGCGTGTAGCCACCCATGCCGTAGCGATTTATCCACTCAGTATTTTCTTCAGAGGCAATCATGTAACCAACACGCATGCCCGCTAACCCGTAAATTTTAGAAAAGGTTCGTGCAACAATAATATTGTGTCCGGCTTTTACTAACGGAATCATTGAGTTTGCGGGCGGATCGTCGGTGAGTTCATTATACGCTTCATCAACAAGTACTAACGTCTTTTTCGAAGCCTTGATACAAAACTCTCGAAGCTTGGCAGGGTCTAGAAGGCGTCCGGTTGGGTTGTTAGGGTTGGTGATATGCACCATACCAACGCTGTCATCAATGGCTGCATACATGGCATCCAAATCGATTGCCAAATCTTTCGTGTTAGGTACCCGAACAATCTCAGGAGCACCTTGTTTCTCTGGTGCTTTTGAGGTGGTATCCCAGAAAAGATCGGGGCCTAATATTTTTCCCTTTTTGCTTGCCGCAAGGGCTGCATAAGAAAGGATTGGGCTAGAGCCTGCACTTAACGAAATATTTTTAGGTGTAATTCCGTGGCGTTCCGCAATCATGTCTAGCAACGTCATTGCAGCGGGGTAGGCATAGTATGCGCCGCCCTCTGCAGAAGCAGTAGCAATCGCTTTCAATGCTGCTTTACTTGGCCCAAATGGGTTTTCATTAGCATTTAGTTTGGCGATACCTGGCTTAGGGCCATAGAGTACTTTGGACATAGCGGGTGTTGCAGCTTGAAGCCCCGCAGACGTAATCAAGCCTGAGGCACCAATGGCAGTAGCGGCAGCACTACCACCCAAAAATAGGCGTCTTGAAACATTATGTGACATTGTTAATTCCTTATCTCAAACATCGTAAGTGTTTATAGGGCCTTGTAAAACATAGCGCTAGAAACAATTACTAAGTAAATACCAAACATTCGTTTTAATTTTTTCTCGCTGAAGTTATGCGCCATTTTTGCTCCCATTGGGGCAGTGATAATGGCACCAATGCTAATGGCAACTAATGCGGGAATGTTGATATAGCCTATAGTTCCTACGGGCAAAATGGCGGTTTCAGGATGTTTCATAAACAGAAAGCCGATAGCGCCTGGAAGACCTATTAGGAAACCAACGCCAGCAGCAGTGGCTACTGCTTGCTGGATTGTGCGTTGACAGATAACCATAGTAATTACCATGGGCGTGCCTCCGCCAATCCCCAGAAGGGCCGAAAAGCCCCCTAGTACAAAAGCGAGTACTGATTTAGCCACACCTTCAGGCATAGACAATGCCACACCAGGGCGAATGACAAATTCTGGGAACAAGAAGTAAATAGAATAAAGTAAAACACCTGCCGCAAAAACGACCGTTAGACCATCGCTACTTGTGCTACTGGCAATATAAATACCGCCTATTACGCCCAATACTATCCAGATGCTCCATGATTTTAGAATATCAAAATCTACAGCGCCTTTTTTATGGTGAGCCATAACTGAGCGGGTACTCGATACCACAATAGAAGCTAAAGAAGTGCCTATTGCAACTTTCACTAGCTCTTGGGATGGGGGCGTAAAAAATGGAAATACGGCTAATAGAGCGGGAACAACAACAAACCCACCGCCATTACCAAAAAGACCAGCAGTAATGCCAGCAATAGCACCTGTAATACAAAGAGTAACAACGAACCAGAGAAGCTCTATTTCCATGAAACTACATCTCCAGCAAATACTTCTAATAACATGAATAGACCTTTAAATTTTACTTATAAAACGAGGGGTGAAAACATAAACACCGGCATTTGCCGGTGTTTAGTATTAGTTGTTTTTAGAACCTTGCCGCTAAGCGGGTGTAGTAGTAACCACCCTGCCAGTCGACGACTGATCCTGAGTCATAGACTTGACCACAGCAGGCGTCACCATTTGTTGAAGGGTCTGGATAGCTATCAAATAGGTTACGTACACCTACTGATAACGTTAGGTTTTCATTGATAAGGTATGACCCTTCAATATCAAACATAAATTCAGAGCCGTAGGTTTGAATTGTTTCGGCATCGATTACGGTACCATCATCGCTGCCTACATTTTCGTATTCACCGTAGTAACTCAATCGTGCTACCGCAGACCACACATCATAACTATGTGTCACAGAGAACACACCGCGCATTTCTGGCGTACCATGTTCAAAATCGTATATGTCCTCGGGGTCCAAGAATTCGCTAGGATCAGAGTCGAACGAGGTATCGTTATAGTTAATAGACCCTGTAATCATAGTTGAACCGTAGGTCGTTTCCATTTTATAAGTGGCAACGAGATCAACACCTTCAGTGACTGTATCGAACGCATTTTGGAAGAAGAACACACCACCAATTGATTCTGCACCAGAAACGCCCGCACCTGATAGCGCCAAGTAGTTCTGGTAGGCATCATAACCATCAGCGTCTGGGTCAGTGACTACCGTAGTAGATACATCTCGTGTAGATACTGAGTACAGTCTGTCTTCTAGTTTAATGTTGTAGTAATCGGCAGTAAGCGTTAAATCACCAAAACTAGCGGTTAAACCAAGTGTAAAGTTAGTTGATTTTTCAGGAAGTAATTCTTCAGCTCCTAATGCTTGGGCTACATCGCCACCAGCAGGGAACAAGCCCGTTGCTACTGGAAAACCATCAGGTAAACGAGTAGATACGTTTGTTGTACCTTGTTGACCTGGCGTCGGTGCTCTAAAGCCCGTACCGTATGAACTTCTTACTGCAATTTCGTCATTAATTTGGTAAATACCCGCAACCTTATAAACCACCTCAGAACCAAAGTCTGAATAGTCTTCATAACGTATAGCGGCTTGTGCGAACAATTCGTCGGTAATGTCACCAGAAATATCAGTATATACCGCATAAGAGTCACGGCTATACGTACCTGAGTAGTCAGGTGAATAACCAGGGAAACCATTTGAGCCTACACCCACCACGGTATAAACCGCATCATCACTGTCAGCACAATTTAGCGTTGAACCGGTACCAATGACGGCTAAACCAGCTGCACTAGCTGCATCTCCGTCACAGAAGCCCCAAGGATCAGAGGTTGCGTAAGGCCCTGCAAAGTAAGAATCTACTCCGCCTTCTGAAATTTCATAAGACTCGTCAAGATAGCTTGCCCCGAAGGCCAAAATATATTCGTTAAAATCGTAAGTGAAATCGGCCTGAATTTGCGTTTCTTCGTTAGTTAGGTCACCGGGCTTAAATGATGTCGGTGACTCATTACCCATAGATGGGTTAATCGTATTGGCAAGCGTATATGAAATATCGTTATATCCGTAACGACCACTTATGTCATAGCCTAAGTCGCCAGACATTCCTTTAATACCACCAACAAAAGAGTAGTCGGTTACATCGCCAGAAAAGCGCGGCGTAAAGCCACCTGGGAAAAATTCAGTAGGGCTCCATATAGAACCATCTTCTAGCCGAATATCTTCAATAGTGCCGTTACCCGGGTAACGATAATAGAAGTTACCGCTACCTTCACTTTCAGAGTAGTTACCAAACGCGTAAAGCTCCATTTCAGCCGTTAATGCATAGCCAGCATTGAAAAAGATACGAGTACCACTAGTATCTGGCTGTCCCCAAGGCTGAACTACATCTGAATCATGCACTGAGCTAGCCATTGCGGCGGCATCTGCAATGTATTGTTCTGATTGTTCATCCACACAGAACCAAGATTCACAGTATTGCTCGCCACGGAAGGTGGCTTCGCTATCTGAGTATTCTGCTGAAATACTTAAAAAACCATCATCACCTAACGCAAAACCTTTGTTACCTGTAATGGTAATTTGGTCGCCGTCACCTTCAAAATAGCTACCGTAGTCAGCGGTGAAAGACCCACCTTCAGTGTTCTCTTTTAGCTGGAAGTTAATAACCCCTGCAATAGCATCGGAGCCATATTGTGCTGCAGCACCATCACGCAGTACTTCTACACTGCCAATCGCAGCGGTAGGAATAGTCGCGATATCAGGCCCTTGTGTACCAGACCCACCGATAGACACTAGTGCAGCTCTGTGACGACGCTTAGAATTAACCAACACTAGAGTTTTGTCTGTAGGCATACCACGTAGCGTTGCAGGACGAATGAAGGTACCACCATCTGAAATAGGTTGGCGACCAACGGAGTAAGATGGCACGAGTGTCATCAGTACGTTGTTCATGTCGGTGAAGGCTACTGCTTCAATATCTTCAGCACTTAATACATCAACAGGTACAGGAGAGCTAGTTACTGAGCGAGGTGCACCACGTGCACCGACAACAGCAATTTTTTCAACATTTTGAGTATCTACTGCGGTTTCTTCAGCTTCTTGCGCTAACGCGAGTGGTGCTGCCAAAGATAGAGAGATTCCAGTGAACGCTAGTGCAATTGCATTATGTATCTTGTTTTTTCTCATGTGTGTTCCCTAAAACGAGCCGTTATGAGTTGTTATTCTTCACTTGGAGCAGGGACTAATGCCGCCCACGTTTGGCATAACAAGCACCACCTTGATGCATACTGCATCTTATAAATGTTTTGTGTGGTTACCTGTATTGACACTCAGGCTAAAAATTCTTTTAAAATCGCGAAAGAAAAAAGAATATTGAGGGGTATAAGAAAAGTATTGAGGCTGTATTTAACTATCTGATTCTAATGTCTTTAATTGTTCTAGCTTAGTATGAAAAAAATAAATGCAACTTTGAGATTAACGTAATTTTTACAAGTGTGAGGGCAGCTTTACTAGTCGATGGCATGTAACTTGCTGATTTTAATCTTAATAAAGCGACCTGTGCTTTATGGCAACGTGTTAAAAACTGTCATATTCGGGAAATTAGACTTTGAACTCTAAGCAACTTCAGTATTTTTTAACCACAGTACACAAAGGCAGTATTGCAGGTGCAGCACGTGAGCTTGATATCGCTCAACCTGCCATTAGTCAGCAATTAGCAAGCCTCGAAAGAGAGATGGGGGCGCAGTTGCTAAGTCGAACCTTCTCTGGGGTAACGTTAACCCCAGCGGGCGATTTGTTTCTCACTCATGCCACTAGGCTCATGGATGATATTAATAACGCTAAATCTGAACTGCGAGAGTTAGTGGGGAAAACGGCGGGTACTGTAAAAGTGGGTATGCTTCCGTCTATCGGTAATGTACTTTCCATGCCGCTTATTGCAGAAGTAAAGCAAAACCATCCAAAACTAAAATTGGAAATAAGTACTGGCCCTTCGTATTCAGTAAAGGGGTGGTTAGAAGGGCGGCAAGTCGATATTGCATTAACCTACGAGCAAGACGTTGACCCAAGGTTTATGACGGTTTCACCGCTTATTCGTGAAAACTTGCACTTGGTAATGGCTAATCAAGCAACATCCAGTGAGTACAGCCACCTTGCGGGCAGAGAAAGTATCCCGTTTTGGGCGTTGAGCCAATTCCCTCTATTATCGCCTGGCAATAAAGACGCATTAGGCAAGCTTATCGAACATTATGAAAAAGCGACGGGTGTCAATTTGCAGCATAATTTAGCCTATTCGGGGCAGTTGATGACAGGGTTGCGACAAGTTATGCAAGGAGAAGGGGTAATGATACTACCAACATCGGCCATTTTTCATCTTGAAGAATCGGGCTTGGTTTCTACGTTAAAAATAGTTGAGCCGGAAATGCAGCGATTGGTGCTAGCTGCGACTAACAAAACGAGCCCTTTAAACGAAGCCGTCTTAAAAATGCTTAAAGTGATAAAACAAGTTGTCGCCAGTGAGCAGGCGCTGCAACACTGGCGAGGCTCCTTAGCGTTTACTGATCAGTCAGAAATGAAAGGCGTATTGGCTTCTGGAAGTCTAATGTCGAGTTGAACTGGCAGGTGGTCAGAAAAGACGCTCGCCTTTTTTGATGTCAGCTTTTTGCATTCTGAAACCGTGATGTCGTCACTTACCCACACACGATCTAAAGAGAAAATTGGAAATTGACTCGGGAAGGTAGCGCCTACCTTATGTTGATTCAAAAGCTTGTTCAACGAGGTGAAAGCCCGTGAAAAGAATTGCCACTCATTGAAGTCTCCCGCCAATACCAATGGCATGGGATGGGCTTGCATCCTTTGCTCAAGATAATCATGCAACAATGCGAATTGCGAGCGGCGCTCTAATCGCTTAAGTCCTTTATGGGTGTTAACGACAGTAAGGGGTCCTTTGTCAGTTTGTAACACTACCACTTGCACATTTCTGGGCTGTCGCCCCTGCTGGCTTACGTCAAAGGTTTCTTGTTCAATAACGTTGAAGCGCGACAATATAGCGTTGCCATACCATCCGCTTGGCTCATGCAGGGCAGGGGCAGACACCAAGTTGTAGACATTTTTAGCACAAATATCTTCAATATCTCGCTCAATCGCACGCTCGGATGGGCGTGTATCCATCTCTTGTAAAAGTACAATATCGGCACCCGATTCAGCTAGAAATTGCCCAATTCGGTGATAATTTTGTAACTTGTCCCTGCCTAGCCCACTATGAATGTTGTAACTAATTATGCGGCACATTCTTTACTTTCCGATGCACGTTTTTGACGAGATTCTTGATAATAGCGAGCGAACTTTTGAGAGCCCCAAATCATTAAGCCCCAAAGCACAATACCGCCTACTAAATAGCTAATGGTTTCAACCGACGGGTTGCGGAAGATTTGAGTTATAGAGTCACCTACCAATCCTTTCGCAATCATTGGGGGGAACATGCCAAAGAAAGTACCGATCAGAAACTGTAATAAACCAATTGATGAAATACCTGCAACTAAGTTTACTAAGCTAAAGGGGGCAATAGGCAACATTCTAATGGCAGCAACACCCACTATTCCACTTTGTTTCAGTTTCTCATCCAATGCTTCTACTTTCGGTCCACCCACCTTCCGAAGGCCAGCGTCACCAGAAAGTTTACCGATAGCAAATAAAATAGCAGAGCTTAGCAGGGCACCCATGATGCCGTATATTGGCCCCCAAATAGGGCCGAAGATAGCGGCAACCGCTAATGACAATACGGTAACGGGGAAGAAGAGTATGCCTCCCACTACATAAACCAATAATACCGTAGGCAGTGCAAAGTAAGTGCCTCTGCTCTTTTCAAGGAACGCATTAATACTCTCACCACTTAACCACGAAATGGATTGGCTCGCCCAGAACATCAGGCCACCGAGCACAGCAATAACGGCTAGCCCCAACATGATCATAATAGTTCTACGTCTTGGGTTACGCGCGGGTAGCGCCCCACCATCAAAAGAAGGCATAGAAATTAAAGGCTCCTCTGGATCTGATAAAGAACGAAATACATTATTCACTGACTGCGTAGTGAAAACTTCATCACGAACTTCGGTTAATACATATCCGTGTGCAATTTGCCCATGGATTAATGCTTCAACAGGATATTCTTCTGCAAACAGTGCAGGCATATCTGAGATATCTCTACCGGTATGCTCAGCAAGTAAATCGTTACGAACATTCAAAATTGCCGCTCGGTTTAGCTCGCTGTTGCCGCTAAGCACAACGTCAATTTCTGTATCTAGTGTCATAGAACGGTTACTTAGGTTAGACGATCCTATCACTAAGTATTTGTCGTCAACGGTCATTACCTTAGAATGTATGCGCTTGTAGGCTTTTCTGCCTTGTAAGTCTTCGCACGACGAGTAAGTCAACTTTACTCTTTTAGGGTCGATGTCTTTTTCAAGAATAGATTTAAATTCTATGCGACTTGCCCAAAAGGCTTCACATTCGAATTTACCTTTAGGCTCGTAAGAACTGACAATAATGACGTGTAAGTCAGGACGTGCCTTCATACGTTTGTTCAACGCTTCGGCAATTTCCTGACGAGTAGTAAATTGATTCTCAATGTAGATAAGCGACTCGGCTTGACCGATTAAATCAAGTAGCATGGTGCGTACTTCTTGCGCTGGCTCAACTTCGTCCATAAACGGAATTGTTCTAGCTAGCGCACAGTCGACTTCTTCAAAGATGGGCGGAAAACCTTCAGGCCACGTGTCGGGAATAGGACCATCTACAGACGTATCGGCTTGGGCGCGAATCTCTACCGGTTCACTTTCGGCAACCCGCAACCACCTCCAACGAACCAGTTTAGAAAAATCAGCCACTACTGGACCGGAAGATACCATTTGCACATCGTGTAGCGGAGGGTACTCACCGTCGGGCCCATCTCGTTCTTCAGATACTACGGGGTGGTCACGGGTGTCCCAGCGATTCGTTGAAATATCCATGCCACCAGAGAAAACCAGCTCATCATCAATCACGATAATTTTTTGGTGCTGACTGCCGCCCATAGGGATGGTGTCATCAAGCTCGGTTTGCACGTTATCTGGGGTTTTTTCTTCCCACACTTCTTTTGCCCACATTTCTCGTTTAGAGAAAAATGCGAGAGAAGAATCCCAGCGTAGCAGGTAAATGTTTAAGTCGGGGTTACTTTCTGCTTTCCATGCAAGTAAATCGCTGACAACACTCGGGGCTGCACTGTTTGCTTCATCATCGCCTCTTAAAAGGCGTATGCGACTATCAATGTCCCATCCTATGATAAAAATACTGTGCTTGGCTTTTACAATAGCGCTGTGTAGCGCTTTGTAATAATTACCACAGTCTATAAGTGGCGCTACAAAATTAGCTTTGCTGCTAACCCAACAATTTTCACCTGGTTTGAATATATTATTGTTATCAACCATGTTGTCTCCCGACATCGCTTCCGTGTAATAAAGTAAATATACGAGAGAAGTTGCAGGAAACGTTCCGGATCACAGCAGTGCTAGGCTAAAATGCTAACTTACTAATATTTCTTGGTTTTAACACTTTGCGAGTGAATATTTTTCAATTAGCTAGAATTGGAGAATGTAACTTTTTCACAGAAATAGAGTAATTGAGGCGTAATGAATAGATGAACTCAAATTGAGGTGTTAACACATTTAACTTACAGTGTGGCCACTATAAGCGATGGCAGCATGTAAACCAAACTGGTTCCATCTTGCCGTACAATGCTGGCTTCATCAAGCGGCGCTCCTTTTTGCCACGCGAATACGATGTCAGAGGAAGGTGCAATACCGATACTGGCAGTAAACATGGGCGCGCTGTCTAGCGTTTGGACATTTTTGGAAAATACTTGTTTTACCAATCTATCAGCAACCACATGAACCGAGTCAATAGTGACACCGCTTAGCATAATCGCAAACTTACTTTCGCTTATTTGCCCCGCTATATCATTTGAACGGGTAAAATGAATAAGAGACTGCCCCACTTGAGAACTGGCGCTTTCACCGGCACTCGCGCCGTAGTTATCTATCACGTCTTGGTAGCCATCTATTTCAACTAGCAACAGTACATTTTCATGTTTGTTAGTTTGTTGAAGCTTTTTAATGGATTGTTGAATAAAGTCGTCACGTTTTAGTAAAACCGCACCAGAGCCTCTAAGCGGACGATGATAAAGTGATTGAGATTTTGGCTCTGTGCTACATCGCGTCAACGATAAAACGATTAATGCAGCGGTTATCACCATCAGCACAGAGGTGAGCTTGTACAGCAACGACAAGTCATCCATACCACCGGTAATTGAATTTACCACCGATACCGTGCCATGTAAGAAAAGTGAAAAAGACGAAATAAGCAGCAAATGGCGGAGCAAGGCACGCTTTTCCTCTTTTACTCTATTATCATTGTAAAGCACGCCCTCACTTAACAGCACAAGTGCAGCACAAAAAAACATAGCCACAGATTCGGCCAGCGCAGGCATTGACCACAATACACAAATTCCACTAACTCCTACCCCTAGGACAGGAAGTGCATGGCGGTTAAGTTTGTAGTCTTTGTGTTTTTGTAGCGATTCCAACCCCAAAAAGACCTGATAGAAACCGACTACAAGAGCTATAAGCCCCAAAATGAAATATGAAGAAGGGAGTGCATATAGGGTATCGCTAAGACGTGAAATTAAACTACCGCAAAGCAAGCCACTGGCAATTGACCAGTAGCGAAATATTGTTTTTTTCTGATAAACCGTTTTTATCGTGAAGTAGCCGCAAAGTGCCGCACATACCGCGATAGAAACAATAATGCAGGTGGCTAGAAAAAAGTACAACACTCAGCCCTTAAGATTAATTCGAGGCAGGATTATACCAAAGTATAAAGAGTGCAATAGGGCACTCATCCTAAGGCTGGTATCGTAAATTAGATAAAGTTATTAAAATATATACTTTATTATGGCTATTCTATCGTTGCAGTTTTGCCTTTATTCACTTTCATCCTTCTTTCGCCTCGTTAGCTTTATTAGGGTCTCGAGTACTATCACAGGTATTAAACATATCTTGTGCTTCAGTATCTTGTGCTAATACTTGGGTGAGGTCATCCATCCGCTGTTTAATTGCGACGCCATAAGAGTGGTCATCACCCCACAATTCGGCAAGTAGGTTCATGGATTCAACATCATGTTCTCTAAATAGCCTTCCTGCGCGTTCGGCATCGATATCATCGTTCCCCAATAATTTTAATGATTCAACCGCGAGTACCAATGCAGAGTCGAAAGTTTCTCGGTTAAAGGTGCCGACTTTCATACGAATAAGTTCATAAGCATGGCGCCTGTCCCTAGCCCGTACCGCTAACTTCAAATTTGGGTAATGCTTACGAGCAATGTCGATAATTTCGATTGTTTTGTGCGGGTCATCTATGGCAATAACAAGCAGGTCGGCAGAATTTGCCCCTGCCGCTTCTAATAATTCTTTTCTGGCGGCGTCGCCGTAGAAGACTTTGTTACCGAAGCGTCTCAACAAGTCGATTTGGCTAGGGCTGTGATCAAGTACGCTTACTTCATAACCTTGGGCCTTTAACAGTCGTCCAATAACTTGCCCAAATCTACCGTAGCCCGCAATAATCACATGTCGAGAAGCCTCTATTTCCTCAGGCTTATCAAATGCAGGTGCTGATGACTTTTGAAATTTCTGTGCACGGTCGTAAACCATTAATAGTAATGGGGTAATAACCATGGAAAGTGCCACGACTAAGGTAACAATATTGGCTTCCTGAGAACTTAAAATACTCAACTCTCGAGATAGTGAAAGTAGCACGAAGGCAAATTCCCCACCTTGTGCTAGGGCTAAAGTGAACAATAGTCGCTGACGAGAATTAATCGAAAAGAGATGGGCTAAGCCATAAAGCACTAAACCTTTAATAGCCACAAGACCAACAACCAGCAGTAATATAAGTAAACTGTTCTCAGCTAATAATCCGAAATCAATCGATGCGCCAACGGTAACGAAAAATAGCCCTAGTAACAGCCCTTTGAAGGGCTCAATATCAGCTTCAAGTTCATGTCTAAATTCACTCTCTGCAAGCACCACGCCCGCCAAGAAGGTGCCTAATGCTGGGGAAAGGCCGACGGTCTGCATCAGTAGTGCTATTGCAATCACTAAGAATAGCGCGAAAACCGTGAATATTTCTCGCATATGAGTTTGGGAGATGTACCTGAATATGGGGGTGGAAATGTATTTGCCCGCCAGAATAATGGTAACAATCACGGCAATAGAAATACCCACTTTACCCATGGCAGACCAATCCGATACCAGTGAGTGGTTAGACCCATCAACGGCACTAGCGGGAAGGAATGAAAGTAGCGGCATAAGTGCCAATATAGGAATAACGGCGATGTCTTGAAATAAAAGAACCGAGAAACTATTTTGGCCGGCGTCTAATTTTAACCAGCCTTTTTCTTCCAGAGATTGGATAACAATAGCGGTTGAAGAGAGCGCTAGCATCAAGCCAATTGCCAATGCGCTTTGCCAAGCAAGCCCCAATCCATAATAGGTGATGGCAAAAATAGCCCCGGTCGAGAGCAACACTTGTAGTCCTCCTAGCCCCACGATTGAATGCCTTAAGGTCCATAATCGGGAAGGTTGCAACTCAAGCCCAATAAGAAACAGCATCATCACTACCCCAAACTCAGCGAAGTGCATCACTTCGGTTTGGTCGCCCACTAGCGATAAAACAAATGGACCAATTAAAATCCCAGCAATGAGATAGCCTAGCACTGAGCCCAAACCCAATCGTTTAGCAATAGGTACAGCGATTAGCGCAGCACCAAGGTAGATAAGAGCAAGTGTTAGCATGAGGTCTACTGCCGTCTTTTCGTTTGTAGGAATGAATTATGCTATCTCAAAAACATGTCGTTAGCTTGACATTCATTAACCTGTTTTGGAGGTAACTGTTTTTAGTAAGGGATGTAAATAAAAATGCGGCGCTGTAAAGCGCCGCATTTAGGGGGAACTCAATTAACTTTGGTATTTAGAATCGATATTCAACACCGATGCTTGCCTGCTTTAAATCTGTCTCAAAGTTAGTATCGTCGATATCATCTACGGCTTCTTCTGCATCTAGCTCGGCGTCATACACTGTGTATTCGGCGTTAACCAAAAAGTTTTTTGTGATGGCATAACTTAAGCCTGCGCCAACGAAAAGACTTTCGTCGTCATAGTCACTAGAAACACCGCCTAGGTTATATTCTGTTTCTGACCACAACTGTCCCGCTTTAGCGTACAGTGAAAAACGGTCTGTTATTGGAAGAATTCCTTTAATCGCCGCCGTGTACCCATCGGTATCTCCGCCAGCAATGTCGTTGCCATAGTCACCGAAGTCGATAAAACTACCTTCTACCGCAACCCATTCGTTGAACTTATAACCGACAAGTCCTTGCCATACATCTTTGTCGTCATCAAAATCGTCTTCACCTTCTACGCGAAGGTATCCGTAGTTACCACCAACATAGAAACCACTTTCGTCGAGAGAGTAGTCGTTTGACTGAGCAAAACTACCGAATGATGTAAGTGCTGCAATACCTGCAAGTGCTGTAAGTGTGTTTTTCATAATGACATCCTCGTTTTAATTTCCAACGTTCCATTAGCTTCCGATAAAGGAAGATCCACGTGAAGATGAAATGCTTCACGTTTGATAACACTGACTATTCAATCGGCGTGCCAGCGTAAAATTGTCTTAAACGAGGGAAATATTGGGAAAGAGTTTCACGGTCTTACTCAGTTTTATGTTCAAGTTGAGTAAGTTTTAGCCGCCGATTAAAAGTTGTACGGCATAACTTTCTTGGGGTATGAAAAGAGTACACGGCTTCTGAAATGCGTAAACACGTTTTTCAGGTTGATTGAGTCAACGTTTTTAAATATCTGTTTTTAGAACGAATGCCTTAATCAGTATTTCCTATCGGGTTAATTCAATTTTTTAACTGTCCTTTAAGCGAACCGATAACTACATTAACTATGTGAATTAATTGTTAACTGCAAATTGTGGCGGGTGGGCGAACTACAAAACGCATACATTTGCAGATGTATACACATAATAAATGGAACAACAATATGAAAATTACCAGGGTACGCAAGGCTACATTAGCAGGCTTGATTTCATTGGCACTAGGTACGTCGCATTCATTTGCTAACAATGAAATTAGCAAACCAGCCGGCGCAAAAGGGTCTGGCATGGTTCAGCCTTTTCAGGCTAGAACGAATAATTTTTGGTGGCCAGAACAATTAAACCTATCTCAACTTCGTGATCACGACAGCCGCTCAAACCCGCTAGGCGATGACTTTGACTACGCAAAAGCATTCTCTTCACTCGATTTAGACCAAGTTAAAGCGGATGTGAATGAATTGCTGACGACCTCTCAAGATTGGTGGCCTGCAGATTATGGAAACTATGGTCCATTCTTTATCCGACTTTCATGGCATAGTGCGGGGACATATCGTACGTTAGATGGTCGAGGCGGGGGCGATGGTGGCCAAATGCGTTTCGACCCGCTCAATAGCTGGCCTGATAATGCAAGCCTAGATAAAGCGCGCCGATTGCTTTGGCCAATAAAGCAAAAGTACGGGAAAGCATTATCTTGGGGTGACCTTATGATACTTGCCGGCACGGTAGGTATGGAAAACATGGGTTTTGATACCTATGGTTATGCGGGTGGTCGTACCGACGACTGGGAACCTGATATGGTTTATTGGGGACCTGAAGTAGAAATGCTGGCTAGCGATCGAGAAGAAAAGGGCGGAGAGTTGCAACGCCCATTAGGCGCGACGCACATGGGTTTAATTTACGTTAATCCGGAAGGGCCTAAAGGTGTGCCTGATCCTTTGGGTTCAGCGAAGAACATTCGCACCGCATTTAATCGCATGGCCATGAATGATGAAGAAACAGTGGCGCTTATCGCTGGCGGTCATACATTTGGCAAAATGCATGGCGCTCACAAGCCTGCAGACTGTTTAGAAGCAGAACCTGGTGGTGCAGGTGTGGAAGAACAAGGCCTTGGTTGGAAGAACAACTGTGGCAAAGGACATTCTGAAGACACAGTGACTAGTGGTTTAGAAGGTGCTTGGACCCAACTTCCTACCCGTTGGACCAGTTTATATCTGCAAAACTTGCTTGGTTTTGAGTGGGAACAAACTCGCAGCCCGGCAGGCGCTATTCAATGGATACCTACTGATGAGTCTGCGCAAACAGCAGTGCCAGACGCTCATGTAGAAGGGAAGCGACATGCTCCGGTTATGACAACGGCCGATCTCGCGCTTAAGTATGACCCAGAATATCGTAAGATAGCAGAACGCTTCCTTGCTGATCCAAAAGAATATCAAACCGCCTTTGCTAAGGCTTGGTTCAAGCTAACCCACCGCGATATGGGCCCTAAAGCACGTTATCTTGGTAACGATATTCCTGAAGAAAATTTTGTATGGCAAGACCCAGTAACCATTACTGATCACAAGCTAGTTAGTGATGGCGACGCGAAAAAGTTAAAAGCAACTATTTTAGATTCGGGGCTTAGCGTACAACAGTTAGTTAAAACAGCCTGGGGCTCGGCGGCAAGTTTTCGAGCATCTGACTACCGAGGTGGCGCAAATGGTGCTCGTATTGCACTTGCACCACAAATGGATTGGTCGGTAAATGAACCTGAAACCGTTAAAGCTGTGATCGCTAAATTAAAAGAAATTCAAAAAGACTATAATGGCGGTAAGTCATCTAGCCCTAAAATTTCGTTGGCTGACCTCATTGTATTAGCAGGTGGGGCGGCTATTGAAAAAGCGGCTGCCGATGCAGGCGTTGAAATTTCGGTACCGTTCGTACCAGGGCGAGGTGATGCAACCCAAGCGCAAACTGATGTGAACTCGTTCTCACTGTTAGAGCCAACGGCTGATGCATTCCGCAACTACTACAATGCAGATACTAGCTATCGTTCACCTGCAGAAATGCTGGTAGATAAAGCAGACCAACTTAACTTAACCGTTCCAGAAATGACGGTACTAATTGGTGGTATGCGTTCGTTAGGTGCGAATAACGGCAATAGCACTCACGGTGTTTTCACTAATAAGGTAGGTACGCTCAACAATGATTTCTTTACCACATTGCTTGATATGAATGTGAAGTGGAGAAAAACAGACGACGCCGCTGTTTATGAGGGCATAAACCGTAAAACGGGTGAGGTACTCTACTCGGCTACACCTGTTGATTTAGTATTTGGTTCAAATAGTGAATTGCGTGCAGTGTCTGAAGTTTACGCTTACGACAACGCGAAAACTAAATTTGTAGAGGATTTTGTAGATGCGTGGACAAAAGTGATGACCCTTGATCGCTTCGATTTACGTCATGACTTAAGCAGCCCTTTAAATCAGTAAAGTTAAAGGCTCATTTACTTAATAGAAACGCGGGCATTATTGAAGTGCCCGCGTTTTTTACATTGAAGAAATAAAAGGAAACACTGAAAGGCGTTAGAAAGATACCCAAGATTAACGCTGCACCTCCCGCAAACTTTCTATACACTGAACAGCTTAGATAAAAATTAATACGCGCTTTAGTCATGTTGCAAATTATCTCGTTTTAAATTATCTCGTTGTAAATGCATAGAAGTGGCGATGAATAAATGACAGTCAAAGCGTAAAGACTGAATGCAGAGTAGCAATGGCAGAAAATACCTGCAAAGTAGTGATGATAAGGCAATGATTGAATGCTAGCGATGCATCAGTCAATAACCCATAAAACCATCTAGCATACCTAAGTATTTAATAACTAATCATGGCAACGATACAGCGACAGCTTGTGAACCTAGAAATACTGGCAGAGGATTTGAATTCACTTTCAAGTGAGCAGTATGAGGGCGAGCAGCATATTAGGCTAATTGAAGAATACAAAGAAGCACTTGAGCACTTATCAGTTAGCGCAAAACCAGAAACGGAGAGTGGCTTTAAAAAAAGGCTGACTACATCTACTTTGGCTCACGTTCTGGAAAGTAAACAGATGATAGGTGTACATCTGAAACTCATTGGCTATGTGCTAACCTTTTGGGATGCAAATAAAAAAGCCAATGAAATTCTAGACACTAACTTTGGTGAAAGTGCCGACAAACGCTTAGAGTTACTACAGGTGAAAGCTATAAGAGCCAAAGCTCAGCTAAAAACGGTGGCCCATGCCATGGGGCAGGCCGATTATCAGAAGTTTATCGACCTGCTAAATCTACGCGATGCCCAATGGCAGTGGAATGTATTACTTTCTCGCTACTAAGGGGTGGTATTTCGAATACCAATACCGTTTTCGTTAACCACGCGTACTTCACGTTGAGGGAAGGGGATTTCAATCTGATGTTCTCTCAGGGTTTCGAACACGGTTAATAAAAGGTCTCCGCCAACACGGTTTTTTCCATCATCAACACCATCCATCCAAAACTCAACAAACATATTCACGCCCGAGTCACCAAAACTGTCTATTTCGCAATCTGGCAGTTCTTCAAAGGGGATGTCTTCACCACTAATAACCTGAGGATGTTGAGCTACTGCATCTTTTATAATTTCTACCATTGCTCGAATATCAGTTTTATAAGCGACTGAAAAATCGATACGGTAGCGCTGTTTAGGATCTTTGTGAGTCCAGTTGATTAATAACGAGCTAATGAACTTTTCGTTAGGCACGAGTATGTCTTTACCGTCGAAGGTTTCGAGAACCGCATAACGCATTTTAAATTCCCGCACGATACCTTTTTGGCCGTCTTCAAGTTCTACGAAATCACCTACGGTTAACGACCTATCAAGCAATATAATAATGCCGGATATAAAGTTTGAAGCGATAGATTGCAGCCCAAGGCCCAACCCTACGCCCAGTGCACCGCCGAATACCGCTAAGGCGGTTAGATTTATTCCCATCACGTTTAGTAGCAGCAGGAATACAATACAAAATAACGCAACTTCAAAGAGTTTTGCGAACACTTCTTTAGTAGACACATCTAGCGTGGTGTGGCTGCGAATAATGTCTTTTCCAAGGGTGTTAGATGCTCGACCTAACCAAAACAACAAGCCGCCAAAAAGAAATACGCGTGTTATTCCATAGGCTGAAATATCGACATTGCCAATCGATAACGACATCGATTCCAGCGCACTAGTAACAACAGGTAATACGCCCACTAAATGTAAGAATAAAATAGGCAAGCCTACCCACCGCATGAAACCGGCGAAAACGGGGTTATCTATAAACCCTCTAATCAAGGAAGCAACAAATAGCATAACTGCCACAACAACCGCTATTTCTAGTACCCAAGCATCGAATTGAAATTGTTCACCTAAAACCGTAGTCAATTTGAGTATGCTAATGGTAATGACGGGGAACAGTGTGCCGCCAAGTTTGAATAGCATGTTGTGTATTGTATGTGCCCCGCTTTGTGGTGCTTCCCGTGTGAACTTGAAAGGCCTTCTAACTTGTCTTGCCAGAATAAAGGCCAGTGCGTATATCACTGCGATGAGCAAAACTTGAATGAGAAACGTCGTGGTATACACCGATGCTTGTATCAGCGTCCATTTTTCTTGTATGAAGTCGAAAAACGTATTTAGGATCATTTGATTGTAATTCGCAAAACCATGACGAGCAGAATACTCGAAATTATAGACTAAACAATAGCGCGCTTTTTAAACTGAATTTTGCATGCCGTAAAGTAATTTTGTACGCAAAATGCGTATTTAAATAAAAGCAGCTAAGTTGAAGAAGGTAACGTTATAGCCTCTCAATGCTCATTGGTAATGGTTATTGGTAATATCTTTTCTTGTTTGTGGTTGACAAAGTGGCGTGATGTTTATATATTTTGAGTTGAAGCTAACGCGACTAATGATGACGCGCTACTTTTAGACACCCGTATTAGTAAAAACAGATTTACTCAAATACAAACTCATACAAGAAAAGCAAAAATACTCTGAGTATCCTACTAAGTAACAGGCTTCGAAAGAAGCCTGTTTTGTTTGTGCTATACGTAAAAACGGTTTTCACCAAGGCAGGTGATTTATTTACTTAGATGAGAAATCGAATATAAGCCTCTTGTCTTATCCGTTTTCCGTTTAATCTCTTCTAACTCTCTCGCTTCACTAGCATCAAATAACGCATTTATTAGACGATTAAAATGGCTGTGCATTGCTTTACGAGCGGCAGCAGTGTCTTTGTTGGCGATGGCGTTGAAAATTTCCGTATGTTCTTTTATTCGTTGTTCAATACCTTGAGAGCAGACATCGTTATAGGCCGCTACTATTTCGGGCGTTGAACGACGAAGTTCCCATAGATTTTCAACCGAAAGTTGCACTGCATGGTTATGTGTAGCCTGGGAAATAATATGGTGAAAACGCTGATCAGCTTCATCCGCAATATCTGGAGAGGCCATATCTGATAGGGCTTTCTTAAGCGCAGAAACCTCTTCATCGCTTATAGTGGATGCAGCCAGCGCGGCGGCTTCCCCTTCAATCAATGCTCTGGCTTGAGTAAGCTCGAAAGCACTAATAGTTTTTGCTGAATGTTGGGCATTCTTTTGCGCTAATACATAGACTCCTGACCCGGTTTTCACTTCCACTCGTTCGCGAACCTCTAATGCGATTATCGCCTCACGAATAGTAGGACGGCTCACATTATAGGTCTGTGCTAGTTCTCGTTCCGCTGGCAGTCGACTCCCAGCTG
Organism: Alteromonas sp. KS69; assembly: GCF_003989595.1. Taxonomy (NCBI): domain Bacteria; kingdom Pseudomonadati; phylum Pseudomonadota; class Gammaproteobacteria; order Alteromonadales; family Alteromonadaceae; genus Alteromonas; species Alteromonas sp. KS69. The sequence goes on along the minus strand of NZ_PYHU01000012.1, from coordinate 78,436 downwards.
GGCATATACCTTGATCGATTAAGTCTTCGAGTTTTTCTACAATACTCCAGAAAAGCCGGCGAGATTTCATGTTTTAACCTTATTTACATATATTGGTAACGTCGCTGTTACACAGATTGTAGCCTGAAAATGCGTCTATTCGCAAAGTGCGACAAATATCGTTGTGCTAATCACAGTTAAAAGTACGAATAAATGTCGAGATATTTACGCTTGGTAATAACTGAGTTGCTATCTGGTAAAATAAATTGGTTGTATTTGGTCGTCCGATTGGTTAGATTGTTTTTTTTCGTGTGACATTTCTTTTACACAAAATGAACATCGTAAATGGCTTATATGGCCATAGTTGGCGAGCAAAAAAGTGAAATCAGTATAGGTTCACTGTGATTAGGCTAGATAGCAACGATAATCCCATAAAAAAGGGGATTAGGTAAGCGAAGTCTATCTGGAATCAATATTTAGCTGGCCTTCGGATTAAACGGCTACTACGTTAAGTAGACAGTGCATATTAAATTGGAGTCTGTGTAGCATGAGAGTTGGTTTTATTGGCGAATGTATGTCAGAGCTTAGGGAAGCCGAGAACGGCTTACTCTCTCAAGGTTTCGCAGGTGACACATATAATTCAGCAGTTTATATGAAACGTACGTTTCCCCAACATGATGTTTATTACATCAGTGCAGTCGGCAAAGATGCGCTAAGTGATGAAATGGTCATGCATGCTGTCAATGAGGGGATAAATCCACGATTTATTGGCAGGCATGAAGAGAAGCACCTAGGCCTTTACCGTATATACACAGATGATACGGGTGAACGCTCATTTGTTTATTGGCGTTCGGATTCTGCAGCAAAAAGCATGATGCAAACGCTAGATAGCAACGATATTGCCGCAATGACTGCCTTCGACATGGTGTTGTTTAGTGGTATTAGCCTAGCGATAATAAACGAAGAAGACCTTTCGACGTATTTCTCTTTATTAACCCGATTAAAATCAGCTGGCGTTAAGTTAGTTTTTGATATCAACCACCGCCCTTCGTTGTGGAAAAGTAAAGACGATGCTAAGCGCCTTTACGCAAAAGCTTATGAGCTAGCAGATATTATTCTTCCCGGTATTGAAGATTTTAACTTCTTATATGGCATAGACACTATCGACGAAACACTGAAATTTTTGAGTGATTACACCTTCGACGAAGTGATTATAAAAAATGGCAGTGATGCCGTTACCGTTATTAACCAACAGGGCGATATCTCTCAAGTCCCGCTTACGCCAGTTAAGAATGTGGTAGATACAACCTCTGCAGGCGATGCCTTCAACGGCGTTTACCTTGGGGCACGACTAGATGATTCGTCACAAAAAGAAGCGGTCGAGAAAGCATCAAAAAGTGCGGGCTTTGTCATCCAGCACAAAGGCGCCATTGTGGATGCCACCGCTTATAGCCTCTTTAGTAAAAATTTAACCTGATCCTTACGCAAAATTACACAGAGAAAACTATGAATTCTATATCTTCAATTATGGGAGAGCAGAAGCTTTTACCTATTATCCAAGTCAATAACGCAGACGACGGTGTAGATATCGCAAAAGCGATGTATGAAGCGAACTTGCGCACAGTAGAAGTGGTACTTCGCTCAGAAAAATCTGCCGAAGCTATTACAGCGATAAAAGCCGCTCTACCTGAAATGATTGTCAGCGCGGGAACAATTATCGATGAAGCTTCTTTAAAAATTGCTAAAGACGCGGGCGCTGATTTCATAGTGACGCCAGCCGTCACCGAGCGCTTACTCACAGCTTTAACAGCCTGTGGCTTACCTGTGTTACCTGGCGTTTCCACCGTTGCTGATATTGTATTAGCAAGAGAACATGGCTTTCGTGAAATGAAGTTGTTCCCTGCATCTCTATCTGGCGGCGCAGCGTTTTTAAAAGCGGTAGGTGGACTATTTAAAGATACACGTTTTTGTCCAACCGGGGGTGTGTCAGAAAGTAACTACCAAGATTATTTATCCATGAGCAATATCTTTGCTGTGGGTGGAACTTGGGTGGCAAAACCTGAGTGGGTTGAAGCGAAAAACTGGCAAGCTATTACTGATGCATGCCTAGACGTTAAATAGTAAAAGAAATCATCTATTCTACAAATTGCTACCAGGGTGAGGGGTTCACTTTCACTTCTGGTAGCGCATTTTATCTCCCTGCAAAAAAAATCTCTTAACTTACTGCCTAAACTGGCGAAAAGTGGATTTTAGGTTAATAATCACAAGATGCTTGTGATAGTTAATTTACTACTTATTTGCTTATAAGGTTTCCCATTGGTTAGTCGGTTCACACTACTGCTTATAATCGCGAGTTTCACTTCCTTTGGAACCCTCGCCAAAACTTCAAATGATTTACAATTTTCTGGGTTTGCGCGTTTAGTTGGCGGTTACTTATCTACCGATGAAGCTAAGTACGAGGGCTATGATAATTCGGTAAGCTTTTCTGAAAAATCATTGGCGGCGCTGCAAGCCGATTATATTCTCAATGATCACTTTTCTCTTTCTGGGCAGTTATTATGGCATAGCGATGAGACGAGAAAATCAGGTATTGAATGGTTATATTTAACCTACCAACCTAACGCATCTTGGCAGTTTAATCTTGGACAAATACGCACGCCTTTTTTGAAATATTCTGATGTCATAGATGTTGGTTTCGCTTATCCATGGTTAAATGCGCCGCAGCAACTTTACAGCAGCTATCTGTTTTCTCAGTACAAAGGGGTGAATGCGCGTTATTTAGGTTCTTTTAATGAGATCGCCTATTCCGTAGAGGCTTACTGGGGGAACTACAGCGACGAGATACACTCCAGCGGAACGGCTTTTGATGTTACTGTCGATGGCATGTATGGCGGAGTAGTAGAGCTAAGTTACCGAGGTTTTCAATTTCGAACTGCCACTATATATGCGAACGATACCGACACCGATTTAACCGAGTTGGACCCATTAATTCAAGGCTTAAGAGCAGCAGGCTTTTCCGACACTGCAGATATCTTAGATATTGACGGCGGAGCCACCTCTTATTTATTCGGTATCAGTTACGACTCGCTGAATTGGTTTGCTTCTTCTGAATGGATGTCGGTTAAATCAGACTTAGACATTCTAGGCGGTATCGACAGTTTTTATGTCTCTTTCGGTTATTACTTCGATGAAGTGCTATTACATGCCACGGTGGGCTCATCTCGCCAGTCATTGAACGATATTGAAAACACGATACCTGTTGGTATTGCACCGCAACTTGATGCGCTTCATTTCGCTGTGGAGGAAGTAAAAACGTACTTCCCAACGGATGACTTAGACTCATTAACGTTAGGGGCCCGGTGGGATTTTCGAACCAATCTAGCATTTAAAGCGGAAGTTTCACTTTTGAAAGGAAAAGAAGGTAAAACATCGTTTTTTGAATTAGATGTCATTGATTCTGATTTTGACCGGCGAGCCACACTTTATCAGTTAGGTATGGAGTGGGTATTTTAATGTCGAAATCTGTTTTCGCTGTATTCATTATCTCCTTTATCTTTTGTGCATTTGCCCAAGGGCGCGAGCGAGTGGTAGTGGTCGCGCATTTAGCTGATCAACCGGTTTCTTTGAGTAAGGGGGAAATCCGAAATATCTTCATGGGTGGGGTATCGGAATCTAACCTTGCTCCTGTAGAAATTGGGAGCGGCTCCCATATTCGGGTTATCTTCAATACTCATGTTATAGGGCTACCTGAATCTAGAATTCAGTCTTACTGGGCACAGATGAAGTTCAGCGGCAGGAATAAACCGCCCACCAGTGTGGACAGTGTTGACGAGATGATAAGTTACTTAAATGAAAACGAAGCCAGCATTGGTTATTTACCTGAAGGTGTTGAGCTTCCAGACAGTCTCACCGTTATTTTTACAACAGATTAGTGCTAATCAGCGTCGTATCCAGTAGTTTTATAGGCTACGTAAATATTTCCTACTATCTAGACAGGCTGGTGATTGTTGGCGCCTATTCTATTAATTATATAACTAAAACAGCAGCTAGCTAACGTGCCTTGGTCTGCTATTGATATTTACTGAGTTATGACCTGGATGCTGAAATATATCACTGCTGCTTTGCTCACCTTAGCCCTTTTTACCTCTTTTGCGATTGCAGATACCCATCGCGATCTAACGTTCTCTGGGTTTGCTAGGGTCGTAGGTGGTCAGCTCTCCACAAGCGAAGCGTCTTATGCAAATTACGATAACTCGTGGAGCTTTTCTGAAGATTCACTCATCGCACTGCAAGCCGATTATGCGATTAATAGTCAGTTTTCAATTTCTGCTCAGGGAATACTCCACACAGGGGCAGATAGAGATTCAGGATTAGATTGGCTTTATCTTACCTATCAACCTTCATCATCGTGGCAGTTCAATGTTGGACGACTTCGATTACCTGTACTCAAGTATTCCGATGTTATTGATGTAGGTTTTTCTTACCCTTGGCTTAATGCACCTGAGCAAGTTTATAGTCGACGGCTTTTTTATTCAGGTTACGAAGGCTTGAACGTAAGACACAAAACACAATTTAAAAACGTTGGACTAGAGATTGAGGGGTATTGGGGAGATTTTGATGGCGAACTTTTCTCAGGCCAAGACGCCTTTGATGTTGATATCAACGATATTTATGGTGCGGTGCTTTCACTGACTTATGATGGGTTCCATTTTCGCTCGTCTTTTATGAGAGTAACTGAAGTTGTCGATAATAGCGTGCTAATCGATCAATTAGTGGAGGGGCTCACCTCGGCTGGATTCGAGGAACTTGCTGCAAAATTTAGATTAGACGACGGTGTATCCGTTTATGAGTTTGGTGCAGGCTACACGTCACTGGATTGGTTTGTTAGCGCAGAATTAATGTCGGTAGATTCTGATCTTGATGTTTTATCTGGTATCAAAAGCTATTACCTAACACTAGGGCGTTATTATAACTCGTTGTTATTTCACGCTACGATATCAAGGTCACGTCAGGACGAGAACAGTATTGAAAATACCATCCCGTTAGGGGTGAGCCCGTTACTCGATTTATTATCAACCTCAGTTGATTCCATTAATGCTTTATTTCCTACTGATGACTTAGATTCTTTAACCTTTGGTGTTCGTTGGGATTACAGTACTAGCCTTGCGTTTAAAACTGAAGTTTCGTTTTTGAAGGGGAAAGAGGACAAAACATCGTTGTTTTATGTTCCTCCTACAAATGCTGATTTTGATAGGCGCGCAAGTCTCTATCAAGTGGGCGTAGAGTGGGTATTTTGATGCGTTGCTTAGTGTTAATCGTACTCTTATCTTCGACAGTGCTTGCCCATATAGCGCACGCACGTGAACGTGTGTTGGTGGTGGCTAATTCAGCCGAGTCAACGCTTCAGCTTAGCAAAAGCGAAATACGCAATTTGTTTATGGGAGGCTCTCTCGATGGGTTGTCACCCGTAGAATTTGAATCTGGTACCCATATTCGAAAAGTCTTTAATACTCAAGTTATAGGGTTGCCTGAATCCCGAATTCAGTCATTCTGGGCGCAAATGCGATTCAGTGGGCGCAGTAATCCACCTTCGAATGTTAGCAATATTGAAGAAATGGTCACTTTTCTTATAGAACATGAATCTAGTGTTGGCTATTTACCAGAGGGAACATCAATTCCTAATGGACTAACCGTGGTGTATATATCAATTTAGTTTGCTAGGTTTAATAAAGCCTGTTCTTCTTGCGAAAACAAAGCGTCAAGGGGGATAGGTTTGCTGTATAAGAAACCTTGCAAAATGTTGCAACCATTCTCGGTTAAAAAAGCGGACTGTTCGTGGGTTTCAATACCCTCAGCGCATACATTTAAATTCAGGTTTTTCGCCATTTCGATAATGGTGATAGTGATAAGTTCAGAACGTTTTGATGTGCCAATTTGACTCACAAACTGTCGGTCTATTTTAAGCGTGTCGATGTTAAACTCTGTGATGTAACTTAATGATGAGTAACCCGTTCCAAAGTCGTCTAAGGATATCTTGCAGCCTTCTTTTTTAAGCTCGGCTAAAAAGGCATTTGCGATAGAGAAATTATTCATATAAGCCGATTCGGTGATTTCAAATTCCACATTATTTCTGGGTATCCCACCGGAACGTAACCCCTCTAAAATAAACTCGGTCACATGAACGTTTTTTAAATCGTAAGCGGAAAGGTTGATTGAAACTCTAATATCTTCACCATAGTGCTCCGATATATGGGGTATCTCTAAACAAGCTTGGACTATCACCCAAAGCGTAATTTCTGAAATTCTGTCGCTTTGCTCGGCTATGGGGATAAACTCAGCGGGAGAAATATTACCAAGCTCGTTGTCAAACCAGCGCAATAAGGCCTCAAAACCTACCACTTTCCCCTTACTGTTGACTTTAGCTTGATAAACTAAATGGAATTCATCGTTCTCGATGGCTTGAGGAAGGTGAGTAGCCACCTGAATTTTGCGTCTAGTTTCCTCTTGCATCGACGCAGTAAACCAAACGTAACGACCTTTGCCCTCGTTTTTCGCTTTATACATAGCCACATCAGCGTTTGTGACTAACGTGGACGCGGCGTAATCACTGTCGGTAGCGAGAGCAATACCTATGCTAACGCTAGGGTCTACTCGCCAACCATCAATATGATCCAACTTGGTTATTTTACTGATGAGTCGCTTCGCTATTGCTTCTAGTTGTGAGTTCGTAGGGTTTCCCACTAAGATAATAAGAAATTCATCGCCGCCAAGACGACCCACTACGTCGCCATCGCGCATAGCATCAGATATTTCAGATGAAATGCCGCAAAGTAGTTTGTCACCAGCATCGTGGCCATAAGAGTCGTTGACTTGCTTAAAACCATCTAAGTCGAGAAACATAAGTGCAACTTGGGACTTTTCTCTTTTGGCACGAGCCAATTCAATCGATAAGCTCTTCATTAAATATTGTCTGTTGGGTAACCCTGTTAGCGTATCGAAGTTGGCAAGCTTCTCCATTTGAGACTGCTGTCTTTCGAGCAACAGGGTTTTGCGCTTATTAATGTCTATCTGATTTTTTATGTGCAGCATCATGCTATTGAAGCCGCGGCCAAGTGAGGCAATTTCAAACTTGCCTTCTTCCGACACTTTTACATCGTAGTTAGCTTCTTTTTCGACTTTTTTCATTTTCGCAATTAGCGAAGTCAGCGGGGTAAGCAAACGTCTTTGTAAGCGCACAGTCGTTATGACGGTGATGAGAAGAAGAATAAGGACGACAGGCGAGACGAGCCCAATAAATTTCCAGCGATTTTCGGCAAGTGGATGTTGAATGTCGTAGGATAAAACGAGCTTTCCCATAGGAAGATCCACTTCACCAATCGTTTTAATAACAAAGATGTTGTTATTAATGGTGTGAAAGCCATTGTCTAAATGAAGGTAATTAGCTTCATCAACAACCGGAGTGGAAGATGAACCATTATCGATATTGGGGTTACCAACGTAATGATTGACCAATTCACCGTATTCGTTGTAAATACGAGCAAACTCAACGTATTCGTATTTGTCTAACCTGAGCAGCACTTGGGTTTGGTCAAAGCTTCCTGCGCTGTAATTAATGACTGGCAATAAATCCACCGCCATATTTTCAGCCAGAGCATCAAACTGGTAGGCAACAAAATCTTGATACAAGGTTTCGTAAACACGAATAGACAAAGCCATTATCAAAACACTGATAATCGCAACAGAAGCTATAGATGTAAGTGCAATGTCGGAACGAAGACTTTTCAATCAAGAAACTCAAGTTAATTAATAATGCCAGATGTTGTTTAATGCCTAATTATTTTTTATTAGTAAATGACGACGTTAATGCATATAACGAGACATTTAACGATTAGTATAATACTGGCTAATAGATTTCGCTGGCAAAACGCGTGTTAACAACGTTACTAAACTAATTTACCAGTTAAAAATAGGTTTATTGTGCACAATTATGTCGATTTCTTAAATTAATTCAATTAGACACAAGAGTAGTTTTCAATAGACGCTTCTCGCGGATTTGGCGATTGCATAGCGCTATGAACAATGTAATGCGCGCTATAAAGTGAAAGGTAAAGCCACGGCTACGTTACCCATGCCTTCATTGTATGTGAACTTAACGTCGAGGTTAAAAATTAACCTAGCGAGTAAGGTCAAACAGTGGTAGTATGCGCCCGCATTTTGTAGGTACTATTTTAATTTGATAATTGTTTCTGCTTTTATAATTACTATTGCAAGTCCCTCTCGCGTTTCACATTACGAACTTTACCGTTTTACACCTGCTTCAGACTGATAACCCTTCAGCGCAGACCGGTTACGTTGCGTAACCTAATTTTTATTTCCAGGAGTTATCCATGTCTTTTTCTGAGTTGGGCCTAGCTGCCCCGCTACTACAAGCTGTTGAAAAACAAGGCTATACAACGCCTTCACCCATTCAGCAGCAAGCTATTCCCATTATTCTTGAAGGCAAAGACATACTGGCAGCAGCGCAAACAGGTACAGGTAAAACAGCAGGCTTCTCTTTGCCTTTGCTACATCGTTTACTAGATGGCAGACCCGCTGCATCTAATTGTGTTCGCGCACTTATCTTAACGCCAACCCGTGAACTCGCCGCGCAGGTGGAAGAAAACGTAAAATCGTTTAGCGAATTTTTGCCACTTAAAACTGCAGTGGTTTTCGGTGGTGTGGGTATTAACCCGCAAATGAAAGCCATACGTTCAGGTGTTGATGTACTTATCGCCACCCCAGGTCGCTTGCTTGATCTATACCAACAAAACGCGGTTAAGTTCAGCCAACTCGAAACTTTGGTGTTGGATGAAGCCGATAGAATGCTCGACATGGGCTTCATTCATGACATAAAGCGCATTCTTAAATTGTTGCCGACTAAGCGTCAAACTTTATTGTTCTCAGCGACTTTCTCTTCTGAGATAACCACGCTGGCGCAAACGATTACGAACAATCCCGAGAAAGTGTCTACGGCACCTGCTAATACTACCGTTGAAACAGTTCAACAGCATTTAGTGCCTATCGACAAATCTAAAAAAACAGCGGCCTTAATTAGCCTAATTAAGCAAAATGGTTGGAAACAGGTGTTAGTGTTTAGCAGAACTAAGCATGGCGCTAACCGTATTGCAGACAAGCTGAGTAGAGCGCGTATTCCAAGTGCAGCAATCCATGGCAATAAAAGCCAAGGTGCGCGTACTAAAGCGCTGTCTGAGTTTAAAAGTGGCGAAATTGATGTGCTAGTAGCGACTGATATCGCAGCCCGTGGTATCGATATTAACGAGCTTCCTATCGTTATTAATATCGACTTGCCAAACACGCCTGCTGACTACGTTCACCGTATTGGTAGAACGGGCAGAGCAGGAGCGAGTGGTCAAGCTTGGTCTTTTGTTAGTGTTGATGAACTAGACCAACTTAAAGATATTGAAACCCTTATTCAACAACTGCTTCCTCGTCAAGTTATTGAAGGCTTTGAGCCTCAAGCTAAAGTACCTGAAACCACATTGTCAGCGCCTAAGAAGCCAAACAAGCCTAAGCGCCCACGTCAATCTCAAGGTGGCAACGGTAACGGGAATAGTCAAGGCGACAGACCCGCTCGTCGTTCTGGTAGCCGAAACGGACCTCGAGGGCAGGGTAGACCGGGTGGTTCTGGCAAGCCGGGAGGCTCAGGTCGCTCTAACGCTGGTAAACCTAGCTCACGCAGAGCGCCAACCAGCAAAGCATAGTGACTTTGTAGCAGCAGGTAACATTACCTGCTGCTAGTTAGCGGTACACACACGGTTCAAATAAATCGTTTGTCTTTACTACGAAGTGCGAGTAACAACCCGCCAAACGCGAGCACGTTTATTAGCGTAATAGCGATAAGTACACCAGTAAAACTCTCTGGAAACAAGCTCACCATTTCAGTATTGTCATTGTATAAATTAAGTTGCTGCATTGCGCCTTGGGTGGCAAATTCTGTTGCATCACCTTTGTTTGTGGCTGCGGGTGGATTGAATACCCGCACCATAACGGAAGCGGGTATGTCCGCTTTTTCATTCGTCCACTTTTCCAGCTCTCTGGCTGCACCATCCTGAATATGCGCAAACCCTTCAGTTCCCCACCTACCTAACGTAAGGTAACTGAGCAGAACTTTTATATTATTGTCTAGCGGCGCAATAATTCCCGCCAGCATGATTTGCGGCATAAGGGCAATAGGTACAAAAGTCATGACCTTTTCAGTGGTGGTAAATACTGCGGATAGATAGAGGCCAAATAAGGTGGCTGAAACCGACAACAACAGCATAAACAGCGCTGTTGCGCTAACACTCCAAAGTTGTACTTCATTGGCATCCCCATTTACGCTGCGATACGCAAGATGCGTTATAGCGATAAATATAGCCACTTGTATACAAGCGATAATCGACAGTACCGTTAGCTTAGACGCAATATAATTGAAGATATTTAGGTTATACATGCGCTCCCGTTCGTAGATGGGGAGCTCAGAGACTATTTCTTTAGCTGCATTACTTACCCCAAACCAAACCGCAGATACTGCCATCATAAACATCACGCTCACTTGAAGTTTACTAAATATAAAAACAAGTAACCCACCAATAATGAGTGGTTGCGCGAGTAACAAAAGCAAATTTGCGTGGTCATTAATCTTGATATTGAAATAACGCACTGAGAGCCAAAAAAACTGACCAATCAGAGCAGTGTTTGATTTCTTCGCGAGTACTTCTTGCTTTACTTCGAGGGCAGACGCAGGATTTTGGCTAACCCAATGTTGATACCACTGTTGGCCTTCTTCTGGGTTTTTCATCATGGAATACACTTCAATAATATTGTCTTTTTCGAAATGGTTTAGAAGCTGCTTCTTATCACCATAATAGGTTTGATACCCTCCCTTGGATAAAAAGATAACTTGATCAACATAGTCTAAATCGGAGGGTTTATGGGTGACCATGATAACGGTTTGCCCCTTGCTCACTAACCGTCTAATACAGGATAGGAAATCTTCAATGGTCTCTGGATCTAAAGGAGAGGTGGGCTCATCCAAAAATAATATTTTAGGGTCATTGAGCAGTTCTACCGCAATAGATACCCGTTTTCTCTGTCCCCCGGATAGATCACAGACCTTACTTTTTCTTATAGCGTCGGTATCCAGATTTAGACTTGCCAGCACTGTGCTTATTTTATCTTTAATTTCCCGCTTCGTAACATCGTCGGAAATACGCAATTTGGCGGCGTAAAAGAGGGTTCTTTCGACGCTTAATTCCCCATGAACAATATCGTCTTGGGGCACATAGCCAATATACTTTTTGAGCGTGTTGTAATTACTATTATTTAGTTTTAACCCCTGTACGGTAATAGCCCCAGAGGTTACAGGGTTGGCACCGTTTAAGCCTTTCAGTAAGGTTGATTTTCCACAGCCAGAAGGCCCCATTAAGGCAATAAATTGCTTACTCGGAATTTTTAAGCTCATGGTATTTAGGCCAACAACGCCACGGGCGTACACTTTTTCTATGTTATCTGCCACGATAGCGTATTCAAGTTCAACTCTACCGCTTTCAATAGCAAACGTCGTGGTTCCAATGGTGATTTCATCAGTAGTGGAGATACTCACTGAGCCACTAATTTTTTCACCATTTACGAACGTACCGTTGGTGGTATCAAGGTCTTTTAATGTTATCTGGCCATCAGCTAACGCGAGTAAAGCGTGCTTTCGTGATGCCTGAAGGGAGTCGATAACGTAATTGCAGTCGAAAGAGCGACCAATGAGTACTTGCCCACGGGTTAATAGTAATTGATGAAGTTCGTTATTTTCAGAGCCACTATGAGTGACAGGCCCAAGTTGGGGCTGGGAAGTTGTTGGTGAAACCTGTGGTGCTGAAGAATTAGTATGTGAGGTTGTAGAGGCTAAAGTTGAAGAGCATAGCTCGACATGGATGCTGCCATTCGCTAATAAAATCGTACTAGGAAGCTGCACTTCATAAGGTTGACCGCCTACTAGTTTTAAGTCGCCGATGATGCTGCCGTTGGAACTATTATTATCGGTAACAAAAACGCGCCCATCGAGGTAGCGAATAACTAAATGCTGACGGGAGAGTAGTTCGGCATTAACGCTGGCGAAGCAAGTGTCGGAACGACCTATATCGTAGTCCCCATTTTGAGATAAGACAAATTCTGATTCTATGCCTCTAAAAGACACTATTTTAACGCTGACTGCTTGTGATCCTGCCATTTTATTCTCTTTTTAAAATATAGTGACGCTCGCAGTATTACGATTAACTGACTTTAAATACGTAGCTAAAGTCAGCAATACGAAGGAGCTGTCCGTGCTTAATAGGTGCTGGTAAAAAGGCTTTAAGTCGTTCTCCGTCCAGCATGGTACCGTGGGTTGAGTTTAAATCTTCAACCGTAAAGTAGTCGCTATGAGACTTAATTCTTAGGTGACGTCTGGAAATTCGCTCATCTCGAAGTTGCAAGTGCACAAGTTCTAGTGATCTACCAATAACAAACCCTTCACCTTTCGATGCAGTATAAGAAGAAATATTGAGTTTTTGGTTACCCTCAAGGGATTGTAAGTAATAAGGCGAAGCCTGCTGATGCACCTCACTTCCGCTATTGTTAACATTTCCCTTTTGCTGTTTAGATGGCCTGGGAGCAAGGTTGTCCGGCGTAGCATTGAGGGAAGCTGCTGAGTTACCCATTGACGTATTTATTTGCGTATTTTCAGCTGAATAACCTTTGGGGCTTTCGCTTCTGCTATACGCCGGCTTTAATTTAAAAAGCGCTAGCAAAGCAATACAAAGACCTACGCTCCCTAGAATCAAAATTATAACGAGCTGGTCGTTATCGGCTTCGTTATTAGACGTATGGACTCTGTCATTTGTTTCCAAAGGTTCCTCTGCTTTTGGTGGGGGCGTTGTTGGCTGAGGCACAGGTTGTGACTCTTGCTCTGGCTCCGGCGTGGGCTCTGGCGAAGGCTCAGACTCGGATTCGGGAGTGGGTACTGGCTGGGGCTCTGGAACTTCTTGAGGCGGGCTCCATGTTCCCGTCACACCAACTGCATCCATCGCTTGATGTACCGCTACCCACTCTTTTGAGCCTTTACCGTGCAAAGCTTCGGCGGCTAAAGCATACGCAAAGCGAGCATCTTCAAAGTTAGCATTTTGAACAAGTAATTTTGAAGCCGCTTGCGCAACAATGTGTACTGCTGGGTATAATCCTATGCCGGTTACGGTACTTGTACTGGGATGGCGTGGGTGCTGGCCCCCGTTAGCCATTAAAAAGAATGCCATATTCATTATGGAGGAGTTTATATGAACACCGCCTCTGTCTTTCTTTATCGGCCAATTCAGAAAGTCATTCATATGGTCTGGGTAGGCACCCTCTCCAAAACTCAGCGAACTAGGATCGGCTAAGTCCCTTTCTGGGCCTGAAGGCATTCGTAATAACCAATACTCCCTAGGAATTTTAGTTGAATTTGTCTGCTTGTTAGCATGCTCTAACCAAATGCGAAAGGCGATGCCGATTGAGTCGGCTATAGATTCATTCAGCGCGCCTGATTGAAAGGAGTATTCCAGATTACTGCCATTTGAAACAATGCCGTGTGCCAATTCATGCATGGTAATTTCAATGTAGTTAAGGCCCTCTTGCGGCACATATAGCGACTGTTTTCTCGACATCCACATGGCATTGAATACATCTCCATAACACTGAATAGTAGGCATGCCCTTTAAAAAGTGAACGTTGATAAACATATTTAAGCGCAAGCCATTTCCATCAATACTATCCATACCGAGCACGGTATCCATAAACTCATAGGCATTACCTAGTAATGCAAATGCGGTTTCTACAGAATCATCATTACTAGGCGCGCTGCCTTCTGTTCGCGCATGGGTTTTCATTGCTCGCGCTTCAACTCTATCGGTTAACGGTGGGATAAGCGGAAATTTAACTTTGAATTCTTCACAAGCTGCGGAAAAGTTGTTGATTTGGCGGTTCATGACAGTGTGAAATAAAGGCTCCCGGTCCAATTCTCTACCTGTGGTAGCGTTGACAAATACACGTTGAGAAAGAGCGTAACCAAACGTGGTGGTAAACTCTCCTTCAAATTCATAAGCCAAAATATGGTGGCCCTGCGGCGAAGGCCAATATACGAGCCTCGATGTTACATCAGCCCCATTTGCAATGCTTAGTGTTGATAACGCTTGTTCAATATTGAGTGTGGGGGTCGCTGGTTCTGTGGACTTAATATTTCTATGTGACCCCAAGACATAAATAGGTTGATGTCGTGCATTTAAAACCAAACGAGATGCTGAATTAACTACGGGAACATTTTTATGCGTTTGGTTTACTGCAACTATTTTAAAGGAATGTAGTTGCTGCTCTGAAGTGGTGTGAAGTGCGCTCTCTTTACTTAAATTAAATCGCTCTGATAAGACAGTTTTTACCCACTCTTGTCTTTCTGCTTGCGTACTAAGCGTTGATTGCTCTTCCAGTGATTGAGGCGCGCGGTTAATGCCAATTTTCTCCGCGCCTACCGCAGGTGCTATTAGATAGAAGCTAATAAATGCCAAACATATACTACTAGTTTTGGTTCCTATGTACCTTGACTGGCGTTCACTTTGTTTCATCTACAAGGCCTTCAGAAATATGTAGGCTAATTTCTTCAACAATTAAGGCATTACTGCTGTCTAGGAATAGCATTACCTGTTCACCGGTTGCTTTTTCAACTTCAGCGCGCCATACAAGTAAGTAGTTGTCTCCTTTTTTGAAAATGATGAGTTGGGCTTGCTGAAGCATTCTTAATGTCGATTTAACCTCGTCTTGCGCTAACGTAAATGCTTCGTCAGCTGACAGTGCCGGAGAGGTGTCTATATTAATATCGTTAAGCGTTTTGCTATCTATGCTGGCTATCTTGTTTTCACGAACAAGGGTAATTGTTTCGGCCCCATAAACAGGTAAGCCTTTGTAGAACTGCTGGAGTTTAATTACTTGGCTATTACCTATCTCACGCCCGCGGTTGGCTACTTTAAGTTCATCGTCTTCACCTAAGCCGCCTTCTTCTCGAAGGGTTTCCTCCGTTTTCTCGATAGCATCATCTATACTTGATACAGGAATATCTGGAGTACTTCTTCGGGTTTGGATATTACCTGAGTCAGCAGAAGATGTGTCGGTTCCTATGACTTCTTTTGACGACTTTTCACTAGACTCAAGTGGTAAGTTATCCTGTTGCTTAGTCTGACTATTTGAGTCTGAGCGGGGTAGAGGTATAGGCTGATCAGATTCTGTAGGCGGGTTAGCTTCGGAACTGTTAGCATTGCTTGTCTTTTGATGTGGTAGTGACGCACTATCGATGCTGTTAGGTCGACTCAGGAAGTAATATCCTAATGCAATTAGGATGATGAGCACCCCCAGCCCTAGCAGTAATTTGTACTGACTATGTGAAGATTGCTCTACCGTGTTTTTTACCGTGCTGCTCTCTAAGTCACTGTGAAATTGTGTTGAATCAATATTCTCTTCTGTAGAAACTTCAACGCTATTTGATTCATTCTCTGCGGATTCCGGTTTTAGTAGTTCATGCTCGGGCGATTTAAAGTCATATTGTTCCTGGGGCGTTAGCCCTGAACCTGAAGTTTCTTCAGTCCACAGTTTTACTAATATGGCGGTGGTATTGTCATGTTGATTTTTGTTGGCTAATTGCTGCTGTATTAGGGTATCTAAATCCTTGTCGCTTCCAATGTTTTCAATTACTCCCCCTAATGATTGTTGAGTGAATAGCTCCCAAAAACCATCAGAGCAAACCAAAAACACATTACCGCTTGTCTCGTAACGTTCAATTAGGGGGGAAGGGGGCTCACTGCCGCCTAAACTTGAATAAATTTTGTTTTGATCTGGATGCGATGCAATTTCATCATCTGAAATGTCGCCTTTTAATGCATGAAGTTGAGCGAGAGATTGATCTACGGTTCGTTTAACGAAGCTTTCGTTTTCAAACTGGAACGTTCGACAATCGCCCACATGCATCGACATGAAGATACTTTGTGCTAGGTTGACATAGAGCACGCAGACGAGGGATTGAGCTTGTGCGAATTCTTCAATTTGTGAATCTAGAATTGCACTATGTGCGGAAAATGCCAATTCGGTAAGAAAATTTTCGGGTTCTTCAATACTGTCATTTTCATTCCACTTTTGTGTGCAGACGTCGACCACTTTTTGTGCTGCAAACGCCCCCCCTTTATGGCCGCCCATGCCGTCTGCAACCACACACAGAAACTCGCCGTATTGTGATTTTGTTAATACCGCATGAGCATCTTGATTCTCGTCGCGATGACCAATATGACTAGCAGAATAAACGCGAAACTTGTTGTACATATTCTCTTCCTTAAGAAAAGCCGCTATTGAAAAGTCACCGTCGAATCAAGCAACTCAGTAGATTCACTGCAGGCTTTATCTGTTTAAAAGAAAGCAAGAGAAGGTTTGATAACTGGGAGAATTGCTTATGTTTCCCTAAAGAAAAATGAGGAAAAGACAAAAAAGAGGGAGCTGAAAGTAGCATATTTGTACCTGTCCTTGGTGCCGTTGAAGTCGCAATTCATTATTTTTGTAAGTGCGTAGAACAACGAAAAGGCCTAAATACTTTTCACTAGCGCTGCGTAGTATTGATCGTTTTCCATACAAATGCTACTGATCAAAAAATAAACACACTGTGTTTATTTAAAAGATTGATTCGTTATTTTCTTTGGTGTATATCTTTTATTGTTGTTTAAATTTTGATCAGATGATGTGTTTTTAGTGACATCAAAAGATGTTGACAACTGCGCCATTAATTAGAAAGAAAGTTGCACACTAAGGGCAGTATAAAGTGCGACACACAATGCAAATATACAGGTAAGTATTTACCACTGCAGAGGGAAGAATGAGCAGTCAGGTGCACAAGCTCGCGTTACCAGCTGGTACGCAACTTCAACAGTATCAAATAGAGTCAGTCCTTGGGGTTGGTGGGTTTGGTATTGTCTATCAAGCGCGCCACACGCATCTTGATTCCTTGGTGGCCATTAAAGAATTTATGCCGCAGCACTGTGCTACTCGTGATGGTCAGACCGTGTACCCTCTAAGCCAGTCAGACGAACTAGAATTTGAAACCGGTATTCAAAAATTTCTCGATGAAGCAAAGCAGCTCGTCCAGTTTGATGACCATCCCAACATTATTCGCTGCAAAGACTTCTTCAAATACAATGGAACGGCGTATCTAGTAATGAATTTAGAGCGAGGAAAAGAACTCGCTCAGATTCTTAAAGCCCACACAGCACAAGAATGTCCACTCACTGAAGCGCAAATAATAAAACTAATGATACCTGTGCTAGAAGGCTTGCAGTATATACACGACCAAGGTGTATTACATAGAGATATTAAGCCCGCTAATATCTTTGTTCGCTCAAGTGACGAGCGCCCATTGTTGATTGACTTTGGAGCTGCAAAACAAAACTTTGGCCACACGCAGAAGTCTGAAAATCAAATGCAAACTTATGGGTATGCTCCGTTAGAGCAGGTAGGTTCAGAGGGTGATCTAGGCCCTTGGACGGATATTCACGCAGTTGGTGCGATGATGTGGCGAATTGTTCTTAATGCCAACCCTCCCCGGGTTGAAGACCGTACCGCTAAAGTATTGCAAGGCCAAGCAGATCCTGCCCTAACCCGACTAGATGAAGTTAAAGAGCAATTCTCTGAAAATTTTATTAATACAATTAAAAAAGCAATATCAATTCGTATTAGTGAGCGTTTTCAAACTGCTAATGAACTTATAGCTGCGTTACAAGGTGTACCCGTAACACCACAGGTTGGGCTAGACGAACAACAAACTACTCGGTTAGATTCATCGGCCTCAGCGTCTCAGTTTCCACCAAGCTATCCATTGCATGTTGCACATCCGCAGGCCACCGATCCCAATCCTAGTTCACCCAAGTCACATAGCGCATCGGGGCCAAACACGGCAGGGTTTTCTACGTCTCAACCTATATCTGCTAATGGTAACTCGGGGTACAGTCCGGGGCCCGTTCCCAACAATCTTGGGGCGAACGCGAATCAACATCAATCGACAACTCCCCCCACTAAAAATAACTTCAAAATGTGGGTCGGCGCGCTATGTGCGGCGGTTGTCGTTCTGCTAGGCGGCTTTTATGGCTTACAGGCAACCAAAAGTAGCACTGCTTCTAATCAGATTTTGGTAAACGAAGAAATCGATATTATTTACTCTTTGGTCACCAAAGCAGAGATGGATAACGACAGCAATACTATTGAAAACCGCATGCTATGTGCAATGGAAGAAATCGATGATATGGATGATGCTGGAACGAGAAATATTGAGCTACTTCGTTCTGGCATTGAAAACCGAACACTAAATATTGAAAAGAATTTAGCGAAAGCCAGAGAACGGGCTGCCGATTTAGTATCTCGTCATCAATCAAACTCACAACATATTAATAATGTCTTCGACGAAGTCATAAAGTCGAGTAAACAAAAAGGGAAGTACGATAAAGCAGAATACCTAGCGTCGTTAAAGTTACTTGTCCAAGAAGCTTCTAAATTAAATGAAAAGAGCGAAGTCATTGAGTTACTAGAAAAACGAATAACCGTTGCTCCTAAAGCTTGCGGTTAAAGCCAGCCTAGAAATACGAACTTGAAAGACGTTTGTCAATTTAATAGGGATTTAAAAATGAATACGTTAAACAAAGTAGTACCAGTGACCATTGCATGCTTACTCATGACAGGGTGTGCAAATACAGCAGAAAGCTTGATGGGGGCTTTAACACCAGAAAGTAATCAAAGTAACACTAGCGAAGGCGGCATGGACTTCAGCTCGTTTGACGTAAGTTCGCCCGTTGAAGAGTTGGGTAAAAAAGATATTAGTACTTCACGAACGGTGGGCCAAATCATCGGTGCGATTGTGGGCGGCTATGCGTGTTATAAGAAATTTGGCGGAAATAAATTGCTTATGGCTGGTTGTGCTGGCATTGGCGGTATTGCCGGAGATCAGTTAGGGAAATATATAGGTGAAGCGATTGCAGTTAGACGTATGAATTATGCCAGTAACTATGAGTTTCTAGAGTCAGAAATAGAAGCGTCTGAAAATGCGATTCAAACCCGAGAAGAAGAGTTAGCAAAAACTAAGCAAAACATTTCAACGATGGAAGAAAGAATTGATTTACTTAAAAGTAAAGCATCACTCACTGAAGCAGAAATAGCAGAGGCACAAGCATTGCTTGCGGAAGGTAAAGCTTTACGGGCTGAAAATCAACTACTCGAAGACCGCTATACCGATACGCTTTCATATTTGAACAGTGCACTTGAAGACAGTGAAGAAGAAATTGCGTCACTCACCGAAGATAAAGCCAAGACACAAGAGGCCCATGAGGAGTTACTTGCCAAGCGAGATCAACTTTCCATGCAACTGGCTGCCATCCAAACTCAATCTTCCCAATTAGATGAGCAAAACACTGCACTTAACAGCTTAATTGTAGGTTAAGGAGCCACGAAATGAACAAGTTATATAAATTAGGTGTGGTGCTACTTAGCATAGTAGTAGTGGGGTGTGCGGTTTCGGCAGATCCCACAGAACAAAGTACTAGTGATCGTATCTGGGCGAGTGTAAGTGGCTTAGATGAAAAAACTATTGCGAGTATGCAAGAGAAGCTCGATGGGTTAAATAGCCGGGTGAAGGGAATCGATGAAGAAGTTGATTACTATATGAGCCAGCTTTACTTGGTCAAAAAAGAGCTGTCTAGCTACGAACTTACCGAGCAACAACTCACCGATTTACAGTTGGAAATTGAGGAAGTTGAAAAGCAAACCTTAGCATTGAATCAGAAGAATAAAGACAGTGCACTACTCATTGAGCAAAAGAATGCACAACTACAGGAGAAAGAGGGGAGTAAGGATGAACTGGTTGAAGACCTAAGGCATTTAGATTCGCAAATTAATAGTGTTGAAAGTCAAGTCGGCATTGTTTCTACCGGTATAAAAGACATTGTTGCCATGCGAACCCGATATGCGTTGGAAGAGTGATATGGCGTTTGCAACTTACACAGTAGGTAGGTCGAGCCAAGCTGATATCTGTATTGCCGACCCGAGTATTTCTCGCATTCACATGGAAATAACTGTCACCAATGACGGGCGCTACTTTTGCGCAGATCGTATGTCGACTCACGGCACTTTTTTAAAAAAAAACGGCGAATGGAAGCCGCTTAAGCAAGGCTACATAGACGGAGCCGATTCCCTCGTGTTGGGAACGAAAAAAATTAAGCTCAGTAGCATTATAAATTCGCCCGCAGTGGCTGGCTTTTTAAAGCAAAAAGAAGTGAATGAAGATGTCGAGCCTATGTCATTTAAGCCTATTCGCAACACTGCTACGGGTGAAATTGAATCGTCCTCGTAAATAGCTAACATGAAACATGGATTGGTAAACGTTATGAATTTATTGGAATCAGACGAGCAGAAATATCGGGTTATTGTGGCTTTAGTCGCCATATTTATCACCATATTTGTGGTTGGCGTATTTGCATTAATACTTCCTGTCAGCGAAGCCAAAACCGGTCAAATAAACGTGGGCGACGTATTGTTCGATCGCAGCAGTGGTATGTTTCCCGCTACCTTACAAAACCTAATGTGGCTCATGTTCTTTATCGGGCTAGGCGAAATGTGGGTTAGGCACAATCGTTCAGCCAAAGAGTTAGAGCAGCTTAAGCTTTATATTTTGCCTGAAGAAGACGACGTTATGCTGAGGGCGAAAGATCTGGTACCTATTTATACCGGTATATGCGAGCGCAAAGTTGCTCAACACTTCTTTGTTCAACGGCTCACCAAACGGGTGATCCTGCAATTCCAAGGCAGTAATTCAGCCGACCAAGCCAACTCCTTAATGAATTCTAGCCTTGAGTTAATGCAGCATGAAATAGAGCTCAAATTTAATATGTTGCGATACCTTGTGTGGTTAATACCTACGCTGGGGTTTATCGGTACTGTGGTGGGTATTGCTTTAGCTTTATCGTCGGCGGCAGACATGCCCGATGTATCAGACACAGACGCGATTCGTGAATGGTTAGGGTTGTTGACCACAGATTTAGGCTTAGCGTTTAACACCACGTTAGTGGCGCTGATCATGTCTGCGGTATTGGTTTTCTTACTGCATATAGTGCAGGCCAGAGAAGAAATGGCACTTAATAGTGCCGGTCAATATTGTATGGATAATTTAATTAATAGACTTTACGAAAACAAATAGAGGTGCACCATGGCGATTAAACGAGGCCCAGATGGCGTTCCAGTTGATATGCCTTCAGTCATAGCTCCTGGAGGTACAGCTCCTAAAGGTACGGCTCCAACCGAACCTGAAACGCGCGCGAGTGGTATAGGTAGCAATACCGCTAATGATGGGCCAACGGTTACCACACCTTCTCCCACCAATACTATGCCATCAAGTACAAGGCCTTCAAGGCCTGCAACGTCTGGTTTAATATTTGATGAACCTTCAACAACTCCAGCCAACCGCCAGCATACGACATCACCTGCTGAGACCGTTGATATTCGAGAAAACGCTGAAATATCAGAACACGATGACATTGATGCACTACCCACTGTGGTAGGGGGAAACAGAAGACCTAGTGCGCCGCCAGTCAGTACGACTGAAACCGCCGCGCAGTCACCACATTCTATGCCTGACCCTATGCAAGACCCCATCTCTGGTTGGCTTGTGGTGGTAAAAGGGCCAGGTAAAGGGCACTTTTTAAAATTGGGCTTTGGTCAAAATAGTATTGGGCGAAGTGCATCTGAAAGAGTCAGTGTTGATTTTGGTGATGGGCAAGTATCAAGGGCTAATCATGCCACTATCTCTTACGATCCTAGGGGTAACCAGTTCTATATTCAGCCGGGCTCAGGTACCAATATGACCTATTTAGATAACCAGCCTTCGCCCGTACTGCAGCCCATGATATTACCTGCTTTTAGTCATATTTCTATTGGTGAAACCACATTGAGGTTTGTGCCTTTGTGTGGCGAAAACTTCACTTGGGAAAGTATGGAAGAGGATTAATCATGTATTCGGTTCAGGTGGCGTGGTCTCAAATAATTGGTGCTCGAAAAAGCCAACAAGACAGTGCCTCAGTAGTAACTTGGCCTAACGGTTTCCGGTTGTTGCTGTTAGCTGATGGGATGGGGGGGCATGTTGGAGGAGATATCGCCAGTAGCTTGGTTATCGATACATTCAAACAGCAATTTATTGAAAGCGATGAACAGGATATTAAGCAGCGTTTAATTAACGCGTTAGATGCGGCCAACCTTGCTATTTATCATCAGGTAAAAGAAAACCCTGAGTTATCAGGTATGGGGACCACGTTAATAGCGGCAGTTTTTGATGGCTTACATCTACAGTGGTTAAGTGTAGGAGACAGCCCAATGTGGTTACTGCGTAACAAAACGTTGGTGCGACTTAACGAAAACCATTCTATGTCGGAAGTCTTGGCTAGAAAAGTGGAGTTAGGCGAAATATCAAGCGAGGAAGCAAGGACATCACCGGTTCGCTCTCAATTACTCGAAGCAGTAATGGGCGGAAATATTGAACGGGTTGATGCGCCGGACGATTCTAGAGAGCTTAAACCAAATGATTTGCTTATTTTGGCTAGTGATGGGGTGGAAAGTTGTAGTGATGAAACCATTATCGGGGTATGCCAACAGTCTTCAAATGATAGTGCTGAGCTAACAATGGCACTGTTAAATGCGGTTAAAGCACAAGAACGACCCAAGCAAGACAACGCGACGCTTATTGTCATGCAGGTAAAAGAACCTGTTGTAAATGAGCCCGCTACGGTGCAGCCGGAAGCGGGTGAAACATTAGAAGAGCCATCTACCCATTAACTAAATCAACTGATAGATAAATTGAGGAATACGCTTGTGTATAGAGTAGGGATGTTTATTACACTTTGGGTAATTTTTACTTTGCCATCCTATGCCTTTACTACCGTTCCTATAGAGGTGCTTGATGATGGAAAAGTAGAGCAAACAGGCATTGCTACGCTGGTTGCAAACGAAACCATCATCATCAACCAAAAACTGCTGGCGCAAGGCAATCAGTATGTCGTCACCGACCCTACCAGTAAGGCAAAGTTGATAGCTGACCTATCAGCAAAAGATGAAAGCTTAGACTTAGCTATTCTACATGTGAATGGACTATCGGGTACCCCTGTGGTGGTGGCGAAAGAGAATACTGCCATTGGTAGCAAAATCTATTTGGTGAAGCTAAATGGACTCTCTACGGCAGGCACTCTTCACTCCATACTTCCTGTAAATAAAAGCCACCCTGAACAGCGCTGGCAGCATACGGCATTATTAACTGAAGGGGAGTTTGGTGCGCCGCTAGTGAACAACTGCCAAGAGCTATTAGGCGTGAGTGTTAGCGATACCAAAGGGGTATTCGACAAGCGCCTTAAACTGTCTTCATCATTTTCAGCCGCAACCAACTTAAGAACGCTAACAGCGTTCCTTACTAAGCACAACATAGATTTCACAGAATCAGAAAATAGCTGTTTGTCTGAAGCTGACCAACTGGCTGCGTTAGAAGAAGAGAAGAAAAAGCAGCAAGCAACACTTGAGAAGCAAGAAGCGGAACGCAAAGCGGTGGAAGAAGAGCTTGAAAAGTTAAAGAAGGAAGCGGAAGCAAAGAAAAAAGCGCTAGAAGAAGCTAAAGCTGATACGACCCGGCAAGATGCAGAACGTCAAAAGGCCGAAGAGGCACTAGAAGAAGCCAGGCAGCAAACTATTGAGCAACAGAAAAAGCTGGAAGATGCTGAAAAAGCGATTAAAGAACAAGAAGAAAAAGTAAAAGAAACCGAAGCGAAGAGTAAACAAAAAGAGCAGGAATTCGAAGAAGAAAAGAAAAGTGAGCAACAAAAACTTATTTACTATGCAATTCCAATCATTCTAGTGCTGATTGTGGTGCTTATTGTTTTAAGCCGCCGTAGAAAAAAACTGCTTGAAGTAGAGCAAGAGGCCTCGGAAAACAAGCAACAACTCTCGGCAGAGAAAGCCAAAGTGGCATCGGCACAAGAAGCGCTCAGTATGGCGTCGGCAACGTTCGACGACATTATTCTAGATGGCAAAGATGAAGCAGGTGGTGAGCATCGTATTAAAGTTATTGGGTCTACTTTAGCCAGAACCGAAGGCGGCATATTAATAGGCCGTTCAGCACAAAAAGCAAACTACGTTATTAATGTGCCGGGTGTTTCAAGAGAGCATTTAAACGTTATCTTGATAGACAATAAGGTAATGATTGAAGATTTAAGCAGCGTAAATGGGACTGCCATAAATGATAAAGACTTAGCGCCAAACACGAAGGCCGAACTAAAAAATGGCGATACCCTTCGAATAGGAACGGTGACTTTTTCTGTCCATTTTTTACCGTCTTAGCTGAAAGAACAGGTGAAACCAAATGAAAGTGCGTAGCAGGGAAGTAAACGTATTTAGTATGTCGGCATTAGACTTATTTGCGTCTGCCATGGGCGCTTTTATGTTTTTAGCCATCATCGCACTGCCGTTTTTCCCCAATACGGGAGATTCAGCTGAGCGAGTGGCCGACATTAAAAGCGAGCTTAAAAAAGCGGAAGCGCAAATTGCCGAAGAACAAAAACAAAAAGCGGAGATAGCAAAGCAAAGGGATGAAGTTCAAAAGAAACTAGACGAAGAGCAAAGCACATCTAAGATATCTTTTCCTACCATGGATATGGTAATTGCGCTTGATACAACCGCTAGCATGGATAAACAAGTTAAGGGGCTGAGGGCTGAAATTGTCGACATCGCCAATTTGTTGATGAAGTTATCCCCTGATGCGGCACTTGGCGTCATTGATTTTAAAGACAGATGTGAGCCAAGAGGGGCAATAAAAAGTCACGATATCATTAAGCTAAATACGAGTTCAGTTAATCAGTTACAACGTTTTGTGAATACCATGCGCGCTGGTAGTCATAACTGTAACCAAGACGGCGAAGAAGCGATAAATCTTGCAATGAACAAAGCATCAGCATTGAAGTGGCGCGCCTCATCTAAATCAAAAACCATTATTTTTATTAGCGATAACGGTGCCTACGCTAGCGTTTCTTCACAAGTATTAGGTCAGGCGAGTCGGTTTAATCAAAGTGGTGAGAAAAGCCAAGTTTCAACGGTTTTCGTGCCAACTCAGAATGCCCTCGGACGTGCCTACTTAAAACAACTAGCAGAGACTGGGGGCGGTAAGTTTGTCACTGGTGGCGGATCTTTTGTAGGGACCGTGCTGTTGGCGCTAGCTGAATGATTGCCTTACTGTGTTGGCAAACGATTTTTAGCGCTGCATTAATGTCGAGGCTTTATGAAATTACGTAACAGGGAAGTCAACGTATTCAGCATGTCTGCACTTGATCTGTTTGCCTCGGCAATGGGGGCATTCATGTTTTTAGCCATTATTGCACTGCCTTTTTTCCCCAATACGGGTTCTTCTCCCGAATCTATAAGTGAAATTAAAAAAGAACTTGATGCGGCTAAAGCCGAGTCCACGCAGACCAAAAAAGAGTTAGCTTCAGCGCAAAAAAGCTTAGAAGAAGCCAAGCAAGAACTTGCAGAAGGCATAAATAAATACCCGATAGAGTTAGTGATTACCATTGATATCAGCGGCTCGATGGCAGTGCCTTTGCAGAGATTAAAAGATGCCATTAAGCGGCTCACCATTGAAGTGCCCAAAGTTACCCGTGAATTTAAGATTGGTGTGGTGGCCTATGGTGGAGATGGAAAATTTATCACTGTCCCAAGTGTTGTTATCACAAAGACGTCAAGAGAGAGGTTTATTCAACAGATAGATGCCCTTGAGCTCTTGCCTGGCGAAACCGATGTGCCAGAGGCGGTATCGAATGCCATGGCGATGTTCTCACCACCCAATGACAAAGTGCGCAAAGCTTACGTACTTATCGGTGATGTAGGTCCCTATGAAATGATTGGCTCTCGAAGCTTTGATATTTATGCAATATCTGAGGCTCAGGCAAACAGGTTAATTAATGCAGGAAGAGGCGTTCAGGTGAGTAAAAACTATGAGACTGAAATTTTAAATAGTATTGGCAGTTTTATATCGAGCAATAAATTACGTAGTGTAATGGCCATGTACACAGGTAACGCAACCCGCCGTGGGGATGCGTCGTATAACGTTATCGCACTCACTAAACCCCATAGCATCCCGTTCTTCAAAGCTGTGGCAAATGAAGGTGGCGAAGACAACGGGCATTATTCAGAAGAGCCTTCAGAGATGCTTTCTATGCTGCTTATTGCAGTATTAGCCGCGTCCTAATAACGCGGCTAGCACGCAATAACAAAATTGTAATAAGTAGCATTGAGAAATATGAATGAGCTGGCTGAAGAGTTAGTTAGCCTCAAGCGTTAAGGCGACTCCGCTCTTTTTAAGCTGTAAATGTTGTCGACTATTCAGTAAAAACAGACGATTCGCGTCTACCGCAAGTTCATTTGCCAAGAAGTTTTTCACCGTTTTGGCGCGGGCATCAGCTAAATGGGCAAGTTCCCGCTTCGGTATGTCCATGGCACTTCTTACTTGATTGTACATGGCGATATAGAGTGCTTGTTCGACTTGCGCGGCATCAGGTGCTACTTGAACAGGTGTTGTTTCGCTATCTGCAGTATCTTTACCTGTATCTTCACCGCTTTGCTGCAATTTAGCTATTACCACTACGCGTTCTTCTTCTACTGTTTTGCCGGTGCTGCTAACGAATAACTCACTTAATGCGTCAGCGAGAGGGCCGCTTATCGGCATAGTACTTGGCGACAAGCTTTCTGGTAGCGCCTGTTGGCCAGAAAAGGCCAACAGCTGTTGTTGCAGTTTCTGTTCCGCTAGTTCATAAGCGTCAGGTACTTCATCTACAGTGCCTTCAATATTCACGCGAAGTCCAGGGCGTTTTGCTAGCGCATCGGCAAGGGTAGCGAGTTTGCTTGATGCAGCATCACTTAGCTGTGATGAGCCATGTGCAAAGTCGATTTCGTTAAGCTTATCGTCATCGCTGCCGACTAAGTTCGCCAACAACGAAAATGGCGCAGTCACCGCTTTCGTGATTAAGTTACCAATTGCTTTTAATATAATAGAGCCGAACCCAAAGGTTGGGCTATCTAAATCACCCGACACTTCAAGACCTAGATCGATAACACCGTTTGAGTCTTCTAATAAAGCTATGGCCAGCCCAAGCGGTAAGCTAAGCGCTTGGTCAGAGTCTGTTTTCCTACCTAAGGTAAGTTGGTCAATGACTACATGGTTATTGCCCGCTAATTGGTTATCCTCCAATAAATACTGAATATCGAGGGACAATAAACCTTTATCAATAAAGTGCCCCATATAAGTACCTGAATAAGGGTTTACTGACGTAAGTTCCGCGCCTTCTACGGTGAAAGTGAGGTCTAAAAAGATATCTTTTATTAGCGGGTTAATCGCGCCGTACAAAGCAACTGGCGCGTAGCCATCTATTTTACCCTTTACGTCTACATTTGCGGCGGTGTCGGCATTTGATGAGAGTTTAGTAATGCTGCCGTTTAAGCTTTCAATTCCAGAAGCAAAGCGAGGGCGCAAAGAATTATCAGCAAAGTAGGCGCTACCATCATTAAAGACAATTTCACCAATGCGAATAACA
Source organism: Alteromonas sp. KS69 (assembly GCF_003989595.1). Lineage (NCBI taxonomy): Bacteria > Pseudomonadati > Pseudomonadota > Gammaproteobacteria > Alteromonadales > Alteromonadaceae > Alteromonas > Alteromonas sp. KS69. The sequence goes on along the minus strand of NZ_PYHU01000012.1, from coordinate 50,735 downwards.
AGCTCAGAGACTTCTTCGTCAGCGCTGGGGTGAGCTCCCTGTTTAGATTCAGGTTGGGTTTTGGTTTCTGGTGTCGAAATAGAGGGGGAGGCAGTTTGTTCTACTACAATATTACTGAAGTTAGTTTGCTTGTCTTCAGCGATTAATAGCTTAGCGTAGGGTTTATCCAGCGTGATTTTTTCTAAAGAAAGGGTGCTGTCAGTAGAATTATACTTAATACCTTTAATTTGAAGGTCGGCCCATTGCAGCAAAGGCTCTTGCTTTAAATCATCGATAACCGTGAGTGACGCTATGCTCGCCTGCCCATTAAATACTACTTTACTGTCACTATTGGCTTCAAAACTACCTGAAAGATCTGCACTGCCATCTTCAAGAGCAAGATTTAAATACTGCGCCACATAAGGCTGAAGTTGGGAAAGGCCGAATTGGCTGATATCAATAGTCCCCGACACGGCTTGTTCATTTGCCGAAATAGCGCCTTTACTGCTTATTGATGAAGCGGGTGTAGTTATCGATGAAGTGGCTGATAGGCTTGAAGTGGAAGACTGCGCTAGGCTGCCACCGAGCTTCATATCAATAGTGTAATCGATTGGGGTTGTAAGGGTAGAATCTATAACGCCCGTGCTTAAATTTAGCGGAAATACTCGCCAATTAACCCCGTTAGAAACCATATTTTCTCTTACGAGTATATCGGCGTCGTTTAACGCGAACGTTTGCAGTACTACCCGCCATGCCGCTTTATCGCTTTGTTTGGCATCGACGGAAGCTGAGTTCTCTGTGTTTGGTGCTGTGGCCGGCGTGCTCGAGGCCGCTTGCGAAACTTTTTCATCAAACCCTTTTGGGGTAAATATTGATACTAAATCTACGCCCGATTCGTCGATTTGAGCACTTATCCAAGGCTGCTCTAGGCTAATATTAGCAACATTAACCTGCTGCGTTTTGGTATCTAGGTTTATATCACCAACGCGTAATTCAGCAAGCTTAACTCTAGGGCTTTCTTTGTCAGAAATTACTAATTGAGACAAAGATAAGTCGGCATTATTTGCTTGAAAGCGAAAATCATTATTGTCTTGTGATAGATGATAATTGAGGGAAAAACTTAGGGCGCCGTTTGTTATTTTCGCATCAAGTATGTCATCAGATAATGGCCAAAGCGGGGCTAATGCAATTTGGCTAACCTCAAAACTACCCGCTATATCTATGGGAGACAGCTGAAACTGCCCATCGAATTGAACGCTGCCGCCTTCGGTGGTCGCTAGGGTAAACGAATAGTAGTTGGCTGATTCATCGTTGCTGCTATTTTCAGAGCTGTTCTTTGCACTAATAGCGCTATTACCAGCGGCACTAACCTGACTTTGGCCTGCATCTACATTTAAGGAAGTGGCTAGGGTATCAAGATTATTTAGCGTAAAAGACAACTCTGGGTAATCAAGCTGTGTGTCGGTGACATAATCGGCCACGGAGATGTGGCCATTGCTCAGGCGAAATTTCCCCAAGCGAATATGAGGTATTTCGCTTTGCTCTTGCGCTTCATGCTCGGTTGTATCGTGATTAGCTTTAGCGAGCGTATCTATAATGTCAGAAAAATTAAATACGGTGGTATCTTGATGAGACGCTAGTGAAGTATCACCTTCCGATACCCGAGCAAAGCGTGCATAAGGGGCATTTAGATAAATGTGCTCTAGGGTAGGGGTAAAGCTGAATAGGGTGTGCCAAAAGCCCACATCAAGCTCAAGCAGTGTAAACGCAATAAATTCATCGTCGCTACTCGCTTCTTCAATAGAAAATCCAGACACCCTAGCGCGCAGCAAGAAAGGGTTAATGCGAATATTGTCGATACTGACATTTCGGCCTAACTGTTCACTCAATATTCTTGGTGCTTTGGATTCAAGAAACATAGGCGCAACAAGACCCAGTATTAACGCGTAGAATAAGTATGCCAACAGAAAGTAGGTAGCAATACGCCGCCATTTAGGTTGCTGCTTAAATGAAGTGGTTAAGTTTTTTATGGGCATAATTATTCTAGACGTATTAAAAAGAAGAGGAAAAAGCGGCGAATAAATGATGGCATAGGTCAATCACTCACTCAGCCGCCAAAATAAATATTAAAGCATTGAGGCTAAATTACCTAAACCAGACTGAAGTAAAGATTGTGTTTCTTCATTGCTGTTTAGGTAAGTGTTAATTTGTGTGATAAAGCTGCTTATCATATCTGCATCTAAACCCAGTGCATCGAATTGTTGCTTCAATTCGTTTATAGAACCTAGAGAGCTACTATATTCAGAGGCTTTGCTTAGCAAGCCTGACATAGTTGAACCGCCATTAGTAGAATCTGCCGCAACAGAAGGTACGTTTTCTAACAAAGAGTCTAACCCAGGGATGGCTCTGGCAAGTTCTGAATAATCAGCAGTAGTGAGGTTGCCTTTAGCATAATCAAAAATAGAGGCTAAACCACCTTCAGATTGCGTTTCACTTACGCCTAAATTTTCTGACACCATACTTACCAAACTAGACACATCTAACGAGCTAGCCTCAGCCGCTTCTGTGGTTTGTGAAGTGGATGTACTGGCATCACCCAACATACCTTTTAGTTTGTTAAGCGTGTCGTTGGCAGAAGCGTGTGCCGAAAATGATAATATAACGAATAAAGATAAGACTTTCATAAGATTTTCCTTTGAAGTAGAAATATACCGGGCTGTAGCTAGTATGTCAGCAAACTAAGAAGCAAGGTTAGCGCTAGTCTAGCTCGATAGCGCAGTAGATAGTGTTTTACATAGTGAAATGGGTGAAATTTAGGCGGTATTCTGAAGCGCTATCCTAACGTAAATTTAGTGCTATTGCCTGAAATAAAGTGTAAAGCCGCTTTACATTCGTGTGGGGAAATACGAAGCGTGCAGTAAGTCATGTGGCCATTATCTTTTATAGAATGTGCGGATATTATTTTATATGAGACTAGGGCTTTCTATTAGGCTAAGGGCTTTGCGTCGACAGCATCGAGTAAAAGCACTGGGGGAAATATCGTGTACACACATCGTGTAGGGAAGTACTGCTTTAGGTTGTTACTTCATAAAGTAAAATTTCACAATAAATGATAACAAATCAAATAAAATGATAACAATGTTGAGGCTATGCAGTGGCTTTTGAATTAGTAGGAATCGGTCTTGGTGTGAGAATTTATCTTGTTGTCGGAGAAGAGCATGACAAGCATCAGCGGTATCGAGTTCGTTTCATGGGCTCTACCTATAACAGGTTTTGTATTGGTTATCGGTGTGTTTGTCATCAATCATTTTGGGCCGAAAATAGAAAGTTGGGGTGAAAAACATATCAAGAGGCAAGGTAATAATCATAAAATTTGAAGAATGTACTTTTTAGATGCATGTGGGCTTGAAATCTTTATCACGAAAGCAACCGTTACGATTTTTGTAGATCCATAACTCTCTTCGCGCTAATTAATGCTCTATTCAACTCCTAAAGCAACTAATCTAATTTCAAATTGTCAGTCAGACTCTAAAAATCCTCATTGTCAGACATGACATGTTCTTCTAGCAACGCCTCTTCTATTGCTGATAACAGTGAAGTTTCGTCATCGATTGACTAGCTCTGATATGGTTGAGAATTCCAAAAGCCGCTCGTTTATGCTTAGTATGCAACGTCGAAAATAGCACTTTTTGTTCGCTAGCGTCCCTATCATTAATAAACTTATCGGACTCTTCTTTTAACAGCTTGGCCTTTTCTGAACTGTTTGCTACAACATCAAAAATGTTATCAAATTCAAGATTACTTTCTGTCTCTGACTGCCTTTCCCCTTCCACTCGCTCAGCATCTTCTTGTTCGATAGTATAGGAAATATGCTCATTGTATTCGCAATCCACTGAGCCAAACTCTCGACCTACTGGACCACCGAGCGCTCCATGAAGTCCACGTTTTTTGCACCACGCGATAGCCATCTTATCCATGCCATCTGATGGAATATCAACAGACAATTGAGAAAAAGATTCATCATCAGTGTGCCCTCTGGTGATGTTAAATGAAGCCGGGTTATCAATAACAAGTTCTGCTGGATTTGAATTGTCAATTGTGTTGATAAGACTATCTTGAGCAGAAAATTCTTGGTGTAAACTGTGATCCGCTTCACTAAAAATCCGGTCAGTTTTCATCATCATAAATCCTATGTTTGCTTTAACACGGCCTGCGCTCTTTTTAACAATAAATCAGTTGAGAATTGTAAGATTTGGTTTAATTCAAAATCCGAACCGAACCTAGCAAATTATGTGTGAGTCAGTACAGTTAAAAGTGTACATTTTTAATAACACTACCACTCCTCATTTCATGTTGCAGGCATGAAATATTTCTGGCTTTTTGTATTCCTTGTTGAGGCCAACGTTCGCAACAGCCTGACCAAGCGGCGGCAGTGTGTCCGCTGAAGTCACAGCGATAGTTAATCATTCTAACGCCAAACTTGCTGCTTCTTAAATTTTAGACTTAATACTCTGGCACGAATCCAATACAGTAAGGTGGACCGCAATTTTAGCGCTCAAGCGTCTCCTGACTATCTTAGAAATATGAAATGACCAACTGCATATACGCGTCGTAGTTCAACAAAAAATAACGGTGTCCCACATAAATGGAATTAGTGGCGTGATTAATCTTAAACATGGTCCACGTAAGATGTAATTAGCAGTCAGACAGGAGAAGAAGTCAGGACGCTACAGTTATGAACTATCAAATCAAAGCGTAAACCTTCACCACTGGAATTCAATTAGGCAATCTATTAAGTATTTAACTCTTAGTGGCTGATACCGAGCAGAGGGATAGATCACATTTAATGCGGACTCTTGGCCTACAAATTGATTTAGTGCTGTCACCAATCGACCTTTCTTAATATCCTCATGTACGTCCACGCTAGATTTATATACTATTCCTTTTCCTCTTACGGCCCACTCTCTGGCAATGGAGCTGTTGTCAGTACAAAATTGGGAATTTACCTTCACTTGGATTCGTTGGCCCGACCGATTATAGAAAACCCATTCGTTATCTATCTTGTCTCGAACTTTATAACAGATGCAAGGTAGGTGAGATAGTTCTGAGGGGTGTTGTATATGGCCATGCTTGAGTATAAAGTCGGGAGAAACACATAAGACTCTTCTCTTATCGGATAGAGGACGCGCAACGAGTCTTGAATCACTGGGAATACCATACCTTATTGCTATATCAATATCGCCGGAATATAAATCTTCCACGAAGTCAGATGTGTTTACCCGAAAACGAACCTCGGGATAGATGGACAAAAAGGAGTCAAGAACCCCGAGAAGTCTCGTCTTGGCTAAGTCAGTAGGTGCAGCAATTACTATTTCACCGGCGAGTATTTCCGATTTATCTTTGACTTCTTCAAAGGACTCTTCAAGCTTTGCAAACGCCAAACGACTTTGTTGATAAAAAGATCTACCCTCGTGGGTTTCTCTAACTACTCTCGTAGATCGTTCAAGAAGTCTCACATTCAACCGAGCCTCAAGCTTTTTCACTGAGTTGCTCACAGCAGTACTGCTCACTCCTAGTTTTTTAGCAGCGCCTATGAAGCTCCCTTGCTCCACAACAGCATGAAAAGCCCCTACTTCACTATAAATACTCATTTAACGCTTTAGATTATAAACCACAGGTTGATAGTAAAATAATAAATACACTGATTATTTTCAATAGAATTCGACATATTCTACAGCTCGGTCTAACAAAACAAGGAAAGTTGCTATGTCTGAGCGAATCCTCAATAGTGCAAAAACCTTTAAATCAGGTAAACAGCTGCTTAAAAAAATGTGGCACTACAATATCGAAGTACCGAGAACAAAGTTATTGTTTTTAATTACTATAGCAATAGGTGTAATAGGTTGGAGCATTTGGCAACCTCAGGTACTGCGAATGATAGACGTTTATCATTCTGGCACTGTTGAAGTATTTTATATGGTAGAAAGTATTCAGCAGGACTGGATTTCGCCAGAGCTATATTCTCTACTAATATGTATCGCAGTCGCAAAAATCGTTTGGGGTCTAGCTGTCGGACTAGCAGATTTGGTTTTCTTCAAACGCCTCACTGGCCGCTCTTTCGATTATGCGAATATGCTAAATATGGTTGTCGTTAACTCTCTTATTCTGTTTTTGGGTGTCTTCAGCTTTAGTCTTTTACCAGTAGAGAACTTAATTGATAGTTACGATTCATTTATTGTTTCAATTCCTACACTCGTTCATCTTGACGGTGTATCTGCTTTTTTAATCGCCATGTTACTTGGAGATTTCTGTTTTTATTGGTCACATAGGATGATCCACAATGTTAGGGTATTTTGGAACTTAGGTCATATATACCATCACAGAAATGAAAATCTGACTCAGCTTACTCACGGTGTAGAGCCACGATTTTTTCTGTTAAATGCGCATGGTATCGCTTCGTTGATGTTGCTCCCTCTTGTTGCAAAATTATTTACCAATGATTTTTCTAATGCAGGTTACTTCCTAATACCAATGGCTTTAATCAATCTTTGGATTGATCCCTCTCATTCAGTTGCGCTTTATGCGCTTGAAAATCGTTACAGACCGCTTAAATGGTTGCGCTTATTTTTCATGACGACATGTGTGCACTATACGCATCACTCTCGAGATCCAATTCACAACAAAAGAACCGGGTGCAACTTTGGAGCACGTTTGACGCTGTGGGATAGACTGTTTGGAACATATGTAGAGCCAGTAAATTATATTCCCGAGTCCGGATTATTTAGTAAACATACTGACTATTGCGTGAATCCAATGAGGTATATTCTGCTGCCATATATCAGGTTTATAGACGAGTTCAAAAAAAATAAGCTTCGATATTGGCCGAAAATTCTATTCGGATCGGTATTCTGGTCTCCACCAAACAAGTCTAAACTTAGCCACTAACAGTGCTACATGGCTTTAAGCATGAAGAATAAAAGGTTTATTTTTGCTCTTTTCGTGGCGCTCACACTGACTTGCAGTAGCTGGTCAGCCATTGCATCCTTTGAGCTTGATACAACAGGCTATTTTCGGCATGGATTTTTAATTGGAGTCGATAACGGGAATACAATGAACTGCAACAGTATGTTGAACGCTTTCGCAAAATCCAGATACGGAAACGAATGCGAAGGCTTTTTGGAATTCCAATTACATCCCTCCTATGAAACTGACGAGTTCACACTGTTAGGTGTCATAGGCTGGGATTTCTTGGATTTGCCTGGACAAGATCCATACTTACTCAGCGCCGACGAGCAGTTCTTACAAGTTAGATTTGCTTCTGGGTGGGGACTTTGGACGGGAAAAAGAAGTTATCAACGCCGGGAAGCGCATATTTATGATTATAAATATTATCACTACAGGGGAGAAGGTGTCGGTGGCTACTATGATGTAACTGAGGATATTCGAGTTACAGGTTCACATTTTTTTAGTGATACTCAGGGATCGAAGATAAATTCGACAGATTTACGTGTGTTGATTTCTGATCTTTTTGAGTATCTGGATAGCTCGTCATTAGAAATTATTACTACCTATGGAAACGATACTGATCATGGCATACATAGAGCATTTGGCATAGTCTTCACAACACGGGTGGATAGTGAACTGACTTACTTATTTGCAATAAAAAAAGCGAGCGGCCCGCTCGCACACCATGAATTTTCGCAACCTAGAGGAGTTAATCCCACTACTAATGGAATTCAAGTAGTAAATGAGTTGGTATACGACGCCAATTTATGGAGTCTGGGAGTGACCAATATATACGAAAAAAGAGAAAGCGGAACGCTGGTCTCAGAAACGCAACAGTGGTTTGGGACCGCATTAAGAATTATGAATTACCTGTCATCAGAAATTACGTTGGTTCAAGAGATCAGTTTTGACACATTGGAGCTCAAAGACAAGTACACGGCAAGACATAGAAAGTATTCTTTAGGCTTACAATATTCAAAAAACAAGACTTTTTATGATCGACCAGTATATCGGTTTTTCATCACGGTCTTTGATGTCGATGACCCATACGAGGTTTCCACCGCTGGCATGAATGTGGGATTTCAATATGAAACGTGGTGGTAAGTGAAATAAGGAAACACTGTTTATGAACAATCCAAAAAAAGTATTTCTATATTATTTATCAAATGTTAAAAGAATTCTTGAAGAAAATGACAATGTAGATTCTCACTTAAAGCACCAACTCACAGATACCATGTTCCCGGCACATCAGCATATTAGCACCGCCGTGTCATTTACATTACGTTGTTGCTGTCAACTGGCCTCTAGAGAAATCCTCACGTTTTACAGAGGGACTGACCGAGCAGCACTAATTGATGAGCTGAAGAGTACGATGAGTTATCTTGATTCCATACCAGACAAGGAATTGGAGAGCCAAACGTCTATGCAGTTTGGAATCACAGCAGGGTTTGCTGAACGATCCTTTGAACGTGATACGTTTATTAATATCTATGCCATTCCAAATTTTTTGTTTCATATAAGTATGGCTTATGCCTCACTCAAGGTAAGTGGCCTCTCACTAGGTAAAGCTGATTTTGATCAAATACACCAGTATCCAGATGGATTTTGTTTTGAATAAAACAAAGAAGTGAATCGACCAGACTTCTCTAGACACTTAATTGCTTTATAATTGTGTGTACTAAGGAGAAAAGATGTCTCAGCGATTTACAGAAGAATTTAAAATACAAGCCGTCAAACAAGTTACCGACCAAGGTTATTCGGTGGCAAGCGTTTCTGAGAGACTGGGAGTGACTAGCAGTTCGCTGTATAACTGGATAAAAGCCTACGGCCCAGAGAGTGAAGAACATAGGCAGTCTCAAGAACAATCCGACCGAATTAAGCAGCTAGAGAAAGAGCTTGAAATTCAAAACTCCATCACACAAAATCGAAAAGAGCGTTGCAGTGATCACTTGAACTTACAACCGTATTTTTCGCGGGCGAGTCAAAGAAAAATACGCGTTCATAAAAGCTAGGCTCAAGAATTACCCAATAAAACTCATGTGTGAAGCACTTTTAATACAACGAAGTGGCTTCTACGCATGGGTGGATAAACCGAAATCAAAGCGACAGTTAGAAGATGAGCGCCTGATGGGGTTAATTAAGCATTCTTGGCTAGAAAGTGGCTGTGTCTATGGGTATAGAAAAGTCACGAGTGACCTTAAGGATTTAGGCGAAGCTTGCAGCAAACATCGCGTAGCTAAATTGATGAAGCTAGAAGGTATAAAGGCACAAGTCGGTTATAAAAAGCATAAAGGACACTTCAGCGGCAAGCCTGCGGTTGTTGCCGATAATGTGCTTGATAGGCAATTCACGGTTGCCACACCGAACAGATACTGGGTCACTGATATTACCTACATCCGAACTCACGAAGGCTGGCTCTACCTTGCCGTCGTTTTAGACTTATACTCTCGCGCTGTTGTTGGCTGGTCGATGAGTTCTCGCATGGAGTCTGAGCTTGTTACTCAAGCCCTGCTAGCTGCGGTGTGACAACGAAAGCCTAAAAAGCAGGTACTTATACACTCAGATCAAGGGAGTCAATTTACAGGTTATGAATGGAGTGACTTCTTAACTGAACATAATCTCAAAGCCAGCATGAGCCGTCGAGGGAACTGCCATGATAATGCCGTCGCAGAGAGCTTCTTCCAACTACTTAAGCGAGAACGAATAAAGAGAAAAATTTATACAACACGTGAACATGCAAGAGCCGACATATTCGATTACATCGAAATGTTTTATAACTCTAGACGCAAGCATGGTGACGCGAATAATATGCCTCCACTGGCTTATGAAAAGCTAGAAGAATTCAAAAGAAAATCTGTCTAGTAAAGTCTGGTCGATTCAGGCAGCGCCCCCTTAATGTAAACGCAATGTAATTAATAATTTTCAAATATAAGGGCGTGGATAGTTTTATCCAACACTCATATCATACCAAAATTATTTATTATTCTTACACTTTGGTAAGTCTGTTGTGGTGGGAGTTTTCGTTGATGAGTATCTTCTAAAAATAGGGGTGTAGAGACATAAAAAAACCGCTTAAGGTGAATTAAGCGGCTTAATATTAAGTGATAGGTTTGAGCTGTCGACTTAACCGACTAAATGAGTAATAGAGTATCGGTCTCGGGTTTCGCTTGATTTCTTTTTAATTTCTTCCAAGGCTTTGGCCTCTGATGCTTCAAATAAAGCATTAATCAATCGATTAAAATGTCCATGCATGGCGGTTCGCGCGCTTTGTGAATCACGTGATTTTAACGCCATAAATATACGCTTGTGCTCTTCTAGCCGGTATTGACTACTGGTACCGCAAACGCTTTTGTACGACGATATGATTTGAGGTTGAGATTCTCTTAACTTCCAATAATGTTGAATAGATAACAACAGCGCGTTATTACGAGTAGCCTTGGCGATAATAGAGTGGAATTCTCTATCGGCTTTTTCCGGCTCGTCGTCATTTTCCATTGCAATAAGGGTGTCGTTAAGACTATTAAGCTCTTCATCGGTTATCGAAAGCGCCGCCAGTGCTGCCGCTTCGCCTTCTACCAGCGCGCGGGCTTGAGTAAGCTCAAAAGCACTAATGCGTTGTACTTCACTTTGTTGAGGCTGATTGTCTAGCACATACACACCAGAACTTACTTTAACTTCCACGCGGCCTCGCACCTCAAGTGCAATAATGGCTTCTCTGATGGTTGGTCTGCTGACGTCAAAATTTTCAGCAAGTTCTCTTTCGGGCGGCAAGCGACTTCCAGGGGGATATCGGCCAGCGTCAATTTGCGCTTCTATTTTTTCAACGATATGCCAGAACATGCGACGATTTTTCATCAACTAAACCTTATAACTGCAATAATTAGGTACAAACAGATACAACTTAATCGGTTAAATTGTACTTATTGTTCAACACAATTCAATTGCTTTAAAAGGTTCAAGCATACCGGTGCCTAGCTGCGTTTGTTCTGCTAAATCCGCTAACAAAACCTACCATTTAAAACAATCAATTCAGGATATCTACGTCTTATTCTACAAATACAGAAGTATTTGTTAAAAGAGGCTTATCAAATCATATATTTATATGCACCAAAGAGATTAAAATTATGCTGTTTACAGTCGAAGGCGCTCAAAAACTAAGGGTTTGAAGGATTTTACTTATTATTAGTTATAGCATACAGGGGTTATTGGTCAACAATTTGAGGTGGATTTCTGCGCTTTTAATTGTCAATTGGTTAACATTTTGTGTTCGTTTTTTTACTGGTTTCATCTGTTCAGCATTAACATAATTGATTACTCATAACAAAGTTTCGAAAACGGTTTCGAAGAAAGCACTAGTGTGGAAAAGTTTAGCGGTATTCTTGAAGATTTCATTCCTAACGGCGTATACGGAGACAAGGTGCCGGTTGAAGAGATGATAGATTTATATATTACCCCGTGGAGTAATGAAAAGGGGAAAGCTGCCTTCTTCCGCAATATGCGTAGACTGAATAAAGAATACACCCAAGCCATTGCGGGAAGCCTTCCTACTCTTACTCATGAAACATTGATACTGTGGGGAGATAAAGACGAGTTCCAAAAGCCGAAATATGCACCAATGTTAGCGGATGCTATTCCCGATTCTTCTATCAAGTGGATAGAGGGCGCTGCACATTGGGTTACTGATGAGCAACCTGAATCTGTGTCGGAGTCACTCGTAGCGTTTTTATAATTTCACCAACGTACTTCTGGCGGCTGAACACGGGTAAAATTGACGACTGCCTTGCTAGCCGCCTCCATCTTCTTCTCCTCCTTTTGAATGATTAAAACAGGGCTATTGCAGGATGTGTTTGTTAGCGAAGACTGTTTAGCATAAACACGTCTATTTTGTGTTTATGGTATTGCCATGTCGGGGTTTAAGAAAATATCCAGTGCCATCGTGGCCGTCTTTATCGTGTGTTTTATTGTCTTTTCCTGCGCGGTCTATTTCCAAATTCGCCAAAATATAAACGATGAAACATCCAGTGCGCTAAACCAAGTGCAAGAGATGCTTAAAGCGAATATGAATGCTAACGATATCAAGGCAGTTGCAGAGCAAAGCCCACACCTATCGGTATCAGGCTTTACTGGTCGGTTATCAATGCCTACTAATTATCATTCTGACAACCAACCTATCTATATTCCCATCCATGAAAATCAATATTTGGTAGTAAGAGCGCACAATACTGCCGAATTGGTGCAGAACATGAACCTTTTTTGGCTAGTGGCCGCGTTGTTTTTTACCACGTTAAGCGTGTTGCTATTTACGCTTAAGGTTGCCGTAACGCAGCGGTTGAAGCCCTTAAATCAATTAGGCGATGCTTTGCAACAACTTGTAGATGGCAAAGCAACGAATGATTTTGAAGACAGTGATATTAAAGAAGTTAAGCGTGTTATTGGGCAGTTTCAGCGCTTACAAGATTCACTCCAAAGCAAAGAAAGGCAGTTGGTTAAAATAGATAAAAAACTCGCGCTGTTACAGGAGCAAGAAAGGAGCTATCTTGCTAGAGAGTTACACGATAATGTAGGGCAACTACTTACTACCATTAAAGCTCACGCCTATATTTTAGTGAATTCAAATGAGCCCAGTGTGCTTGAGTTGTCTGCCCATAAAGTGCAGGCCATGAGTCAGCAAATTAGTGACGCCATTCGCCACTTAACGGTCCACCTTCATCCGTTAGTGTTAGACAGAGTATCGTTACAGCAATCCCTTGAAAAACTGGTATTCGAACAAGAATTAGCGCTACCTCAAACCCAGTGGCAAGTTTCTATCAATTTAAACAAATTTGCCCAAGAGCATGAGCGAGATATTCATATTTATCGCTTTGTTCAGGAGGCGATTAACAATGTGGTAAAACATGCTGATGCGTCAAAAGTATGGGTGAATATTGCTGGAGACCAGCAAGGACTTACTATCAATATTCGAGACAACGGCAAAGGGCTTGACGGAAACGCTGTTGAAAGTATTGGTATGTTATCTATGCACAGTAGAGCCAGATGTATTGGCGCTAGCTGCGTCGTAAAATCACACAAAGAGGGCGGTGTAAGGGTTCAGTTGTCGCTCAGATTACAGGGCACTGAAGATTTGCGCCAGGTTAACGTTGCATGAATATCTTGCTAGTGGATGACCATGCTGTAGTAAGAGAAGGTTATAAAGCTTTGCTAAATGCCATGTTGCCTGAATATACGGTTTTAGAAGCCGCTGATGGCCAGCAAACTCATCATTTACTTAGAATGCATACTGTCGACACCTTGGTTTTGGATATTAATCTTGCAAAAGAGAGTGGCTTATTGCTCGCCGCTGACTTTTTAGCCACGCAGCCTAATTTGAAAATCATATTTTTTAGTATGTTTGAGGATTGCGCCATATTACAGCGGGCAATGCAAACCGGCGCTATGGGGTATATCAGTAAAAGTAGCCCGCCAGATACACTTATATCAGCCATAAAAGTGGTGGCCAAAGGGCAAAAATACATAGAACGTTCATTGGCGGTTAATTTGGCTAATCAGCTGTTAAACGCTGATGTCGATATTGCTGCAAAATTAACGAAGCGTGAATTTGAAATCTTCATCGCAACGGCGATGGGTAAAACCCGATTTGATATTGCCAATGAATTAGCCCTGTCTGCGAAAACAGTGTCAAACGCGCTAACAGTGATAAAGCGAAAGTTAAATACCATTCCTGCAGAATTTACCGAGCTGGCAACAAAACATGGTTATATTGGCAAGGCATAAACTTCTTTTCCCCTCCTAAAGTAGGAGCCAAATCGGCCTATCGCATTATGGTGGATTGGCTGCAAAAGTACGATTATCAAATGACACAGTAAGCGATAACTAGCAGCGTGTTGACGCGCTAAGCATTCAAAAAAGGTGTCATTATGATTTACGCAAATCCAGGAAGTGAAGGTTCAGTAGTCAGTTTCAAAGAAAGTTATGGTAATTTTATCGGTGGTGAGTGGGTTGCGCCAGTTAAGGGCGAATACTTTGTCACTACGTCTCCTGTAGATGGCAGTGATATAGCCCAAATTCCTCGTTCTACTGCAGAAGATATTGAGCTGGCTATTGATGCTGCTCATGCTGCCAAAAAAGGGTGGGCGGATACATCAGTCGCTGAACGCTCGAACATTCTGTTAAAAATAGCCGATCGTATTGAAGCTAACCTTGAAATGCTCGCGGTTGCAGAAACATGGGATAACGGTAAGGCCGTGCGTGAAACACTTAACGCCGACGTCCCATTAGCTGCCGATCACTTCCGTTATTATGCTGGCTGTATACGTAGCCAAGAAGGTACTATCGGCGAAATTGATAAGAACACAGTGGCTTATCACTTCCACGAACCATACGGTGTAGTAGGGCAAATCATTCCATGGAACTTCCCACTACTTATGGCGGCATGGAAACTCGCACCGGCTATCGTCACCGGCAACGTAGTGGTGTTAAAACCTGCAGAACAAACGCCAGTGTCTATTTTGGTTTTTGCTGAACTTATTCAAGACTTGCTGCCACCAGGTGTGCTCAATATTGTTAATGGTTTTGGTGCAGAAGCGGGGCAAGCGCTTGCTACAAGTACCCGAATTGCGAAAATCGCCTTTACTGGCTCTACGCCAGTAGGCGAGCATATTCTTCGTTGCGCGGCTGAAAATCTTATTCCATCTACGGTTGAACTAGGCGGTAAGTCGCCGAACCTCTTCTTTCCCGATATTATGGATCACGAGCCGGAATTTATTGATAAATGTGCCGAAGGTTTAGTACTTGGTTACTTTAACCAAGGTGAAGTATGTACTTGCCCATCTCGTGCGGTTATTCATGAAGATATCTACGATGCCTTCATGGATAAAGTGATTGAAAAAATTCACAAAATTAAGCGTGGCAACCCGCTTGATACCGAGACCATGGTAGGTGCGCAAGCGTCTAGTGAACAATTTGATAAAATCCTTAAGTACATTGATATCGGCAAATCAGAAGGCGCTGAAGTTGTCACCGGTGGTGAAAAAGAACAGTTACCAGGTTTAGATAAAGGCTATTACATTCAGCCCACCATATTGAAAGGGCACAACCAAATGCGTGTGTTCCAAGAAGAAATTTTTGGCCCAGTAATCGCGGTGCAAACCTTTAAAACCGAAGAAGAAGCGATTGAAATTGCAAACAACACCAGCTTTGGTTTAGGCGCAGGGTTATGGAGCAGAGATGCAAATATCGCCTTTAGAGTAGGCCGAGCTATTGAAGCTGGACGCGTGTGGACTAACTGTTATCACCTATATCCTGCCCATGCTGCATTTGGTGGTTATAAAAAATCGGGCATAGGCCGTGAAACTCATAAGATGATGATGGACCACTATCAACAGACTAAAAACTTGTTGGTGAGCTACGACATCAATCCACTTGGTTTCTTTTAATTAAGTGGGAAGGCAGCACCTAGGTGCTGCCTTATTTTGTTATGCTAAAAGCGTATCTACTACTTTGTATTTTGCTCTGTTTATCAGTAACCGCTGTAACGCCGGTTTTCGCACAATCCGACGCCACTGACATTCCCGAAGACGTACGCCAATTATTCCCTACCGCTACTCGTGTAGGCAATGCGCACACTGACATTAACGTAATACCGGTTTATCAATTGCAGCAATTGCTGGGTTACGTGTTTGAATCGAAAGACTTTGTCGACTTTATTGGTTTCTCAGGTAAACCAGTCAATGTGTTAATTGGACTGGACACCCACGGTAATTTTGCCGATCTGGCTATAAAAAAACACAGCGAACCCATTTTTTTGCATGGATTAGGTGAGCAGTCGCTAAGAGATTTTATCGCGCAATATAAAAGCCACAATGTGAAAGAACGTTTCGTGGTGGGTGGAAAAAGCCATGTGGGCAAAAATGCGACCTACTTTGATGGTGTGACAAAAGCCACAGTGTCGGTACTGGTGATAAACGATACTATTGTTACCTCTGCATTGGCGGTAGCACGGGCTAAGTTAGATGGTTTTGTATTGCCCAGCACACGCATTATTAATCCTGATTATTTTGAAACTCTCACCTTTGAACAACTAGTAGCGGCCGGTTATATCCAAAAACAAACCATTTACCGTAGTGAAATAGATGACCTTCCTACCGAAGTTATCGACGCGGCGAATGCTTTTACCGACCCTCAAGAGTCATTATTTTCCGAGCACTTTTTCGGCTTTCTCAGTTTACCTATTGTGGGGAAAAACCTATTACGGGAAGAGGAATATCTTAGGCTTCAAGAAAGCTTAAAACCTGGCGAAGTAGCCTTGTTGGTAATGAATACCCAAGGCTTTAGTTTCGTGAGTGATGAGTTTATTCCTCAAACTGCGCCAGAGTTTTTTCGCCTCTCGCAATCCGCATTTACTATTGATGCTAGAGACTTAGATTTTTATAGCTTTTACGACCCTAGTTTTAAGCAACCGATGCCAGAGTTTGAAACCATAAAGGTACTTAGGATTAAATCACAAGGTGGGCTGTCCCTCGACCAAGAAATGACGGTCTCGATTAGTTTGCCCTTTAGCCCTCGGTTTATGGAGCAAGATGAGCACCTGTTTAACCACACGTTTTTATTACCTGACGCGCTATTCATGGAAAACCCCGAAGCGCAACAACGTGCTAGCGTGCCGCTTTGGCAGCAGTTGTGGCAAAGCAGGTGGTTGGAACTCAGTATTACGCTTGTTTACTTAGTTGCGCTGTCGTTGTTCTTTGGTTTCCAACGAAAGCTAATGAAATATTCGCGCATGGTGCATGTTGTTAGAGGGGCATCATTGCTCTTTGTCTTGTTTTTTATAGGCTTCTACGCGCAAGGGCAATTGTCGGTCGTTAATATTTATACATTGCTACTAGATTTAGCCGATGGTTTTTCTATTGAAGTCTATTTGCTCGACCCTGTTATTTTTGTGTTGTGGTGCTTTGTGTTTGTGTCGCTATTTATTGTAGGGCGAGGGCTTTATTGCGGCTGGTTATGCCCTTTTGGCGCGCTTCAGGAAATTATGGCAATTGTTGCACAAAAGTTAAAAATAAGGCAGATTCGAATAAAGCCAAAGCATCATATATATGCGCAAAAGCTTAAGTATGTCGTGCTGGTTGGCTTAGTTGCAACGTCGTTTTACTCATTAACATTGGCCGAAAAATTAGCGGAAGTTGAGCCCTTTAAAACCTCGATCACGCTCCATTTTGTACGCTATTGGCCGTTCGTACTCTATGCGCTTTTACTATTAGGATTAAGTTTAAAAATTCACAAGGTATATTGTCGCTACCTTTGCCCGTTGGGTGCTGGATTAGCTGTTTTAGGCCGCTTCCCTTTTGTTAAGCTCTTAGAGCGTCGTAAAGAATGTGGTAGTCCATGCCAACTCTGTAAGCAGAAAAAATGCGGTATAGATGCCATCGAACAAGATGGCAGTATTGATTATGCTGAATGTGTGCAGTGCTTTGAATGCGTAGTGACGTTAGATAATCCTAACCTATGCAAAATTGATAAATATAAGAAAAATAAGGTGCCAACACGTGTCAAAAACTTCCATCCTGTCCGCGCTGAGTAAGCCTGCCAGTCAGTCAGTGTCTGCGGTATATGCGGCGGCAGACGCGTGTCATGACGTTGCCAGTGAAATTCTATCTAAAACGACTTTAGATGAAATAGAGCTGGTACTTTTTCATACTTCAACGTCGTTCGATTTAGATGAAGTCGCGCATTATATGACATCGCTGTTTGTCAATGTGCCCACGGTCGGTTGCACTAGTGCTGGAGAGTTCAATAAAAACGGGTATTGTACCGAAAGCTTAGTTGTTGTTGCTTTCTTAAAGCATGATTTTTCCATAGCTACCGCGTTAGTTTCAAACGTAGATAAAATTAATTTTGACGAAGCCCATGACATTGCAAGTGGATTGCGCCATACCTTGCAGGCACGAGATAAACGGTACGATACCAATCAGCACTTTGTCATTTCTGTGCTAGACGGGCTAACCCGACACGAAGAACATTTTTTAGAGACCTTTGCCACAGCGTTCGGCAATATTCCTCATTTAGGCGGCAGTGCTGGTGACGATTTAAAACTTGAAGCCACCTATGTTTTTTATCAGGGGAAATTTCATCAAAACGCAGCAGTGTTAATGTTGATAGGAACCGGTAAAGCGTTCTCTGTTTTTTCTGTCGATCATATCGACTCGCCAGTGTCTAAGTTGGTGGTAACCAAAGCTGATCCAGAGTCTCGTACGGTTTACGAGATTAACGGCGAACCCGCTGCGCAATACTATGCAAGTTTGCTTGGGTTAAAGGCTTCTGATCTAACCCCAGATGTGTTTTCAGTATTCCCATTGGCGGTACTAGTAGGGGATAGGTATTTTATCCGCTCAATACAAAAAGTAGATTTGGCCACCAACGCTATAACGTTTTACTGTGCGGTTGATATCGGCATTATTCTTACCTTTGTGCAACTTGGTGATTGTATCGATGTTCTAGAGAACAAGTTAGAAACGCTAACTCAGGAGTTAGGAGAGGCCGAATTTGTGTATACCTGTGATTGCTTTTTGCGGCGTTTAGAAATTGAACAAAACAAAAAAGAATCTGAAATTCAGCGATTGCAGCAAAAATATCATGTAGGCGGGTTTAATGCTTATGGCGAACATATTCATTCGGTGCATTTAAACCAGACCTTCACGGGGGTGTACTTTGCTAAAAACTGAGCAGCACCAAACCATTGACTCTCAAAGTAATGAAGAGAACCTAGCGCGTAATAAGAATGAAGCGTTCCCAGAGATTGAAGAGGATAAAGCGCACGAGGAAACTGAACTAGAGAAGCTACGTCGCGAACTCACACGCCAAATCGATGAAAATGAAAAGCTTGAAAAGATTAACGCTGCGCTTATGTATCGTATCGAAGAAGGTGGATTCAATCACCATAGTTACCGGGCCTTTGAACATGCCGTGCAGTTATCTGAAAAAGTAAACGAGAAAACCGAAGCATTGCAAATCGTGCTGCAGAAGTTAGAAAAGTCGAATACTGAAATTGCACGCGCTAATCAAGAAACTAATCAACTCAAGCAGCGCCTAAATGACGCTATCGAAAGTATCAACCAAGCGATGGTATTGCTCGATAGTAGAGGGGCAGTGGTTTATTTCAATCGGCATTTTGTAACTGTTTGGGACAACTATTCAGTTACGCCAAAGATTGGTGATCATTATTATGATATTACTCAACTTGCCAAGCATTTAGGGATTATCCGCCGTGTGCTTCCCCCTGACTCCGAAGGCCGAGTTATCTATCAACTGTCTAATAGCCGGTGGTATCAACTCACTATTCGTCGCACACAAGAGGGCGGGAAAGTTATCTTGTTTAACGATATCACTGAAGTGAAGTTAAATGAGTCAAACCGATATGAGCAGGTAATTAAAGAGAAAAACAAACTGCTGCAAAGTCTTATTGATAATGTTGATGTTGGTATCTTGCTTATTAACCAAGAGGGCGGCGTTGCCTTTTGGAACGATACGTTTATAACCCAATCTAATTTGTCGAAGCAGGCAATGTTTGATTGTAAGAATATTTATTCTCTGCAAATGCATTCTGACTGGAGCGGTTTAAACCTTGAGAACGGGGGTGATACCACCCAAATTATCAACGAGAACTTGGTAGTCGATAGGCGAATTACTCTGCTATCTGACGGAAACACCCTGTGTACTTTTACCAATGTGACGTCTCAGCATCAGTATGCGGAAACCTTGAAGCAGAACGAAAGTTGGATCCGCATGATCACCGATAATGTGCCCGCACTTATCGCCTATATCGGCACAGATAAAAACTTCTTATACACCAACAAGGGTTATCGAGATTGGTATGGGCTAGGAGAAGAACCCTTGTACGGCGTAGCGATGGAACAAAGCCACCTCAAACACGTCTATCCTCGTCTTATTCATTATGTAGAGCGAGTAAATAAAGGAGAAGTGGTTAGTTTTCAAAGTGAAGAAACTAACGCAAAAGGTGATATTGGGTTCTTACAAAAAGTCTATCTACCCCATTTCAATGATAAGAATGAAATAGAAGGGCATTTTGTTCTTGCTACTGATGTGTCACACCAAGTAAGAAGTAAACAACAGCTACAAGCAGCGAAAGACCAGCTAGAGTCAAATGTAGAAAAGCGTACTCGAGAACTCAATCACGCAAATATTGCGCTGCAAGAAGCGATGAATTCAAAGAGCAAATTCTTAGCGGCCATTAGTCATGACTTAATGCAGCCTTTAAGTGCGGCTATTTTATTTAATGAGTCTTTAAGAGACCAAGTACAAGCATCTGCTGAACCAATAGTAAGTGCCTTAGATAACTCACTATCCGACTTAAACAGCCTAATCCGTACTCTGATTGAGACATCGAAATTAGACGCGGGTGTGGTGCAACCTGACAAAAAGCGAGAGGATGCAGTCCCATTGCTAACGCAGTTAGCTGAGGAGTTCAGCCACATCAGTCACGACTATGAAGTAAATTTTCGTTATAAATTCCAAGACGCTATTGTGCATACCGATTTAAGTTTGCTGTCACGAATTCTTCGTAATTTACTAAGTAATGCCATGAAATACGGTGCAAAAGGGAAAGTGCTTTTTGTGGCAAGGACGAAAGGCAACCATCTTCGCATCAGTATATTCGACCAAGGGGTTGGAATAAGCCAAGCCGATCAAGCTGTAATCTTCAAAGAATTTAGTCGATTGGAAAATGACTTTAACTATTCTTACAGTTTAGGACTTGGGCTTTATATCGTTGATAAAATGAGTCGTCTACTAGAGCATGATATCAACGTTATATCTACGCAAGGGGTAGGATCTTGTTTTACTTTAACGGTGCCCCTTGCATCTATTCAAGCAATTGAGCACGAGGCTTCATTTGATGCGGTATCTCACGATAGCTTGCCTGATAACCTTTTAGATAAACAAATTTGGCATATCGACAACGACGCCAATATGCGGATAGCCATGCAGACGCTATTCGAAAATTGGGGTGTGGAAGTCGTTACATTTTCAGGTTTTGCACAATGCATGGCAGTGATGGACAACTGCTTTGACGAGTGTGATTTACTGATTGTCGATTATCATTTAGATGACGGAGAGAACGGGTTAGAAATTGCGAAGCATATTAAGCAAACCATGCCGGCTATGCCCATTATGCTGTGTACGGCCAATCATTCTAAAGCGCTAGA
Organism: Alteromonas sp. KS69; assembly: GCF_003989595.1. NCBI lineage: Bacteria > Pseudomonadati > Pseudomonadota > Gammaproteobacteria > Alteromonadales > Alteromonadaceae > Alteromonas > Alteromonas sp. KS69. The sequence goes on along the minus strand of NZ_PYHU01000012.1, from coordinate 29,535 downwards.
AAATGAATTAGAAGGGACAACTATACAGTTGTTGCACAAGCCGATTAATTCACTACGCTTGAAACAAGCACTTAAATCGGCTGTTTCTTAAGTGCTATTCGCATAAACCCATAGGTGGCGGACGCTAGGCACAACACATATATGCTGTGTACGTATTAGTTAAATACGTACTGATTAAAATCGATATTGGCAGCGCTAGCTACCACTTTGACTCGATTGCTTGCCCCTAATTTCTTCAAAATAGATGAGACGTGTGATTTCACTGTTGTTTCTGAAATATTGAGCTCATAAGCGATAACTTTATTAGCTAAACCCTGGGTTAAATATTTCAAAACCGCTAATTCTTTTCTGGTTAACGAGCGAATTTGATCAAGAGAAATAGCGTCTTCTTTTTTCACTCGGTTTCTTGTCGATGATGTACGTAAAATTTCAGAAGGAAGGCATACGTTACCCTCAAAAATAGACTCCACTGACGTGGCAATTTCTTCTATTTTACTACTCTTTGATATGAATCCTACTGCACCATAAGAAATGGTTTGCAGAATGTTGTGCTTTTCCGTTTCCGCCGAGATGATAACGACAGGAAGGTTAGGGTGCTGATTCCGAATTTCAAGTAAGCCATTGAGCCCGCAGGTTTCTGGCATATTTAAATCTAGCATCACAAGATCGAAAGCAGAATCAGCTTCGAGTACCTCAAGCGCTTCAGAGAGTGAATTAGCTTCAATGGTTTGAGAGTCGGGAAATTTTTTGCCTAATATCGTCACCATGGCGTGACGAAAAATAGGGTGATCGTCAATGATAAGAATTCTTTGCATACTATTACTACCCTCGGCTTAGCAAGTACCCAAATGCACTCACACAATACGTAATCTACCGCTATGTTTGTTAAAATGATTTTAACAAAATAGTTACAATGTGAGCAAGCAAATACGACCGAAGTCTTATAACAAAAAAGCCTTAAAATTCATCATAAATTGCTTAAAAGCACTTTACGCTTTTGTTCATATTCTTCTTGAGTTATTAATCCCTCTTTTCTAAGCTTTTCAAGGGTTTTGAATCTTTTTATTAGCGTATTTTCATGCGGTTTTAATGCTTCCTTAATAATGTCGGGCGACACTGGCGTTTTATGTAACTCTGCTACGTTTACGGTGACCCAATCAGTTCTAGTAGACTTCATGGTTACACTCGATAAAGTGAACGCTAGCTTTTCATTGAAAGGGAATTTTGATACTACTCTTTCACCATAATTAAAGTCGTATTCAACAAGTCCTTGGTTAGTGGGGTCGTAGGCCATTTCGTAGGCGCTGTTTGCTATTCGATTGTATTCACCAATGATGAGATTAAGTAGGCCATCGTTGAAAAATACTCTACCTGCAATAAAGTAAGTTTGTTTTTTTAGTCCTCCTAGGGTTCTTTTTTCTTTCGCCAAGGAAAATAATATATCTTGATGAGGCTTTGCTTTTTTTAGGCCTATGCTTAAATATTTCGCGAGGTTGTTTTGTTGTGTCTCTGTAAATAGAGGCTCAGTTGTACTTTTATTTTTTATTATTTTTATACTAGATAAAAATTTTAATATGTCTTGTTCATCTATCTCGACTGGTTGAGAATTTAGTTTTTCGGTTAATTCACTCTCTGCGATGTCGCCCTTTTTTAATTTCGTTCCATCAATGTTGTTGTCTTGTATTTTGATAAAAGAATTTTCACTTTCACGCCATAAAATAGTATCTGATGAAAATGATGGCGTGGAGAAAAATACCACGATAATAGTTACTTGAATTCTTAACATTAATCTCGTCATAACTTAGTACCAAGTAAATATAAGCTTCGTTTAAAATTACTTACTCTTAAAAAACATCTAAATAAGGAGCAGAATTGCTCCCTATTTGAGTTGAGAGTTAGAAGAAAATGGTGCCACCTAACTGAATAAGCGTAAGATCTTCTGCATTATCATAAAGTGACTGTGCTGCTTCAGAGCCACTGACGCTGAGACTTAAATTTTCATACTTTGCATAAATTAGAAAACGAGAGCCAAAATACTGCTCTGCCGCAATCCCCCATTGATTAAGTTCAGAGCCCACTACACCGTCTAGATGGGCCATACCGTATTGGTCGTTATAGCTTGCGTATTCTGCGTAAAAAGCGGAGTCGCCAAAGGCGTTATATTGCTTGCGAACACCAGCTTTAAAGTAATAGGCATCTGTGTCATCCCCTGAGCCGATGATCGCATCATCAGTTTCTTCCATTTGATAGGTAGCTACACCGAAAATACCAGATTCAAGGTGCATTACGCCGGTTTGAAATTGTAAGGTTGATGAGCCGTCGCCGCCTACATTAGTGCCGCCGTCTTTATTCACTGAATAGCCACCATGTAGGTTTGTTTTAAACCCGCCATGTTCGGCTGAGTACTTAACCGCGATGTCGTATATTTCATCATTGGCATAGCCAACTGCCACGCTAAAATTACCCATTTTAGGCAAGTCATAACGTACGCCGTTCCGGTAAATCCCATTACAGTCAAGGCCGATACCGAGCCCAGGTGTGGCTAAGCATTGTGCAAACTGACCCCAGGCAACATTAGTCGTACCTTCGTCAATGCCGCGAATGAAGAATCCATTAGCGCGGAATAATGGCGAAATGCCAGACCAAATAGTGCCAGAGGGATCGGCAAGTACAGCAATATTATCGGTCGGTAAGCTTTGTAAGCCGATGGTGACTTTCCCCCAATCCCCACCAATGTGAAGGCTACTACCTAGAAGCCCAATATCGCCGCCATTGAAGGTATCTAAATTATCTTGGTTTGCGAACAGAAGGGGAGTTTGGTGGCCACCGCCTGAATAGTTAGGTGTACCTGAAAGCGGCTCAATAATGACTTCGAAACCCACATCTAATCCGTGCTCTTCTAATTTGTAATCACCAGAAAGGGTAATGCGGCTGCCAAGTGTGGTGCCATTATCTGAAAGTTGAGCGACATCACTTCCAATGCCATCATCGTAATACGTTAATCCTTCATTAATCCAGCCAGAGATATTCCAAGAGTAGTTTTCTTCTTCTGCGTAGCTGTTCAAACTTAACGTACTTAAAATAGCGATAGATAAATATGATTTAACAAGCAATTTATTTTTCATTTTACTGTCCCAGTGTGAGTGGTGTTTTTTAATAATGAGAATTTATTTTTCTCATGTGCCCTAATTTAAGTTTCGGGTGTCAGTAAAATTGATAATAGATTTATATAGCTTTTGAACCATTGGACGTAAGGCTTGTTAGCCTCGTTCTTTAGGACTAAGAAAAATTAGGCGCATGGCGCCTAATTTATATTTTTGGTTTATATTTTTAATTTAAAGCTGCGCCAAATTAAAATTTAGCTTTCACATTTAAACTTACCATTCTAGGTTGCGCTGGACCTACAAATAGGGGGCTTTCCACATCGGGATAGATATCTTCTAATACTTCATCAGCTTCGCCGTAAGTGCCGAAGGTTTCATACTCTTTATCGAATACATTGTTCACCCGTAATTGGGCACTAAATGTGTGATTAAACTGATGGTTTAAATAAAGATTAGTAACAACATAGCTATCTAAGGTGTCATTTTCATTGGCTTCATCACCACGGAAGTATTGGCTAGAGGCTGAAATGATTTCTGCACCCAAGGTGGTTTGTTGGCTAAACGCGTAGTCTAGGTAAAATTTGATATTGTGCTTTGGTTGCCCAGGAATGGTATCACCTGCCTCAACTTGTCTATTTGCTCCTAACGGATTGAATGGGCTGAAAGAAGTAAAGGAAGACTCAAAAGTCGCGTCTAAATAATTATAATTAAATCGATAATTCAGCTTTTTCCAAAATGAGCTAATGCTGAACTCAACGCCCTGTCTACGGGTGGCATCAATGTTAATAAAGTAGCCTCTGGATGCCACCGAGCCTGCCTGCTGAAAAATGATGTCATCTTCACTCTCACTACGGTAAACATTTAGCATCATGTCGATGTTGTTAAAGGTCGCGGCATAGTTTGCTTCAATGGTTTGTGTGACGACTTGATCTAACGGCGGATCTGCAACAAAACCATTAGGTAGGCGGCATGGATCATCTTCGTCTGCACAGCTTAATTCCGCAGGGCTTGGTGTTCTAGATGACTGGCTAAACGCTAGGTTTAACTGCGACGTATCACTAAGCGCAATATCTAGCCCTATGGCAGGGTTGAACTGGGTAAATCTATGATCGCCATCAAGAGAGTCATCACCGTCTTCGCTTAAATCTTCCATTAGTACATGGTCGCGATTGAACCGGCCCCCTATGTTGAGTGATACTTTGTCTGTAAGCTGGGTAGTATTAACAAAGAGTAAGGACCACGCCGAGGTGTCTACATCAAGCCTAACTCGTGCTTCAGCAGATTGGAGCCCTTGAAGTGGAATGACAGTTCGGGAGTCGCTTGCCGTGTCATTTTCTAATATGCCAAAGGTGGTATCGGCAGAATAGTTGATATCACCTTTATTGTAGGTAGCGCCAATTACCAGTACCGATGGTTTGCCTAATAATTCATAATTGCTGGCAAGCTGGGAAGAAACCCCAAAGGCTTCTGAACTTGATAATCCAGTGTTGTAAGTGCCGTCTATCTCATCAGGAGATACATCTGAAATGTCAGATAGCGCAGTATCTTCATCGTATCCAATGAAAGTAACGGCTTCTACATCAACGCCAACGGTGGCTAGTTCGTCATCATCCTCTTCAAAATCGTCGTCATCATCGTCATCAAGGCCATCATCATCGTCATCATCTTCCAGTTCACACAAGGTGATGCGGCCATCTGTAAATTGACAGGCGCCAAAGTCGCTGTCATCTCCGTTTATGGTGGTGGTTTCATTGTCGCGATAAAAAGCGTTGAACGAGAGTAGGTGATTGGCACTTAGCTGCAATTCGCCTGAAAGGCTAAAGTGATGTAGCTCATTATTGGTTTGATCCGGGTGGGTATAAACCGCTTCACGACCTTCAATTTCTAACAACTCAATCGGTGAAGCCCCATTGCCCAATAGCTCACTATCGGCATACAAGTAGTTAAAATCTATTCGTCGTTTACTGTCTTGATAAGACACTGCACTGAATACTTGGTTTACCTCTGAAGGCGAGTAATCACGCCATCCATCTTCTTCATAATGATTGGCATTAATGTAATAGCCCCAGTTACCATTGTTCCCACCTGATTCTATCGACAGCGCAGACTGGCCATATTGCCCTACGGTGGCATCTACCTCGTTGGCATCGAAGGAAAAGCCTGTTTTCGTATTTAATGCCAGTGCGCCCCCAAGTGTATTTTGACCGAATAACGGGTTCGAGCCGGAATAAAGTGACACTGTATCGATAGCATCAAGGGGCATTAGATCCCAATTTACAGTATCGCCAAACGCCTCGTTAATTCTGCCACCATTTAGGTATACCGAAATTCCCTGAGGCAAGCCTAACAATGGCGACGCGGTGAAACCTCGGTATTGTAAATCGGGTTGAAAGGGGTTGTTTTGTGCATCATTTAAATTCACGCTGGCAAGTTGTGCTTTCAAGAGTTCTGGCAAAGAGCGACTTACACTTGCTTCTATCTCCTCTTGAGACAGCGATTGAACGGTTCCAAAAATTGGCGCTGCATCACTCCCGGTTTGTAGTGTGGTTGCTCCATGGATTTCTATTACTTCTACATCGTTGTTTGCTAGCAGACTGTCTGTTTTAGTATTGGCGGAGGCGTTACTGCAAAGCGCTAGAGACACGCTTGAAGCGATGAGTGCGTAAGCTAAAGGCGTTGTGTGTTTTATTAGCATGTTCCTGATTCTTCTATGAACGAGTATGCAATCAGTATCGTGTAGGTGGGTCCCGAAAAATATCCTCCTAAAGAGGGAGGAAAGCTCGTAAATTGGTACTACATGAAAATCCCAAGTAACGAATTTTTATTAAGTAGGGCTTTTACTTATACCAGTATTAAGGTCATTTTGGGTGAGCGTGTTTTTACACCAAACTTCGCGGAGCGACGCCTGCCTATCTTGCGCCCCATAAATAAAGATATGCTCATGAAAACGCGCTACCCCTAGTGCATAACATTCTCCGTTAGTACGAGGTTGCCAAAATGAGGCGCTAGTCATGATTACTATAAGATGGCGATGGAATTGGGCATCAACCCTGTATACCCAGTTATTGCCAATACTTTGAAACCGTTCCTCAGAATTTTGTGCCGCCTTAACAGGCGTTTCGGCGATCTTATGCAGTAATTTAGGTAATGCTGGTAAGTTTTCTAGTGATAATAGCGAGGAATAGTCGGCCGCAAGTTGCGCGCTTTTTTTGCCTTTTAACTCAACGGCAACCTCTGTTGTAGAAACCCAATTATTTTTTATGGGTCTGTCTGCGCGCTTACTTTTGTCATACGTCTCATGCTTACCTGTTCGGCAGACATGCACATTATCAAGGTAATCGGCAAACGGTCTTGTTTTTAAAGGCGAGTGTGGTTCGCTATACCGAGAATTCGCTTGCTGTTGATAATCTCGAATAAGTTGCTGTACTGCTTGGGGTAATTTATTGTCTGTAAATAAACGAGGTTTGGCTTCTACGTTGAACTCAGTTAATACCGACACCACTTTTTTATGCGTATCTGTACGCGCTTGAGTACTGGTCTTGGTATTATGCACAAATCGAAGAGCAATCATGCCTGCATGGTTTACTTCATCATCAATAAAGAAGTGGCCTAAAGCAATAAACCTGCTTTTAATCTGGTGTTCGACATCAAGTAAGTCGTAAGTAAATTCCTGTGGCACCCACCACGTAGACACATCGTTTTCGATAGGCTTCACTTGATGATTATTCGTAAGGTGACGTCTCATGTGGCAAACAGGAACTGAGGTATTTCGTTTCAAAGTACTTGCGGGCACTTCAGCGGCCTCATTAAGAGGCATAGCATCACATAACTTTGTATTACAGCCTTTGGCATTAATTTCTGCTATAGCCTGTCTACTTAATGAGATGATTTCATCGCCGTCAGTATCTGCACCACTGACTAAAAGGGTGATGTGTTCACCGTCATACCATCTCTTCTTATAATCAATGAGGTCGTCAAAACCAATTTTTAATACCGAATCAGAAAACCCTCCGGCATGTTTGTAAGCCATGGTACTGGTATCACATCGGCGTATGGCCATGTTATTCAAATAATCGATATTGCGTTCAAGCAGCGTGAGTTCATTAACGAGAACGCCACTTCGCTCTGCTTCAAATTTACTCTTTTCGTAATGGGTATTCACTAGGCCGCTATACAGGTATTGAATCGCACTGATAAAAAGCGCTTGATTATAAGATTGCACATAAAAATACGTACAGCCTGAGTAGGTCGTCGCGTTTATCGACAAGGGTAGCAAAGCATTTGCTACAAAAAGCTCATGGTCGGCAGGGTAGTAAGGCGACCCACGAAAACACATGTGTTCAGCCAGATGAGATACGCCTGAGTGATCATGTGCTGGCGTATCGACAACAAATACACCCGTGAATGGTGATTTTCTGCATTCTAGATTGCCCATCTTATTTGGATTCGCCGCAATGCCTGTATTAGTGCCATTGCCAGAACTGTCATGAAACCGAGTACTACCTGCGCTGATTATGTGACTTGAGCTACTTGAGCCACCTTCAGGCCTTTGAGCATTGCGTGACACATACCGGATGTTAATCATCAAAAAGCGCTCAAGCGGTCACGTCTTGTATCATCTTTACAGGGATAGCATTTTTCACTGTGCGAAATTTTAAGGTAGAGCTTGCCGGTTGCCCGGCTTTATCGGTAATAGTTTTCATCAAATGGTGATCGGGTGACTTATCGCAAACCGGATCGGTTTTGTGCATATCCCCGGTCAGCAAAAAGGCTTGGCAACGACAACCGCCAAAATCCTTGTCTTTTTCATCACAGGTCTTGCATGGCGAGGGCATCCAGTCATCGCCTCTAAAGTGATTAAAACTAAAATCATGTTCCCAGATATGCTGTACCGATGAGTCTTTCACGTTAGGAAAGGTAAGAGGTAGAATTTTGGCACTGTGACAAGGAAGCGCACTGCCATCTGGGGTTACCGTTAAAAAAGTAGTTCCCCATCCATTCATACACGCCTTTGGCCTATTCTCGTAGTAATCGGGTGTGACAAACATAAATTTAGGGCCGCCACATTGCTGGTCTCTATACCGGTTAATGGCCTGCTCAGCTTCTTCTAGCTGGCTTTGTGTAGGTAGTAAGTGCTCACGGTTTTCATACGCCCAACCATAATATTGAACCGTCGCAAGTTCTACAAAATCGGCCTTAAGTTCAGTGCTAAGCGCCATGACTTCTTCAATTTCATGAATGTTTTGGGCGGTAATACAAAAATTCAGCACCATAGGGTAGTTGTAGGCTTTAACTAACTTGGCAATATTCAGTTTTTGTTTGAACGAGTGGCGCTTATGACCAATAAGGTCGTTAACTTCAGCATTGGCTGATTGAAAGCTAAGCTGTATATGATCAAGCCCTGCGTCTTTTAATCTGGCAATGCGCTTTTCCGTCATGCCAATGCCGGAGGTGATCAAGTTGGTGTAAAAGCCAAGTTCGCGGGCATAGGCGACTAACTCTTCTAAATCTTTGCGCAACAAGGGTTCACCACCGGAAAAGCCTAACTGAACCGCACCCATTTCCCTGGCTTCCTTAAACACCTTCTTCCACTGAGACGTAGTGAGCTCGTTAAAGGTTTCTTCCATATTCACGGGGTTAGAACAATAGGGGCAATGGAGCGGGCATTGGTAGGTTAACTCAGCGAGTAGCCATAAAGGTGGAGTAGTGGCTTTGGTAGGTTGTGAAGCCATGGTAGCGTGCGTTGCGTGGTTAGTCATACACCACCCACTTTTTTTCTTCAGCGTGTTGCAAAAATACGGTTACGTCTTCTTCTAAATCCTCAGGTGCATCGGGAAAGGCCTTTCTAAGCGCTGCTGCAATGTCATCTGTAGAGCGCACACCATCAACAAGGGTTAAGATTTCTGACGCCGAAGGGTTTAGCTTAATCATGCCCTCAGGAAATAGAAGCACATACCCATCTTGTACTTTTTCGTATTGTAAGCGAAACAAAGGGTTCATAGACGGCGTGTTAGATTTGTTTGTCATTAGAATCTCCCTGTATGGCAAACCTGTTGATTGGCAATGCCATCGAAAGGTTTTCTGCCATATTCATAAGCGAAACAAATAGCATCGGCAATGCTCCACAGAATATCTATTTTAAATTGAAGAATGTTCAAAGCACGCTCTTGTTGATTGCGGGTAACAAAGTGGTCGAGCGTTATTTGAAGGCCGTGTTCTACATCGCGCCTTGCTTGCCCTAAACGCATTTGAAAATAGGTAAACCCTTCTTGGTTTATCCACGTGTAGTGAGTGGGCCAGGTATCAAGACGGCTTTGGTGTATTTCAGGCGCAAACATTTCGGTAAGTGATGAACAAGCGGCTTCTTGCCACGATGCGCGGCGTGCAAAATTTACATAGGCATTTACCGCGAATTTTACGCCGGGCAATATGTGAAATTCATTAAGTAATTCATCGCGGTTAAGCCCTACCGCTTCCCCTAGACGGAGCCATGCTTCAATACCGCCTAAACTGGTATCACCTTCCCGGCCATCATGGTCGATAAGCCTCTGAATCCAGGTGCGTCTTACTTCTTGATCTTCACAGTTTGCTAATATGGCGGCATCTTTAACTGGAATAGCCATTTGATAATACAGCCTGTTTGCCACCCAGCCTTGTATTTCTTCTTTACTGCAATGCCCTGCATTCATACGTTTATGGAAGGGATGATGGATATGGTAATACGCACCTTTTGCGCGTAATTGCTGTTCGAATTCTTCTTTTGTCCATGCAGGTTTCAACATGTTACACCTCTATTTGCATGCCATCGTAAGCCAGCTCAATATTCTGCTCTTGCAATGCATGAAAGGCTGATGAATCTTCATTCAGCACGGGGTTAGTGTTATTAATGTGAATAAGGACTTTGCGCTTAACATTAAAGCGGTTAAGCAGCGCAATGGCACCATTTTCGCCATTTACTGGCATGTGCCCCATCTGCGTACCGAGCTTTTGGCTAAAGCCATGGTCAATCATTTCTTCATTCACCCATAAGGTGCCATCGAAAAGCACGCATTCAGCGTCGGCCATAACCTGCTTCACGGTGTCGTTGGCTTGCATACACCCTGGCGCATAAAAAAGTACGTGACCTGTTTGAGTATCGGTAATTTTAAGGCCAATATTATTGCCCGGAACAATGTTATCGCGATAAGTAGAATAGGGCGGCGCGTTCGACTCTAATACTACAGGTTGGAATAAAAGCCCATCTGCGCCTTCGGGCACAAACGTATGGTGAAAGTCAGTACTAATGGAGCGTTGCTGAAGGCCGCCGTGCCAGTGTTTAAGCACGGTAAATAAGGGAAAGCTGGTGGTTAAATCTTCGTTTACTACATCGGTACAGTACACAGGAAGCGGTAACCCTTCTCTTAGTGTAAGTAAGCCGGTGGTATGGTCTATTTGGCTATCGGTGAGCACTATAGATGAAATACGTGTGCCACGGGCAACGTGCTCTTCAGGCCAAAGCTGAGGATGACTATTTATTTGTTCCCGTAAATCGGGAGAGGCATTAATTAATACCCATTTACTCCCGTCGACACTAACCGCAATGCTCGATTGGGTGCGGGGGGTTGTTTTAATAGTGTGCTGACGTGCGCCTTTGCAATTTTCGCAATGACAATTCCATTGAGGGAACCCGCCGCCTGCGCCTGCGCCAAGAATCAATACCTGCATAACTACTCCTTGGGTATTTGAAAAAGGCTGCAATAGCAGCCTTTTGATTACTTATCACGATGGCTTAGGTCTAACGGTTGCTGATATATAGCGTTACTTCAAAACCTAGGCGCATTTCAGTGTATTGAGGTTTAGTCCACATCGTCATTTCCTCTGTCTTTTTGGGTGAGTTCAATATGAGTATATGTTGATTATCTGTTAACAGATATCCTTCTAAAGGAGGAGAATTACCATGAATCATGATGATTTTTGGGCAGTGGCCAGGCGTTGCAAATAGCCCACCAGTAAGGGAATAGGGCGGCCGGTAGCCGAATTGGCAGTACCATATTTAAATGCGGTACCAGCCACATCCATATGAGCCCAAGGAAAACGCTTAGCGAAGCGGGACAAAAAGCAGCCTGCGGTAATCATACCTGGTGAGTTTTTCCCTGCGTTTGTCATATCGGCATGAGAAGAGGCTATAGCGTCTTGATATTCGGGCCATAATGGAAATGGCCAAATTGGATCTTGGGCGTGTTCACCAGCCTTAATTAGTGCTTGTTCTAGTGGGCGGGAATTACTCATTACGCAGCTGCACTTGTGCCCTAACGCCGTTATAGCAGCACCGGTTAGGGTTGCTATATCTATGACAGAGTGGGGGGCGAAACGCTCACTGTAACTTAGTGCATCGCACATTAGCATGCGCCCTTCAGCATCTGTGCTTATAACTTCAACAGTTTGTTTTGAGTGGGTAGTAATAATATCGCCGGGCCGGTATGCATTACCGCCAATACTGTTTTCAGCGGTAGCCAATATTCCAATAATGTTAATGTTTAAGCCGAGTTCTGCAACCGCTTTTATTACTCCAAGTACGCACGCTGCACCTGCCATGTCGTAAATCATGTGGTGCATATCTCCTCCTCTTTTTAAGGTAGTGCCGCCCGAATCAAATGTTACACCTTTCCCTATTAAGACTACCGGCTTGGTATTTTTGGCGTCATTGCTTTGCGTAGCGCCATTTCCTGAATAACGAATTACCGGCATAGAAGCAGGAAATGCCGATGCGCGATTTACCGCCAAATAGGCATTCATACCTAGTGCTTCCAATGTATCTTGGTTAATAATCTCGGTAGTAATTTTAGAATACGCATCTGCGAGTATTGTCGCTTGGTCGGCCAAATAAACTGGGGTACATAAATTCGCTGGCATGTGAGACAAATCTCGCGCTAAGCCCATACCATTTGCTAGTGCGGCCTCATAATTAACGCAGGCCAGTAGTGCATCTGAGGTATTGTCCGATGCTAGCGCAGAGTCTCCATTAAGTGCTTCGACTGAAGCTTCATTTAACGCCTTATCTAAAACTAGGTTAGCTGCCACGTCTGTTGACGATACTTGTATGTTTAAGCTAGGCATTACGTTAGATAACAAGTGAGGGGAAGATTTATATCCTTTAAATTGATAGCAACAAAAATGAAAAGCTCGCAATAGCTGGCGAACCAGCGCTATACCCAGTTCTCTCTGTTTGCTTGCGCTTTGCATAGTGAGGGAAGTAGTGTGGCTGATAGCACTGTAAGTCGTTCTCCAAGGCAGTACCAAAGTGATTGTTGCCGCCTTTAACGACAGCGCGTGCTTAAACATATCAACAAATAGCTTACGTGTGCCGTGAGAAGCTGAAGGATGATCAAAACTAAGGCTGATATTTTCTTCTAAATTACCCACTCCCCATATAAGCCATCGTTTTGCCGCGGTCTCTACAGGCCGGTGAAGTAACACTTTTTGGCCTTGCGAGCCTACAAACTCTTCATCGTTAAATATCTGCTGAATGAATACTTGAGTGCTATGTGGCATGTTTTCAATGGTGGGGTGTATATCGGTGGGTGAGCAAAGCCATATTACGCAATCGGCGACTACTTCGTGTAAGTTGCGGTGAGGTGCTAATGTTACGTTTGTCATGGGCGCCCTTGTTAGTTTGCTTTTATGCGCTGTTTTTTCCCATGGCTCTTATTTCCAGCCCCCTTGTTTCCAGCGCTGTTAATTGAAAAGCTAGCAGCAGGTTTTGGCCTAAAGCTTCTTACGGCGAAGGTAAAGGTAATTAGAGTGAGCACAAGTACAATCACTAGCTCTTTTGCTGCAAGCTTTTCATACAACCCAAAGCGGAGTAGCTCAACGCCACTGGTAAAAGGATTAAAGGCGCACACTTGATACAGCCATTCGCTTGCTTCTTGCATTTTCCACAATGGATAAAGCGCACTTGAAAGGAAAAACATTGGAAAGATAACGAAGTTCATCACACCAGCAAAGTTCTCTAATTGTTTAATGGAATTCGCCAGCAATAAGCCCAGCGAGCCAAGAAAAATAGACAGTAATGCAATGATAGGAAGCGCGTAGATATAACCCATTAAGGGTAATTGCACGTCAACAAGTAAAGCAAAGCAAAAGAATAAATAAACCTGTATTGCTGAAACCAGTGTGTTGGCCACCAATTTACTACAAAGCAGAAATGAACGGGGGACTGGGCTCATTAGTAGTACCTTCATACTGCCCATTTCTCGGTCGTAAACCATAGATAGCGAGCTTTGCATACTGTTAAACAACACAATCATGGCGGCTAACCCTGGTACAATGTATTCCTCATACAAAATGTAAGTTTCGTAAGGCGGTATCATAGAAAGCCCTAATGCCGAACGAAACCCCGCGGCAAACACAAATAGCCATAACAAGGGGCGAACTAAGGCACTTAACAGCCGAGAACGTTGCTGCCAAAATTTCAGCATTTCTCGGTTTAATACACCCATAAAACAGCGCCAGTACATCATGCCGGAACCTTAGTCTGTGTAATTTGCTTGCACTTATAGAGGGTATTGATATTAGTTTGCACGAGTTAATACATCCCAAAGCTGATGAATATCCGAGACCTGATGTTTAGTAAGCAGCGCCGAGCAAATATCTCGTTCTACTAATTGCCCATTTAGTAATATGGCGAGGGGATCCGTCGGCGATACTTCTTCAAATAGGTGAGTAGCCCACAGCACAGTCACGCCTTGTTTCACTGCTAAGTCATGAACCACCGAATGAATTAACCGCCGAGAAGCAATATCTAACCCTACGGTGGGTTCATCGAGTAATAAGGTACTAGGTTGGTGAATAAGGCATCTTGCCAGCTCAACACGACGGCGGTGGCCACCATTTAAATAACGGATTTTAGTGTTCAGGCGGTCGCTAAGATCAAGTTTCGTCAATAAATCAGTAATACGTGAAATTGATTTGTCTGGGGCGAGTCCGTGAAGCGAGGCAAAATAGGCTAAGTTTTGCTTTACGGTAAGGTCGATATCTAGCGTACTTTGCTGAAACACCACGCCGAGATTTTTCATAATCGAAGCGCGGTTTTTTGTTATCGGCTTGCCATTAAATAAAATATTTCCTTGGCCAATTCGTTGTAACCCTGTGAGCAACCCAAATAGGCTACTTTTACCTGCGCCATTAGGGCCAAGTAAAATATTAAAGCCCGGTTTAAGGGTCAGTGAAATTTCATCAAGGGCTGCTACTTTGCCGTAAGTGTGGGTAACCCCTTGGATATCTATTTCCATTTAACGGCAATTCCCCATGGGTAACGTCCCACCTTAATCGTTTTTTCAACATCGAGAGTTTCAGTATTAATAACCGACACGTCGCCGCTTACCCCGTTTGTGGTGAGTAATAGTGACTGGTCTTGGTTAAAGGCTAATTGCCACACGCGCCGTCCTACAACTATGTATTTCTCTATTTCAAACGTACTAGTGTTTACCACAGCAACGCGATTTGCTGGGCCTAGGGCGACAAACGCGTAAGGGGAGTCTTTCATCAGCAATATACCAACGGGTTGTATTTTGTCGCGGTACACGCCTTTAACTGCAAAAGACAAGGTCTGTACTTTTTGCTTGGTTTGAGTATCAAATATGGTGACTGTGCCGCCAATTTCAGAACTTACCCAAAGGTACTTATCGTCAGCAGTAAAGTGAGCGTCTCGCGGGCGAGCATCTACTAAGCTATTAGCAATGTTCTCGTGGGTGTTGGTGTCTATCCAGTGCACCATGTTTGTTGTTTCTGAAGTAACCACCATCATGCGGCCGTCATGGCTTACCGCTAACCCTTCAGGTTCAACCCCTACATCTATTTGTGCAATTACCTGGCTGGTGGGAATATCAATAACGGTGAGCAGGGCATCGTCTTCATTGGCGGTGTAAATGGTAGTGCCATTGGGGTGAAGGGCAATGGTTTCAGGATCCTCACCTGACGGTAAATCACCGACAATAGTATGGGTGTCTAAATCGATAATTTGAATGCGATCGGAATCCGAGGCGCAAATGTAAGCATGGGCTTGGTCAGCGCTTAATATAAAGCCCCTTGGACGCTCACCAATGTCTAATGTATCGGTGACTTCAAACGTATTCATATCAATGACTGATAGGGTATTGTCTTTTTCATTGGTTACATATGCCTGTGGCAATGCACTGGCACTATAACTACTTGCCCAAAAGCTCATTATCAAAAAGCTGTTTGCCATAAAGCGGTTTTTCGTGAAGCGAGAAATCATAGTGGGTCCTTACAGGTTTTATTCGTTTCACCCAGGGTGTCTAACTCGTCAGATTGATGTAAAAAGCCGGGCAGCGGGGCATGAATAACTAGGGCTTCTTCGTGGGCTAGCGCAATGAGTTGTCGAAGTTGGCGTGTGCCTTTTCTGAAAGTTAATTGTCTGCCTTTGTAGGCTGCAATACTAAGCTGCTCCTCTACCAAAGCGTTAAATAATTGCGTGCCGATTAAGCTATCGTTAGCACTGCTACCAGTGCCACTCAGTTTACTTTGCTGTATGGCGGTGGAAACGGCGATAATGGCTGCATAAGCAGCAAAGTCTACGTCATTCATATTGCGCGAAAACTTTTCCTTAAAACGATTTTGCAGCTGCCTTGCGCCCCATTGCTCATGAGTAAAATGCCACCCTAAGGGTTTCAAACCTGCCGACCCTATAATGGGCACAATAAGGTGGGTATTAAAGGGTAAGCTGTAGGCATACTGACCTTGGGTGTCGGCAGCAAAAATAGCGTCGTAAGGTTTCTTAGTTCGAGTAAAAAGGGGAATTTCAGAAAATGCAGAGCGTCGTAAGTCAAAACTTGCCTGCCATATCTTCTCTTCAACAATATTTAACTTAAATTTCTTCGCGGTACGTAAAAACGCGTCTAAGTAAGCCTGATCACTTTCATGGGAGCCGCGCAAGGTAAGCACAGAGCTCAAACGCTTAGTTCTAAGCCACTGACCAAGCGCATCGGTTTTCATTTGGTAGCTAGGGTAGGTGTGCAGTACGTTAAGTTCGCAGTGCTGTTGACGAAAAGCATCCTTGCCACTGGCTACATTCACCACTAATGCGCTGGGGTTAATAGACACTACCGAACGAACGGCTTTTTCATATTGAGCGTCTGGGCTATCGATAAGCACCACAGAGGTATTGGCAATCACATCGGTAGCCGCTGAGTCAAAAGCGTCAAGGCGGGCAAGCGACAGCGAATAGCCCAAAAATTTTCCTGTAATATTGGCATCTTCAATGCCAATTTCGGCACCCGCAATTCCTTCGTCATTAGGACGGGTTAAATACGAAGGCGTTCCTGCGGGGGGAGGGCGCTCCACGTTAATATAGACAATGTTCGTAGTGCTAGGTTGGGCTTCAGCTTGCCCTACATATTTATTTTCTGGCTGACTCCCCGATTGGGCATGAACATTGGCATGCAAGGCCGATACGCTTATCAATAGGATTGATACTCCTATCCATATTTTTACTTTTTCCATGAACCAGCGAAGGGCTTTTCTCACACTTCTCATCACACTGCTTTTCACAAGAAGGCCTTTTTATAAATCGCGATACAAAAAGGGTATATGGCATTATTCCCGAATAACATCCTCCTAAAGGAGGAATGCTATGGCGCTAAAGTAGCATTCGTGAATGCCTGTCTGCGCATTAGTATTGAAAGTACTTAGCGTCAAGAGAGTTTCTCGTAGTGACTTGTTTGCGAACCTTTTATTTTATTCCCTTCATACTTTTAAGTTTTTTAAGCTTGAGTGTATTAAGCACCAGTGTTTTTGCTCGATCTTTTGATGACATTATCGAAAGTAAGAAGATTAATATTGCGGTTTATAATGACTACCCACCTTACTCATACATGGAAGCGGGTTCAGCGAAAGGAATAGATGTTGATATAGCTAAAGAAATTGCTGCTAAATTCAATGTGGAATTAGTGTTAACTTGGATGACCCCAGGGGAAACGACGGAAGACGATTTTCGTAATTTTTTATGGAAGGGGCACATTATTCACAAAGTAAAAGCTGACTTAATGATGCGTGCTCCATACGACCGTTCTTTTTCCCAAAAACGGGACGATATTGGCTTATTAGCGAATGAGTTAGTTCACATGTTCGCACCGTATCAACAAGAAAGCTGGCAGATAATTCACAACACAGAGCAATTGCCAGAGGTAGAGACCATGGCGATGTTTCAATACCATACCATTGGTGCAGAAATAGACAGTATTCCTCATTTTTACCTCACCTCGGCCTTTGGCGGAAGGTTACGAGATAACACCTCTCAGTATGCCAGCAATGAACTTGCCATCGATGCTATGAAAAAAGGTAATGTTGATGCGGTAATGGGCCTTCGAACACAAATTAGCTACTTGTCTCAATTCGTCGATAGCTCCAAATTTAAACTTGCTAGCAACGCGTTTCCTCTTATAGGAAAACAGAAGTGGGACTTAGGTATAGCCGCGCACAACGACTACCGAACCCTAGCGTATGAAGTTGGTGATGTAATTACCGAGATGGTACTGACCGAAAAAATGGCGCACATTTTTAGTCAGTATCACGCCGCCTATGAAATGCCTGATTATTATGCTGTTGAGTAATGCCGTTAAGTCATGTTGGCGAGCAATGCTATTGCAATAGCTCCACTCTTATTAGGCATATTTCCTGTTAATTCCTCCTCCTAAAGGAGGGGACAATTCACTCAGCCGTTCCATAGGCACGCCCATCGGGCACCGCTATTCTAATTCTATCGAATAGTCTGAAAATCAGACACATTCATGGCCAATACGCATTAGGAAACGTTATGAATAAACAACTACCACTAAAAAGAATTGCCTTAGCTTTATTGGTTTGTGCGGGGGCAATTTCCCCCGTTCAAGCTAACGTGACCGACAAAGATATACAAAACGACCAAGCCACTACTGACGATATCGTATCGTATGGCATGGGATTACGCGCGCAGCGCTATAGCCCACTATCTGCAATTAACAAAGACACCATTGAAGAAATTCGCCCAGTTTGGGCATTTTCGCTTGGTGGCGAAAAACAGCGGGGCCAAGAGTCTCAGCCTATGGTAAAAGATGGCGTTATGTATGTGACGGGTTCTTACTCTCGCGTATGGGCCATTAATGCGATGACTGGCGAAGAACTCTGGCAGTACGAAGCTCGTTTGCCCGATGGTATTATGCCTTGTTGTGATGTGATTAATCGCGGCGTAGCCTTGTACGATAATTTGGTCATATTCGGCACCCTTGATGCCAAACTGGTAGCCCTTGATAAAGATACGGGCAAAACCGTATGGAAGAAAAAAGTAGAAGACTACAAGGCTGGTTACTCCATTACTGCCGCGCCTATTATTATTGATGGTATGGTGATAACGGGTAACTCGGGTGGTGAATTTGGTGTAGTAGGAAAGGTATACGCCTTTGATGCTAAAACTGGCAAACAGATTTGGGTTAGACCTACTGTTGAAGGCCACATGGGTTATATGTGGAAAGACGGTAAAAAAACCGAGAATGGTATTTCTGGCGGCGGGGCGGGTAAAACTTGGCCTGCAGATTTATGGAAAACTGGCGGTGCTGCAACCTGGCTAGGCGGCACTTATGATGCTGATACAGGGCTGTTATTCTTTGGTACAGGTAACCCATCACCTTGGAACTCTCACCTTCGCCCTGGCGATAACTACTTCTCTTCATCTCGTTTAGCGATTAACCCTAAAACGGGAAAAATTGTATGGCACTTTCAAACTACGCCACACGATGGCTGGGATTTCGATGGTGTAAACGAGCTTATATCGTTTGATTATGAAGAGGCAGGTAAAACGGTGAAGGCCGCTGCCACTGCAGATAGAAACGGCTTCTTTTATGTATTGAACCGTGAAGATGGTGATTTCATTCGAGGCTTCCCGTTTGTAGATAAGCTAACGTGGGCCAAAGGCCTAGATGAGAATGGCCGCCCACTTTACATTGACGAAACGCGTCCTGGTAATCCGTCACTTTCAGACGATGGTAAAAAAGGCGCACAGGTTGTCGCTCGTCCTGCTTTCTTAGGTGGAAAAAACTGGATGCCTATGGCGTATTCACCTGATACGGGTTTGTTCTATGTACCTTCCAACGAATGGGAAATGGATATTTGGAACGAAACCACCTCATATAAAAAGGGCGCTGCTTACTTAGGTGCTGGCTTTACTATCAAATCTGTCAATGAAGACTTTATAGGTGTACTTCGCGCCATTGACCCTAAAACCGGTAAAGAAGTATGGCGTTATAACAACTATGCGCCACTATGGGGTGGGGTAATGACTACAGGCGGCGGTCTAGTATGGACAGGCAACCCAGAAGGTTACCTAATGGCCTTTGACGATAAAACCGGAAAGATGGTTTATAAGTTCCAAACCGGCTCAGGCATTGTAGGGTCGCCAGTAACTTGGGAGATGGAAGGCGAGCAATATGTGTCTGTGTTGTCTGGCTGGGGCGGTGCAGTGCCTTTATGGGGCGGCGAAGTTGCTAAGCGGGTTAAGCACCTAAACCAAGGTGGTACGGTGTGGACGTTTAAATTACCAAAGCGTTATGAACAAGTGGCTAAGAACTAATTTGTTTTAAATACGATAGAAGCCGATACCTTTGTAGGTATCGGCTTTTTTATATCTGAAATAGCCTTTATCCTCCCAAAGGAGGAGCCTTTCAAAACCAAAGTAGAGTTACCCCAATTATCACATTCAGTATAATTTTTTCATCAGCTTGAGAGGATGTATGAATGATGAAAGTAAAAGTATCTCTTTTAATTACAACGCTTTTTCTGGCCTTAACGGCGCACAAGTTAGCAGCACATGGCAACGTGACGCCACAAGGCGCTGACAGCTCTGAAATGCAAAAAATTACCGATGGTGATGAGTCTGAAGATGGCTGGGTGTTTGAAAACCCTTATCGTAATTTAGATGAAGAAACTCACAAGAAGGTGTATGAATTTGGCGAGTCAGCCTACTCAAATAACTGTGCCGTTTGTCATGGTCTTCATGCGCAGTCAGGTGGCATAAACCCAGATTTACGTTTGCTCGACCCCGAAAGTATGGAAGACGATGAATGGTATGTAGAGCGCCTTCGTTTTGGATCATCAAAAGGCATGCCTGCGTTAGGCGGAATTCCAGAAGGGCAGTCTGAACCCATTTTAGATCAAGAGACACTATGGGCCATAAAAACCTATGTAGAGGCTCGTAGAATAGTAGCAATTGAAGAAGGTGAAATTGAAGTAGACTAACTATATTCCCGTTTTGTCGGCCGGGTCGAGAAATCGCCCGGCTTTTTTATAGGCCAACTATTTTTCAAAAAGTGAAAGTAGACAAATCACACCCACTTATCAAAATAAACGCCTTACATTATTTCAAATAAATCTGTGCAGAATTAGGTGTTTGCAGCTATTCTTTGGGTAGTTCATTGGACGAAACGACTTATTTTTAGGCCCTAAATGCACATCCTGCGATTCCTTTTCTTTTTAGTTTTTATCACGAGTATGCATGTTGAGGCCCAGCACGCTGACGCCCAACATACTGGTACCGGCAAGAAAGGGGATGTCGATGCGTTAAAAGCATCTATTCGTAATGAAAGGGAATTAGGAGACATTGAGAAAGCAGAGTTGTTAACGCAAGATCTGCAACGCATAGTAGACCATTCACAAACGCCCGAATTACAAGCTGATCTAGCCACTATTACAGCCGAGAATGAGATCAGCCGAACTCGATACTCACACGCTATCGAATTATTGAAGTCAGCTGAGTTAATGTATTCTCGTTTGTCTAACGATTTTGCATTAGCTCATGTCTATACCATGCTTGGTTACGCCTACTACAGCATGTCTGAATATCCCTTGTCCCTTGATTATTACCATCGCGCGTAGCGGATTTACAAGGCCTTAGATGATAAAAAAAGCCTAAGTATTGTCGGCAGTTATATGGGCATGGCGTTGGGCGCTATCGGTGATTATGAAGGGGCTATTATGGCGTACCAAACCGCGCTCGCTCATGCTGTAGAACAAGGCAGTGATGCTGAAAAGTCACAGGTGCTGTATAGCTTAGGGGGTCTAAATGCCAAGATGGGGGCTCACCGCAGTGCATTAGCGTATTTCTATAGCTCTCTGGAGATAGATACCAAGCGTGGCATGATTCAAAATATTGCATTCAACAATGCCTTAATTGCTGAGTCATTATTAGCGCTGTCAGATTTTGAAGCTGCCGAATCACATGCTAGTGAAGCCATTCGTCTTTTTAATGAAGTTAAGTCGACTGAATATGCTGATATGTATAAGTTAACGCTGGCTAAAATATATATCGCTAGAGGTGGTTACGACAAAGCCAACGAGGTTATCCAAAACGTATTACGTACCGCCAATGGTCGATTCCCAGCACTTACATTGAATGCTCTGGTAGTTGCTGCGCAGCATGCATTTATTACCAATAAATATGAAATTTCTATCGACTATGCTAATCAGGGAATAGAAAAAGCGAAGCAGGCAGAGCGGCTACCCATTGAAGTCCAGTTCCATGAGGCCAAAGTAAATTCACTAGAAGCAATGAGTCGCTACGATGCTGCTTTTCTTGCGCTTAAAACACTGATGCGAGTCAAAGAACAACTTAACGATGAAAATAAAGTGGAAGCGATAGCAAATGTGCAAGCGCAAACTGAGTCTGTACGTAAAGAGCTAGAGCTAAATTTGAAAGTAAAAGAGCAGGCTCTTGAGCAAGCCGCGCTAAACGAAAAGTTGCTTTTGAAAAACGTGTTTATTGGGCTCATTGTCATCCTATTTTCTCTTCTGTTTGTATTATACCGGCGTTACACATTGCGCAAAGCAAACGAACGCCTAGAGTGGAAAGTTAGAATTCAAACCCGAGAGCTAAGCGAAAAGAATGAACAGCTCATTCAGTCACTTAAGCTAATAGAGTCTGAAAGTATCACCGATACACTAACAGGTTTGAAGAATCGCCGTTATTTACAAAAATTTATTAAAACAGATATCGCACTGTGCAACCGAGAGTTTTCCGACTGGCATCAAGGCAAAGGCCGTAAACCCATTGGCTCAGATTTGCTGGTTTTCATTCTAGATATTGATGACTTCAAACAAGTGAATGACAGATTTGGTCACCAAATAGGTGATGAAGTCTTAATAGAGTTTTCTAAGCGATTAGAACATGTATTCAGGCAATCTGATTATATTGTTCGGTGGGGCGGGGAAGAGTTTGTTGCGGTAGCAAGGTTTGTTGATCGTAAAAGTGCCATGGTGTTAGCGCAGCGCCTAGTAAAAGCGATTAATGACACAAAATTTGAAATGCACGACAACACGGCCCTACCGATAACTTGCTCGGTAGGTTACGTATGTTATCCACTTATTCCAACCAAGGTTATTTCATGTCATTTGGAAAAATTGATTGAGATGTCAGACGCGTGTTTATATCTCGCCAAAGCATCGGGTAAAAATACCTGGGTAGGCTTAGAGTCAGTTCATGATGAAGAAGCATTTGTTGGAGATTTCAATAAGACTTCGTTAGAGACGCTCATTCAACAAAAAAGGGTGACGATAAGGCGAGAACCAGGGTCGTAAGTTTGGCGGTAACTTTAGGATTAGATGATGCTGTTTTTTGTACCTTCTATTACGATCATACATTTCAATGTGTGAAATCAACGTTTGAAAACAAACCGTTAGTGATATACTTTTAATGACTCAGAAATAGATGCATTTCATGACGAATGTGATGATTATTGATGTACCTGAGGTATTAAACACACCTATATTATTATTTTAAAGTGTGTGTTGTTTGTATAAGGATCTTACATGGTTAGGCTTCTGCCTATGCTTTTCGCACTGTTTTTTATTGTGCAAAGTACAGCTTGCTATAGCACGGCTTTATTTGAAGATAAGGCATTAGAGTACGATTTAACTGGTCACATGGAATTTGCAGTTGCTGATGGTGATACTCTAGTAGGAGACGAATTATGGGTAGATGATCAGAGTAAAATAAGCCGCGCACCCCACCAATATTTGCATTTTCGGGTGACCATTGAAAATGCACGTAATGAGCCTGTTCCCCTTTGGTTTTCTATTGCTTTTCCTTCGATTGAGCATCTGTACGTGTCAGATGGCACCCACACGTGGATAACCGGCGATGCGCTGCCATTTTCAAGCCGAGAAGTGCTAGTACCTAACTACCATTTCCCGTTCATTCTTCCCGCTCAAGATAAAATGCAAATCTATGGTCACATGGAAGGAAAAATACTGCGCTACAACTTTTTTGTTGCCACCCCTGAAAAGGTGAACAAAATGTATGTCGATTCGCTGCAGCGTGATATGACATTTTTCGGGGCTATGTCGATACTAACCATTCTTAGTTTGGTTGTTTTTACTATCACAAGAAAGATGGCGTTTTTGAGTTTCGCCGCTTTTATCTTTGCCACATCATTTTGGTTTTTCAGGGTATTTGGTTACGCCTTTGAAATTTTATGGCCAACCATCCCCCAGTTAAATGACATCACTTACGCCGCTAGTATTTACGCCGTATTGCTCACGGCAGGATGGACCGTGTTTTCTAGTTTGAAGCGCCCCAATAGGACTATTTATGGATTGAAATTTGCTATATTTTGCGGATCAATCTTGCCTTTTCTCGGCTTGCTGGTATGGCGTTACGTAGGGTTAGATGAAGCGTTACGTTTGCCCGTTATTCTACTGTTTCCCTTTGTTATTTTCGCAAGCATTGTGATTTACAAAGAACACAAAAATGGCTCTGACAGGGCAAAGTGGCTGGCGGTGACGATTTTCCCTGTAGTGTTAAGTACCCTTTCGCTCGTGCTTATTGCTCTTTTTGGTATTGACCTTCAATTAGATCCTATCACCATGTTCATGGTTGGCGTATTGATTACATGTATGTTCATGGTGATATTAGCGTCTCGGCTTTTCGTCAAAATAGTCCAAAAAGAGCGTGATACCGAGAAGGCCAATGCCGTATTAAAAAGCGAGCAAGCGTCGAAGCTTGAGGCGCTAATTCAAGAGCGTACAAAAGCATTACGCGCATCAAATGAAATGCTCAAAAAGCTAGCTGCTAACGATGGGTTAACGAACTTACCGAATCGAAGAAGTATCGATTTATTCGTAGACGCTAGCTTTTCATCAGAGGCGGATAATCATCATCACATTGCAGTGGCGTTGATAGACCTAGATCATTTTAAGAATATTAACGACACTTTCGGGCATGAAGCAGGCGATACGGTGTTGATTGAAATTGCCAAAATACTGCAGCCCTTAAATAGCAAGGAATGTATGGCGGGAAGATTTGGTGGTGAAGAGTTTGCTATTATTCAACAAAACGTAAGTGAACAGCATTTTAGCGATACGCTAGCCGATATTCACAAGCAAATTAATACACTGAGCCTTCAGCAGCTTAGCGGTTTAAAAATTGGCGCGTGTATAGGTTGGACAATATGTACAGACGCTGCTGATATCGTTTATGCATTTAGACGTGCAGATAAAGCCTTATACAAAGCAAAAGATGCGGGGCGCAATAGAATTATTGCGGCAGTTCCACGTTGATTCGAGTAGTTGTCACATAGGCAGGAGCCAAACAGAACGCCTGCCGGAAAGCCCGTTACAAAACCTAGTTCAATTTCAAAATAGCATGGTGTCGTTCATGGTCTAAATCATGATGTCGTTCTTCACCCTAGTCCTACCATAATATTATGCGCCTAAAAAAACCTTTCGAAAATACACTCTATTTCGGTCAAAAGTTTAAGAACTGGTGTGGTTTATTGCCATGGTTGTTATCTTTTGCTCTTTGCTTTCCTTTCTCGAGTTGCACTTCCAATAACAAAGTTTAATCGTTTTTCATTCTGGATTAATTGTTATCGTTTACATTAAATGTAAATGTAATCTTGATGTTATTTTGTTATGTAATTGAATTTATTTGGTTAATTTTAATTTGAAATATAAATGAAAACTATTTGTTAAAAAAGTTGTTGACGTTAAAATATAAAAATGGTCATATGCCCAAATGTTGAGCATGTGACCGATTTGGTTTATCCCAAAGGTTTTGCTCATAGCGAACAGAGAATATGCGCAGACACGAGTCTGACGAAAATTCCAATCACTTTATAAAACCGAACATAGAAACTTGAGGGTTCACCATGTTAGAAAATAACCAGCTTCAACAAGCGACTTCTCGATCTAATTTTAAAACTGCAGGGTTAAGCGTACTGGCATCAGCGATTATGGCTGCTATGGCGCCGTCACTCGTAGTGGCTCAGGAACTAAGCGAAACCTAGCCAATGTATGTGCCGCCGAGTGAACCTAATGAGTTTCTAGATGGTCGTGTTCAAGTTAATTTTCTAGCTATGCAGAACTATCAGGCTATTCAAGCAAAAGACGGCGCGTTTCGCCCTGAAGATGAAACACAATCAGATGGTTTTGGCCGTTTGCGCGTTAACTTGATGTTCAAGTTTAAAATTACCGACAACATCACAGCCGATATCGATATTGCTGAAGAACCTAATGACTTTGGTAATAATGGCGACAGAGACTTCTCATTCCACCAAGATTTCGCCGGCATAGAGTTTGATATGTTTGGCCTTACTGGTTATGAAAAAGAGAATTCAAGCCTTATCTTGCGAGTAGGTAATATTGGCGCATCTCCTTTCCAGTTTAAAGGATTCCAAGATGGCGCTGACAACCAAGGTAATGCGTTAATTGGTAATGGTATCAACGACTACGCTACAGCTGAGAACGGTATTCAACTAAGCTACACCGAAACCTTCGATAGCGGCATTCTTCGTTCCTACAATGTGGCGGGTCACATGACTACGTCTAGCTTCGGCGAAGCGTTCCAAGAAGACCGAGGCTACAACTATCGATTGCAAGGTACCCTTGAATTTAAAGGTGGTTTCAAAGCCGGCTTGAATATGTTTCAAGCTAATCAAGGCGACCAGCTAGTATTCACAGATGGTGTAGCAAGCCTTGATGGCGTAACCACCACCAACTATCGTTTCGGCGATGGTGAGAACTATAACTTTTCGGCCTCTGCATCTAGTGAGCGTGATACCCATGTTGGCGCACTGCCAGGCTTGAACCAGTCAATTATGCAATTGAACTTGGCTTACCAACCATCTGATCAAACGAGTGTTATTGTGATGTTAGGTAAAGCGTCTGACGACTACACCTTTGCCGATTCCGATGGAAACGCGGTGGCGGGTATTACTTACTTTGGTACCGATGGCGTGTTAGACCCAGCGGGTACAACCTTTGATTCAAACCAAGTGATTGAAGGCGATTCATCGGTGCAGTACTGGGCGCTAGAAGCCCAACAATATATTCTTCCTGAGAAGCTTTACGTAGCGGCACGTTACGCAGAGTCAGAAAATACCTCTGACCTAATTGAACAAACTGACAACGAAGTCACGCGTTTACAAGTATCTGCAGGTTACTGGATAAACGACAGAACCTTGTGGAAAGTGGAATACGTTAACCAAGACGAAGGCGTGAACTCTGGTGGCCAGATTGGTACAGGTTTCGATGGCATAACGTCTGAAATTTCAGTGAAGTTCTAATTCAATAAACGCTCAGCAGCGTCAGCGGTTTTATCTAAAACGCTGACGCTTTCAAACCAACCAAAACATTAAGTAATGAAACGAGTATGACTTTTATCCCCATCGAAAATGAAGGGGAGGGGGAAGTCATACCCTTCAAAACCTAAAGGGGAACTACCCGATGTTGAAAAAATTATCTTTAGTGATTGCCAGTGCATTGGCGATAACCACGGCGGCGCAAGCTGAAACCATTACCATCGCAACAGTAAACAATGGCGACATGATTGCCATGAAAGAACTGAGTAGCGACTTTGAAGAGAAAAACCCAGGTATTGATTTAAAGTGGGTAACGCTTGAAGAAAACATTCTACGCCAACGTGTCACTACCGACGTAGCCACTGGCGGCGGCCAGTACGATGTGATGACAATTGGTACTTATGAAGTGCCAATTTGGGGTAACCAAGGCTGGTTGGAAGAGCTTGATGGCCTTGGCGCTGATTATGACGTAGAAGATTTACTGCCTGCTATTCGTAGCGGCCTGTCAGTAGATAACAAACTCTATGCTGCACCGTTTTACGGCGAAAGTTCAATGGTGATGTACCGCACTGACTTAATGGTCAAAGCCGGTCTTGAAATGCCAAAAGCACCTACATGGAAATTTATCCGTGAAGCAGCCGAAGCAATGACAGACAAAGAAGCAGGTGTTTACGGTATTTGTCTTCGTGGTAAAGCGGGCTGGGGCGAAAATATTGCATTGCTAACGTCTATGTCTAACTCGTTTGGCGCACGCTGGTTCGATGAAAACTGGAAGCCTCAGTTTGACTCCAAAGCATGGAAAGACACCTTAGAATACTATGTTGATGTAATGGACAAGTATGGCCCTCCAGGTTCATCAGCGAACGGCTTTAATGAAAACTTAGCGCTGTTTCAAACCGGTAAATGCGGTATTTGGATTGATGCAACGGTTGCAGGCGGTTTTGTGACAAACGAGAAAGATTCTGAAGTTGCAGACAAAGTAGGTTTCGCTCTAGCGCCAGATAACGGCCTAGGTAAACGCGGAAACTGGTTGTGGGCATGGACATTAGCTATTCCTTCCAGCAGTAAGAAAAGCGATGCAGCGATGAAGTTCATCAGCTGGGCTACCTCAAAAGAATACTCTGTATTAGTGGCTGAAAAGAAAGGCTGGGCAAATGTACCTCCTGGTACGCGAGCTTCGCTTTACGAAAACCCTGAGTACATGAATGCGGCACCTTTTGCGCAAATTACTCTTGATTCTATCAACTCTGCAGACCCTAAAAATCCAACGGTAGAACCAGTGCCTTATGTGGGTGTCCAGTTTGTTGCTATTCCTGAGTTTCAAGGCATAGGAACAGCAGTTGGTCAGCAGTTTAGTGCAGCACTAACGGGCCGCATGACGGTAGACCAAGCACTTCAAAGCTCTCAGCGACTAGTTGAAAGAGCCATGCGCAAAGCGCGTTACCCAAAATAATAAAACGTTAACCACGGGTAGGTGCAAGGTGCACTTACCCACTTTTTTCACTTGTAAGGGGCTTAGCAATGGCGACTACCCAATCTCGTACCTTAGCCAAAATGATGCTGTTTCCTTCGGTCACCTTGCTGTTAGCTTGGATGATTGTTCCGCTTTGCATGACGTTATATTTCTCGTTTTTAGATTATAACTTGCTCATGCCTGGCGATAATGAATACATAGGCTTTTTGAACTACGAGTTTTTTCTCACCGATCCTGCTTTTATAGAGTCATTTTTTAATACCTTATTGCTAGTTGGCGGTGTGCTGTTTATTACCATCTGCGGCGGTATTGGTTTAGCCATATTGCTCGACCAAGCCATATGGGGCAGAAACTATGTCCGCATCATGGTATTGGCACCGTTTTTTGTTATGCCAACGGTTTCCGCATTGGTGTGGAAAAACATGTTCATGAACCCGGTAAACGGGCTGTTTGCTCATCTTGCCGAATTCTTTGGTGCAACCCCTATCGATTTCTTTGCAGAAATTCCGTTGCTATCCATTATCATTATTGTGTCGTGGCAGTGGCTGCCGTTTGCGGCGCTAATTTTACTTACCGCTATTCAATCGTTAGATAGAGAGCAACTAGAAGCGGCGGATTTAGATGGTGCAGGCCCGTTCAGTAAATTTATTTACATTGTGTTGCCGCATTTATCCCGAGCAGTCACCGCAGTTATTCTTATTGAGACCATTTTCTTGCTGTCTATTTTTGCAGAAATATTGGTAACTACGAGTGGTGGCCCAGGTTATTCCTCTACCAATATTACGTACTTAATTTACACCCAATCGCTACTTCAGTTTGATGTGGGCGGCGGTTCAGCAGGTGGAATTGTGGCAGTCATTATTGCCAACATTGTTGCCATCTTCTTAATGCGCCTTATCGGCAAGAATTTGGAGGGCTAGGTAATGAACAGCACGAATAAATCAAAAGTTATTTACACCATTTTAGCGTGGACCATCAGTGGGATGATTTTCTTTCCTATTCTTTGGACCATGATCACCAGCTTTAAAACGGAATCTGAAGCGATTTCAGCCACGCCAAGCTTATTTATGTTTGAGTGGACGCTAGAGAACTACAAAGATGTGTTAGCTCGCTCACCTTATTTCGATCACTTTATGAACTCTGTGATCATCTCATTAGGAGCAAGTTTGCTTGGACTGCTGATTGCTATTCCGGCTGCATGGTCGATGGCCTTTGTGCAAACTAAGCGAACTAAAAACCTATTGATGTGGATGCTATCAACCAAAATGCTTCCACCGGTTGGGGTGCTAATTCCTATCTATCTGTTGTTCCGTGATTTCGGTCTGTTAGATACACGCTGACGTGGTCAACCAAAATC
>NZ_PYHU01000011.1:0-80049 GCF_003989595.1 Alteromonas sp. KS69 | reverse complement strand
CGATAGTAACCACACACGTCCTAGATAACAAAAAAACATAAATCATTAAGTTAAAAATGAAGTCTAAAATGAAAGGTAACCCAGCTCCACAAGCCACTAACTGCTTGGGTTATGGCGATTTATGTTACTTTAGAGGGGAAAATCCCTAGAACCCCATTAAAAGAGATTTCGAGTTGCTCGTTCAGCCCTTTTATTTGTGACTCATTGATAATGAGGCCAACACGTCCACCTGTGAAAGTGAGATTATCGCGATACTCATAGAATTGTCCGTCGGGCGCTGTGAACGACAAAGACATCTCTTGCTTACTATTAAATTTCCGTCGTAAAAAGCGATAGGTAACAGCCTGTAGATGGCTATCCCCTTGTGCGAAATAGTCACTAAAATCGTTAAGAATGGAATCTAATGGCACACCGTTTAAACTTTTGTTCCCGCAAAAAGGGAATATGTTTTGGAATTGCTCATTAACTAGGTCAATCTTTCCGTCACTACAAATTATTGCGGCATCGGGTATCTTATCGATTGCGGTAACCAAGTTATAGTATCGTTTTGCTAGCGCAGATGGCTTAGAGCGAGCAATTTTAACTAGAGTCCTCCCATGTTCCATGGGCATGGCCGTGCACAGTTTTTCTTCGCCTTCTATCACGCAAAAAGCCAGTTCTTGCTCGCCGTTTAGCAAAGGTACTATGGCATCTATAATAGTTGGCAAATTGGAAGACAGTGCCTCACTTTCATTCAACTTATTATTTGAAGCCAGAATGTCCAAGTCGTTATTAACCACAAGCACGGGATGATAAAACAGATTTATGAGACTTTGGGTTTTTTTCAGGTCTCTATTAATTTCAATATCTTTTATAGTCATGAAAAGGTGGTCTATTATTTAAGAATCGCCAAACAGTTTTATAAAAACCTGTCTTAAATATTTATTACATAAGGTTTTTCTAATTAATTTTGTTCTCGCTTTGTAATGAAGCCAGTTAAAACCGCGACAATTTTAATGTAGATGACAATAGCGATAATTGCGAAGATCAGCGCGGTCTAGATAAGGACAATTATTGCTTCCTAATGCATTTTAATTAGTGGCCGATTTTCAGCCGCAGCCTAGTAATCTTATGGAGTAGCCGATGGTGAAGGATGTGTTAACTGCAAGGCAGCTTGTATTTAACGAAAACCACGAAATCTATGCTTGTGAGTTCTTATGCTTAGATGAAGGGGCGGAAGATACCTCTTCAAGCGTAAATGTGTGCCCATCAAAAAAGTTTATGACCACAAAGCGATTAGCCAATGTTTGTGAGAGTATCGCTGAAAGTGAACGGCATTTAGATGTACCTATTTTTATCAACGTCGATCAAACCTTCTTGAGTGAAACTGATGATATTTATGCGGTAAAACCAAACATAATTTTGGAAATATTGGCTTCGGTAGAGCCTACGGAATCAAACCTGAAACGTATTCAGCAATTGCGACGCAAAGGCTTTGATTTTGCGCTAAGCGAATATGCATTAGACCCATCTAAAGCTTCTTTTTTTAAATACCTTAAAGTAATAAAAGTTGATGTGCTTAACGTGACCCAGTCACAACTTAGTAAAAGCCTACCAATTTTAAAGAAGTCGAAGTGCTTAATACTGGCAGAAAAAGTGGAAAGCCAAACGGTATACGAAAATTGTAAAGCGCTAGGGTTTGACCTATTTCAAGGCGACTTCCTTGAAAACCCTACCATTATTGGTGGTAAAGAAATAAGCGAAAAACAAAACAGTAGTCTGCAGCTAGTGTCTGAATTCAGTAAAAACGACATAGAGGTTGATAAGGTCGCAGAAATCATTTCATTAGATCCTGTGCTGACTACTAAAATTTTGCTGTTAATTAACTGCCCGCTTTATCAACTGGTTCGAGATGTAAACAGTGTACGGGAAGCCGTTGTTATCATAGGGCTAGATGTTGTTAAGCAGTGGGCAATTGTTATGTCGCTAATGTCTGTTTCTACTAGCCCAACTGAATTATTCCGGTCATTGTTAGCACGGGCAAAAACCCTCGAACTTATTGCGTTTAATAATCAGGATGAGGAGGTTTCGCTTCACCCCTTAGAATGTTTTCTAGTGGGATTGCTATCAGGTGTAGATGCCATTTTTAAAGTGAACATGGAGACATTAGTCGGCAGTTTGAAACTAGAAGCCCATTTAAAACAAGCGTTACTAACACATGACAATGCGCTAGGTTCCTTGCTTATTAATGTGATTGGTATTGAGCGATTTGATAGCCAAACGTTCGAGCGCTTATCAAACCAAGATATTTGTCTTTATGGTCGTTGCCAACAAGACGGCGCGTTATGGGCAGATACCGTAATGAAAAATCTATGATCAGCTTTTCAAAAGCATAAAATGTTGTTCTAGTTTAGAAGGTAACGAGATGTATGTGGACGAATGATAAGTGTATGATTGATGTATAGTAACGTTAATCGCTTAAATACATCGCTTGCCCTTCGCATTAGGAGCCTCCATGTTCACCGGATTGTGTGCTTTTCCTCTTACGCCCTTTCACCATGAAAAAATTGATTTTCACGCTTTTGA
The DNA here is from genome assembly GCF_003989595.1 of Alteromonas sp. KS69. NCBI lineage: Bacteria > Pseudomonadati > Pseudomonadota > Gammaproteobacteria > Alteromonadales > Alteromonadaceae > Alteromonas > Alteromonas sp. KS69. The sequence continues at coordinate 77,484 of NZ_PYHU01000011.1, read as the reverse complement.
AAAGTTGATTGGCAACCTGAAGCAGGCCAATGTTGAGTCGATTTGTGCAATGGGGTCTACAGGTTTATATCCCTATTTATCAAGGGATGAGCTAGTTAAGGTGACTGAATCGTCAGTAGGAATAGCTGGCGACACGCCGGTAATGGTAGGCATTGGCTCACTGCGTACCTATGATGTATTGAAGAACGCAGAAGCCGCGCAACAAGCGGGTGCGAAAGCGCTGCTGTTAGCACCGGTTTCTTATCACCCGCTACACGAAGCTGAAGTATTTGGCCTGTACGAGAAGGTTACCGCTGAAATCTCAATTCCCTTATGTATTTATGAGAACCCTGGAGTGACCCAGTTTAGTTTCAGCGACGAGCTATATCGCCAAGTTACCCAGCTTCCCAACGTTGGCGCGATTAAAATCCCCGGAATGCCTTTTGCTGATACTAATGCTGATGGTAATGCGGCTGGGAAAGCACGACTTTCGAGCCTGCGAAATATAGTGCCAGAGCATGTCGCCATTGGGGTAAGTGGTGATAAATTTGGTGCCTTGGGGATGCAGGCGGGATGTGATTTATGGTTATCTGTACTCGGAGGTTTATTCCCTAATGCGGTGAGAACCATGATTGCATCGAGTCAATCAACATCGCCGCAAGCAGCAATAGCACAATCTGAACGCTTAACCCCATTGTGGGATTTATTCGCCCGCAATAAAGGCGGTATGCGCGTAATGGCCACCGCGGCGGCAATACTGGGGTACACAGAAGCAAACTGTTTACCTCATCCGCTACAGCCCCTTCAGGCCGAAGATAAACAAAAACTCGAAGCGATTTTAACGCAATTATCATTGGATTAAGTTATACCTGACTCAGGTTGAATCTGTTGCCAATGCTAACGCAAAAGCCCAGCGCCAAGAGCAGCCATGAGCCCAAAGAGTAGCCTTGAGCCAATAAGCAGCCCTGAGCCAATAAGTAGCCTTGAGCCCAAAGAGTAGCCCACCGTTGAATAAAGAACATTTTTCACCATTATTCAAATATGTTGTAGCCGCCATTATCGCGCGCACCGCAACAGGTGGCGCTATTGTGGCCATCGTATTGCTTGCTAGAAACCTTGAGCTTGATGGAAAAGCGGCAGGCATTTTAGCGGCGTGTTTAACGCTGCCCCACTTGTTAGGGCCAGTATACGGGCGTTGGTTGGATGGGGTTTCGCAGCCTAAGTACCTTATTAGCGGGGCGGCGCTGAGTTACACCTGCTTTTTTCTTTTGGCTATATTCAGTTTTGAAAGGCATTTGGCTTGGTTGTTGGCGTTTTCGTTGTTGCTAAGTGGTGTTTGCAGTTCGTTTATTATGGGGGGCTTGGGCACTCAGCTGCCAAGTTTAGTTAGCGCAAGCAATACATCTCTTAGAAAGGCGCAAAGCTGGGACACCATTACCTATGGGGTAGGGCACACATTGGGCCCGTTTATTGTCGCTTCTTTATCCGCCCTGTTCTCGACCAAGGTGGCTGTCAGTGTGCTGGTGTTCACACCTCTGTTAGCCGGCATACTCATTTTAAGCTTCCCTAAAAAGCATGCACTACCAAAGACTGACGCCTCGTTAGATATAGGGTTTAAAAGCGTGTTTTATGCGTTTAAAAACTCGAGCGCACTGGTACGCACGATGGTGATGACATCGGGAGCAGCATTTAGTATTGCAGCCTTGCCCGTATTGGCTGTTTATCTTAGCGAACATTGGCAGCACGCAGAGCATCACGGCGCTTATCTGGTCACAGCATACGGGGTAGGAAATTTAAGTGGTGCGCTATTTCTCATCTTTAGGCCACTCTCGAAAGAGCCCTTAACATTATTAAAGCGGGCAGGAAGTTTTTTGTTGGTGGCGTTACTGGCCACAAGCCTAAGTCCATCTTTCGTTCTTGGGGCGGCGGGCTACTGGTTGTGTGGTGTAGCCAATGCCATATTCTTTACTTCCAGCCTAGCGGCACGAACTGAGTTTGCCCCAGCGCACAGCGCGGCGCAAACGTACATGTGGGTTGCCGCAGCTAAGGTGGGAGCAGGCGCAATAGGGGCTTTAGTTGCTGGAACCTTGTTAGTCCAAGGGGTAACTGTTTCGTTGGTAACTTCTTGCGCTACCCTCGCACTCATTCTTATCGTGTGCTTTGCTGTATTCAGAGTACAAAAATAGCCTTTAGGTTATACGTTTACATTTCTTACTTTCAAAATTGCCGTTTTAATTTACCAGTCTTATTGATGACAATTCATTTAATCAATGGGCTATGCCTTGTTTATTGAGGTCATAGAGGTAATATAGGCTATGCACAATAATTAACAAAAAATTAGCAAATTATGAAAACGTTATCCCTGTTATGTATCGCAGCATTATTAGCAGCCACACCGGCATATTCAGCGCAGACGCTTTATCAAGACTATCCTAGTGATATTACGCCCGAGCTAAGTGAAAAAGGCGCCTATCAAGTGGGCGTTAAAACCTTAACTGTTAACTATCCAAAGCCCGTAGTTACCTTACAAGGGCAAGTTGTTGACCGAGTATTGAAACTGGAAGTTTGGTACCCCACCACTGATAGCGGCGCGGCCACAACGTATGAAAATCAAACCCGTAGTGGTAATGAGTTTAGTATTCAAGCTGATGCTATTCGCGATGCCAGTGTGGCAGAACCGCAAGGCAGTTACCCTGTCGTTGTGTTGTCACACGGCTATACGGGTTATCGCACAATAATGTATTACCTTGGTGAGCACTTAGCATCTCATGGTTATATTGTGGCTGGGATAGATCATACCGACTCTACTAACGAAGATGTAGATTTTACCAATGCCCCTTATGCTGGATTCCCTAGCACGCTATTAAACCGCTCACGAGATCAAGTGTTAACGTTGAATGCGGTAAGTGAACATGCGCTATTTAAAGATGTTGTTGATACCCAAAATGCCGGGCTTATTGGCTATTCCATGGGTGGTTTTGGTGCGGTGAATACCGTTGGTGGTTGTTATAACTTTGGAACTGAAGCTACTGCTAGCTTTACTGGCGTGACAGACCCTGCGGTTCTCAGTGCGCTACAAAATGTACTTAACACCTGTGCCGGTGGTAATGCCGACGCTGAAAGCGTAGATACGCGCTGGAAAGCGGCGATGGCGTTAGCGCCTTGGGGCGGTCAACATAAAGCGTTTTCAGAAGATGCACTTAATAATATTCACGTTCCCATGCTATATGTCGCTGGTGATCATGATGATATTGCTGGTTACCAAGGTATACAGTGGTTATTTGAAAATACAGGTAACGAAGACAGTAAACTGCTTACGTACAAAAATGCCAGACACAATATTGCACCCCATCCCGCTCCTAAAGAAGCATTTGGCAACGAATTCGATATTGGCCATTACTTAGAGCCGGCTTGGCGTTCAGAAACTATGAATGACATAAACGAACACTTTGCATTGGCTATGATGGAATGCCATGTGAAAGGAAAAGCTGACTTTTGTGCTTATTTAAATGTTGAAGGTGATAGTGGGCAAGTTGCCGTAGACGACAAAGTGCCAGAAGTCTGGAAAGGCTTCGACAATCGCTATGCGTTAGGCTTAATAATGGAAGGCAAACCTAAGAAATAGGCGTAACCTTTACTATCTCCAACAATAAAAAATACCGTAAAGGCCTAACCGTGTTAGGCCTTTTTTTGTTTCGCGCTGTGCTATACCCATACGCATACCCATACCATACCCACAGACCAAGGTTTCATTCTGGCAAGACATGCTTTGTTACTTATTCAGTTAGAGAAGTCATATTAAGCATGCTAATTTACTACTTAACGCTTATTTACTTAAGGCAAAGGAATGTTCATCCAGCGAAATCAAAACAAATTAACTGTTCTCCATTGTTTGTGTCTGCCTGCTATTACTGCGTTTAAGGGTGCAAATATAGCCGCTTTACTGTGTTTATCATTCTTTGTGTCGTTTGCGAACGCTAGCGCATTACCTTCTGACGACGTATTAGACGCTATGTTTCAAGCGCAGGATTATGAAAGTATAGTGAGCGCACTTGAGCCCATAACATCGAAAACCCCGAAGCAATATAACGTGTTAATTTCGGCGTTAATGAATACAGATTTAGATGACGCTGAGGATATGGCGGCTCAATTTGTTGACGAGCATAAAGACAATTACCGCGCTTACCATATGCAGGCTAACGTGATGGGTGCGCAAGCAATGGATAGTGTTTTTTCCGCCCTAGGTTATGCCAAAAAAGCCAAAGCGAGCCTACAAAAAGCAATTGAAGTGGCACCAGATGAAATTGAGGTTTATCAGGCGCTAATGCAATTTTACATAGTCGCGCCGTCTATCGCTGGTGGCGATATAGATGAAGCCAAAAAGCTTGCTGACAAAATTACGCAAATGGATGCACTAGAAGGCAAGTTTGCGACAGCAACAATTTACGCTGCAGACGATAAAGCTGCTGAAGCAAAAGCAATGTTAATTGAGCTTAGCGAAAAGCCTGAATTCGAAGTTCGGGCACGTTTTGAGCTTGGTCGATTGCATATAGATGGTGAAGAATACGATGACGCGATAGCAGCGCTAACCCCTCTATTAAACACTAACGTAGTTAAAGCACAGAAAGCAGATGAACAAGCATGGAACACGTATTCTGAAAGTAAGTTTACCCAACTATATGGCACTTATCGTATAGGCTGGGTGGCAGTAGAAACCAGCCAATATACTAAGTCGGGAATTGATGCGCTTAACTATTACTTGGCTGAATTAGAGGCGACAGATATTGATACTCATCAGTTGCCAAGTAAGAATTGGGCTAACTTACGTTTAGCCGAGCTGTTCCTAAATGCTGATGATGTTTCAATGGCATCTAGCACCCTTGAGAAAGTGACAAAAGACGGTGATAAACGTTTGGCAAAAATAATGAAAAGCCTCAAAAAACAAATAAAAAAGCGAACCTAGTGGTTCGCTTTCTTTAAGCTTTATGCAGCGTATTTTTATCGAACTACACTGCTTTAACGGTATAGATAAGCGAAGTTTGCGGGAATAAAACCGGCATTTGCATACCGTATTTCATTAACGCTTCACCGCTAAATACTTGCCCGTCTGTTTTTTGCAAAATAGACGGTGAGTATTCTTTCAATGTACCCGGCCAAACCCGCTCAAGGGTATAGGACTTATCGGCATCAAGCCCGGCAAAATAGAAACGAGATGGTGTAGTACGCCCGGTTTCTTTCACGCTATTGTAGGCAAAAATACCCTCGGCTTTGTCTTTTGATACATAACCAAACTTCACGTTAAGGCCATCATCATCCATACGGTATAAATCGCCGCCGTGGGTAATATGGCGGTATTTTTTATATAGCGAAATAGCCGATTTCAGGGTGTCTTGCTCGTGCTCAGTAAGCTCACGGGGGTCCATCTCAATACCCATGTGGCCAAACATCGATACCGCAGAGCGGATCTCAATCGGTAAATTACGGCCAGTAATATGGCAATCGCGAGGGCCTACGTGTGCGCCCATCACTTCAGAAGGGAAGAAGTAAGAGAAGCCGCGCTGTATGTACAAGCGGTCTAACGCGTCGTTAGAGTCTGACGTCCAAAAACGGTCGGTGTGAGGTAATATACCTAAATCCACACGCCCCCCGCCTGAACAACAGCTTTCAATTTCAATACCCGGATGTGCCGCTTTAACGCGATCGATTAACGTATACAAAGCCGCCATTTGGCCATGCATAGCTGGTTTGCCATGTAGGTTGCCAGGATGATTTACATCGCGGTTCATGTCCCACTTAATGTAACTAATTTTAGGGTAAGTGCTTAGTACGTCGGTGATGACTTTATAAAGGTACTCAACCACTTCAGGGTTCGTTAAATCGAGTACGTACTGATTACGAAAGGGTACATGGGGGTTATTTTTGGTGTGTAACGCCCATTCAGGATGTGCGCGGTACAAATCGCTATCTGGGTTAACCATTTCAGGTTCAAACCATATGCCGAATTCCATGCCTTTATCGGTAACGTGGTCGATAAGCCCATCTAGCCCTTCTGGGTAGATAGCTTCATCTACTGTCCAGTCGCCTAAGCCAGCTTTGTCATTTCTTCGGCCTTTAAACCAGCCGTCATCTAGTACAAAGCGCTCTATCCCTAAGGGGGCTACTTTGTCAGCAAGGGCTTTAAGCGTGGCTTCATCATGGTCGAAATAAATGCCTTCCCATGTGTTGTAGTGCACTGGGCGGGGCTTGTGCTGTGCACTGGTGATATCAGCGCTGTGGGTTAACACATTGTTTCGAATAAAGTTATGGAACTGCTGCGAAAGGGATGAAAAGCCAGCGTCGCCAAACCCTGCGTAAAGCACGGGTGATGTATAACTTTCACCTGCACCGAGGGTTACTTCACCTGGAAACAATAGTTCGCCAAATTGAACGTAGCTTCTGCCATCAGCCATCATTTCCGCGCGGAATTTATGGTTAGCTGAAGCACCTAAATGGAAGCCGAAACACTCACCAACTAGCTCACCGGTTCCATTAGCAAACGCGATTAAGCCTGGGAAAGTATCGTGAGAAGTTTTGCCGCGGCGGTTTTCACGTACATAACTACCGAAGAACAAGTCATGGTCGGCAGTTTGGAATTCATTAGACCATCTTCCTTCAAAGCTTTTAATCTTGCTCATGGTCGTTGGTAAGGCAAGACTAGCAGCATTTAAGTAGTTTAACTGTAAAGTGCTCTCACCTTGGTTTTCGATACTTGAGGTAAATGTGGCCACGGTTGTTTCAGCATCTAATACAACCCGTGTAATCAACTGCATTTGCCTGTCGGCATCAACCGCAGTAAACGTTAAGCTGGTATCGGTTTGCTCAATATCCGACAAGGTAAAGCCAGCAGACCATTGATCTGCATCCCCTGAAATTTCTAAACCAGGTGAACCGGTAACACCTTCACCATGGGTGGGAACTAATGAGATAGGTGGCTCGATAACCGGCGCACATTTCGCTTCTTGGCGAGTGTTAAGCAGCGCTAACATGTCTGGCGTCGTTGCAGTCTTCAACTGCTGGCCATAGTAAATCAGAGTAGGCATGCGCCCTTGGCAGTCGAAAATTAAAGTCGTTTTTGCGTTGTCTAAGCGGACAAAAGCCGTGAGTGATGACATGTTAACCTCTCAGGTTTTAAATATGATTGAATACCGCACACCCATTTATATCGCATGTATAACATAGAAAAGATGCGGAATAAGACGTTTATCTAAATTGGGTAAAGCGTTTACATTGCGTGTAAAATACCATGCTCTTTACTTCTCCACCAATAATTAGTTGGTAGTTTTTAGCCCGATTTTAACCACAGGGTTGTTCGCATTTTTAGTGAGTTGTACCAAGCGGTTGTATTGCCTAAGTGAAAGCATCATGGCATTTATTGCCATCAGTAACCCTTGGGTATGCAATTGGTGAATAATATCTGCGTTTAGCTGCGCTAGCTTATCTTCATTAATAGTCATAAGCCCTGTGCTTTCACGGGGTTCGCCATTTTCAAAATGTAAGGTGATTGATAGATTAGATAGCAACTCAAGGTCGGTTAAAGCTGAATAAAAGCACTTGCTTGTTGAGAGCCGCTCGCTAAGTTAGATAGCATACTTTGATACTGTTTAAGACTTGCAGATGGGGAGCCATCTGATGCAAATAAAGCGCTGGCACCTTCGCTACTATTGTTAGAAACCAAAGGGCTGTCTTCATCAAACAATACAGTGAGTTTGTCTTGTTCAACAGCGTAATTGAATGGGTAGCTTTGGCTGCTCAGCGGCACGGCATGACCCATCCATTCAGTGTCGCTACAATATACGTTACCAAATTCGGGCCAGCCAACCACTGCCGCTAACGTGTGAGAATGGTTTGTGTCATTTGCAGTAACCACTATAGGCATACAGCCGGCAATACTGGCAATCTCATTGAAGCCTAAAGACACTAAGTTAAACTCGGCGCTGTGACCGAAATTTTTATCTACCTTAATACGAAGGTTGCGATGAGCTTGGCTATCTAACGGCGTATATGACGACATAACAATACCTGATTGATTAAATTAAGGTGTACTAGGCTTAATGCTTATTAAGCATTGTATCAATTAAGCCGCGATGAGAAGGAAGGCGCGCTTTCAACTGAGCGATTAAGGCTTTATTAAGTTGTAACTGTTTATCGGCACCCTCGTATTTGCTCATTGAACGCACATACTGGCTCAAGTTGGTCTTATGTGACATTCCATAAAGTATATAGCGATAGCTTTGTGCGCTAAATACCTCATCTGTATCAGTAAAGTCGCTATCAAGAATAGGGCGGTATTGCCACTCTTCAAGCAAGGATGCTAGCCGTTGTGGAATGCTCTGTGGTGATCTGTTTGCTAACCAGAAGTCTTCGTTACGATTACTAAGAACATAGTGTAGTTTTAAAAATTCTATAGTGCTTTGCCACTTATTAGTTAACGCCCGATTAAAGCGGCTTGCCACGTGGGGCATTACCTGTGTGTAGGCGGGTAATTGCTCAGCAAGTTGAATTGCACTTTGCTCAATTAACATCAGTGAAGAGGCCTCAAGGGGCTCTAAGAAGCCACTAGATAAACCTATAGCTACGCAATTTTTTTCCCAGAAACGTTTTCTATAGCCAGTTTTATAGTTAATTTTTCTAAAAGTAGAAGGTAACTCTTCGTTAGGGTTTATCGATTTTAGATAAGCCATAAACGTTTGAGTTGCCTCATCATCTGATTGAAATTCTGACGAATAAACGTAACCCGTGCCCCGGCGATTTTGCAAACCAATGTCCCATATCCAACCAGCTTCTTGCGCGGTAGATAGGGTGTGACAAGCAATAGGCTGATGTTCATCAGAATATGCAATTTGATGCACCAAAGCTGAATCTGAAAACAATACAGAGGATGCGTCTTCCATGGGAACATCTAGTGCTTTTTCGATAAGACGTGCACTAAAACCTGTGCAATCAACAAAAATATCACCGCGAATATGGTCATTATTTTTTGTCACGACATGCTTTATGCCTGCGTCATCAGTAGCAACATCGGTGACATCATCAATAATGTGCTCGACGCCTAACACTTTCTTACAGTGTTCACGTATTACGTTAATGAATTTACCGGCATCAAGATGATAGCCGTAATTGGCACTGAAGCTTTGCTTTGAATCGGCCTTTAATTTGGGGGCTAGACCTTGTTCGCACAGGCTAGGTTGAAAACATACATCTGAGGCATACTCGTTTAATGAGTCGTTGTGTAACCAATACGGGGTTATATCTACACTGGCCGAGCCTTGAGGCGCGCTAAAGGGGTGGTAGTATCCAGTGCGTTGCCCTTCAGTGTGCCAGTGAACAAACTTACTCGCCTGTTTAAAGGTCGCACTCGCTTGTTGGACGAGTGCAGCTTCTTCAATTCCTATTTTAGCTAAGGTGCTGCGCATAGTAGGCCAAGTGCCTTCGCCCACACCAATAGGATGAATCGAATCAGATTCAATAACCTTTACAGACAAGCGTGCGCCGGTGGAGCCTTGTTTAGAGTGGGTAGCCGCCAGCAGACCAGCAGTAAGCCAACCCGCCGTGCCTCCGCCTACAATAACAACACTATTTACCGGCGTCATACGCTGCGCTACCTAGTCTGCATCTACCAATCTGCCACGCCATTGCGCCGACTGTCTAAATACGAGTTTATTTACACCTAAGGCTACACCAATACAGCAAATTAAGGTAACCAACATAAGGTGAATATAATGCAAACCAAAAGGTGCGTGCACGAAGCTAAAGAATGAATAAAGTAACACGCCGAAGATAACAGCAGTAATGCCTGCATACGGGTTAACATTATTAAACAACAAGCCGACTATAAAAATAGAAAGTATAGGCATGCTAAGCAAACCATAGAGTTGTTGTAACAAGTTAATGATACTTTCGGCTTGCGCGTAGATTGGCACCATTACCAGTGAAACTACAGTAAGAATTGCGGTAACAATTCCACCTAACTTGGCCACTTCAGGCTTTTTGTTCACGTAAGCTTCGTGTATATCGCATACATATAACGCCGTGGCTGAGTTTAAGTTACTGTTATATGTTGTGAGTACCGCCGCCGCTAGCGCAGCTGCAAAAACGCCCGACAACCAATCAGGTAAAACGTCGCCAACTAGTGTTCCGTAGGCTGCATCGTTTATGTCACCGTAAAGTTTGAATGAGATGATGCCAGGGACAACAATTATACTAGGAACAATGATAAAGCGAATGATCGCTGCTGCGTACACGCCTTTCTGTGCCTCTTTGATATTAGGGGCAGCCATAGCGCGTTGTGTAATGGTTTGATTGGTACTCCAGTAGAACGTCTGAATGAAGATCATACCGGTTAATAGGGTTTGCCATGGAAGAGGAGAGTCTGCATCACCAATTAATGTTAAGCGTTCTGTAGGAATGCCTGAGAAATCAAAATCGATAGCTACCATTGCCAATATCACTACAACTATTGCCATAACCAGCAACAAAACACCCGAGTACGTATCTGATACCGCAACCGCGCGTAACCCGCCAAAAATTGCATACAACGCACCAATGATGGCAAAAGCTGTAGCTACATACATGAGTGGAAGGTCTAGGTTAAACATGTTAATCATGAACAAAGAGCCAGAATAAATAACCGCTGGCATAAATATAAGGCTGCTACCTAAGAAGAAAAGCAGCCCAATAAGCGCACGAATATGCTTGTTGTTGTAACGCTTCTCTAAAAGCTCGGTAGTAGTTGTGCATTGATAGTGATAATAAACAGGAAGGAAAATACGGGCTAAGATTATTAAGCCTATAACGGCTGCAAATTCCCACCATGCCAGTAACGCCATTTGGTTACCGTTCATACCTACTAATTGGTCGGTACTTAAATTAGTTAACGTAATAGAGCCCGCGACAAAGATCCATGTAAGACCACCGCCAGCTAGAAAGTATTCTTTAGTTTCACTTGCCTTACTGTGTCCATGTCCGCGGCACTTAATGTAGGTGAGTAGACCTATAAGCGCAGTAATAACGAAGAAAACAATGATTTGGATTAAGCTGCCTGACACAAAAAACTCCTCAGCAGAAGAAACAACTAAAAAGGGGGCGAATGCCCCCCTCTTTCATTCTAGGTATAATTAAAAGTTAGCACGTACGCCAACTGCATAGCGAGCACCATCATTCACTTGTTGTACAAAGTGTTCAGATAGGCGACCACGACGCGTTAGCTCTTCTTCAGTAATATTGATACCTTCGAAGAACACGGTAACGGTTTCATTAACATCATAGCTTACGCTCATATCCACTTGGGTATATGTCTCTGTGAACAGAGGCTCAGTACCACCTAGTGAACTTACCGCTTCTTGCATGAAAGTTTCACGGTTGTTCAGTGCTACACGGGCTTGGAACGCATCTTTTTCATAGAAAAGCGTAATGTTTTGAGAGTTCCCCAAACCTGGCAGACTAAATTCAGCATCTGAATTTACGATAGTGGCGTTAGCTTGAATACCAAAACCATTTTCTAAAGTATGTAGCCAAGCTAGTTCAAGACCTTCAACATTCAGTGTCTCGCCATTACGAGGACGAAGCACACTAAATACATACTCACCGCTATCTAAGAATAAAGACTCTTCTTCAGTAGATGAAGAAATGAAGTCTTCAACTTCCTTATTAAATGCAGCCGCTGAGAAGTAACTCGTGTCATCGTAATACCACTCTAAAGACACATCCCAGCTAGAAGCTTGGTATGGTTGAAGTTCGGTATTTCCCGCTTGAGCTTGCAAGTTACCTGGACGAGATACCGTTACGTTAAATACAGGTACTAGGTCGTCCATCATTGGGCGAGTAAGTGTTTCTGAATAAGCATAACGTAGATACAAATCGTCAGTTAGTTGAAGTTTAACGTTTACATTAGGCAGCAACGAAGAGTAGCTGTTTTTCTCATTAATCGGCGTTCCAACATCGGTCGCATAAACAACGTTAAGGTCTGATGGGTCGTTAGGAATAAACTCTAAATCTTGAACCTGTTGAACAGTTCCATCTACAGATGTATCTGTTTCTGTGTAACGGAAACCGAAGTTAATATCTAAAGGTAAATCTGAGATTTCAGTTTGGAAGTAGAACTGCGTGTAAACACTTAATAGTTCTTCGCCCACAACGTAAGAGTCGGCACTTGCTTGCGGGTTACTAATATTTGTTGCATCAAGGGTTGCACGAACATCATCAAATGATAAACCTGTTGCATCAGCAATTTGCTGTGCAGCGACGTCAGAGTTTGCATAATCGAAGAACGCTTCCGGGTTGTACGTCAACCATTGGTTAGGTACGCCAGCAAAGTAGTTTTCGGCAGTGAAAACAGTAAGTAGCTCATCAGGAATATCGAAACTGTATCCACAGTAAACATTACATGCTGAAGCGAAGCGACGTGTGTTGTCTTTTTCACGGTCTTGATAGTAAATACCAAAATCCATTTTGTAGAAGGCATTATCCGAATCTGGCACCCATGTGAAATCCGCACGGTATTCTGAAATAGTGTCTTCAGTATCGAAGCCGTTACGTTCGTTGTAATGCATGCGGCCTAACGATGGTGTTTGTAAGGCTGCATCACCACCATCAACAGTTAGTGTTGGTGTAGTAGTCCCTGAATAATCTACGCTGTAGGCATTGTTGTAACCTACAACGGTAAAGAAGTTATCGCCACCACTGTTGTCTTCAGCCGTTGATGTTGATAAATCGATAACGGCAGTTAAATTGTCATTTACTAACCACTCGAAGTTCGCACCAAATGCTTGAATTTCAACGTCACGACCGTATCAACGACGGATAAAGTCAGTTGCACCACCAACACCTTCAACTAATGTACTGTCTAAGCTAGTTAGTGAGCCATTGTCATTAAAGGTCATATTGTCTAAGTTGCTATCGGTGAACCAATGACCAACACTGTGGGCGTCTGAATCAACTTCGAACTTTGAGTAAAGACCGTCTAAGGTAAGAGTCATATCATCGTTAGGAGCGTATTGAACAACCAAGTTTCCAGATGTTCTTTCACGATCTACCAAGTCAACAATTTGGTCAAAGTTCTGTGGAACGTAAACGCCATTGTATTGCGAGCTATCGGCATAGTCTGGGTTATCCAGTTCTGAACGATCTGTGATGCTAACACCTGGACGCCAGTAGCGTGTTTCCAACATATTTGTTTGAAGTTTACGTTGTTGGAAGGAAGCAGCAGCTAAAACGCCTAGCTTGCCATCCATAAAGGTATTGGTAACAAGGCCAGATAGTTGTGGTGTTGTTTCTTCAGAAATGTCTTCATACATGCCTTTAACACTTGCTACAGCTTTAAAGCCATCAAATGCGAAAGGGCGTGCAGTGGTAACTTCAACAGTCGAGCCAATACCACCTTCTTGCATTGATGCTAGCGGGCTCTTGTATACCTTTGCACCACTAATTAATTCTGCAGGAAGCGTGTCGAAGCTGAACGCTCGACCTTGGTTCTCAGTAGCGATTTGACGACCATTTACCAATACGGTGTTAAATTCTGGGCCGAAACCACGTACTGTAATGAATTGTCCTTCACCGCCACTTCTATCAATAGCAACACCAGTAATGCGCTGCAGTGACTCTGCAACGTTTTGATCTGGGAATTTACCAATATCTTCAGCAGTAATACCGTCGTAAACAACATCAGATGCTTTCTTATCTAGCATTGATGCTTTAAGTGAACTGGTAAAACCTTTAACTTCAATAACTTCAACTTGGTCTTCAGATGGTGTCGCTTCTTCTTGAGCGAATACCAACGGGGTGTGTAAGGCTGTCGCAATAGCAACGCCTAATAGTGAGCGCTTGGCCATTGGGCCTAATAATGATGTGATTAATTTTATGTGTCACTGTGTTTTCTCCGTGAGTAGGCTATTTTCTACTTAGTTAGCGTACAAATAGCGTAATAAGTATGTTCGGATCAAGCTTATTAACATTCTTTTTACACATCTTATAACCTAAATTTCGAATTATTATTATTAAGATGTTGAAATTAAAGGTTTTTAAAAATTAAGAAAAAAGGTAAACGTTTTCCTTAATTTTTGATAGTAACACAAATTTACATTGTAATGACAATGTTATAAAAATATTTTTTTATATTAAAAGCGCGGTTTATTACCGCGCTATATATGGAGAGGTAAAATTAACTACAGCGGATACGGGCAACGGCGTTTTTCCAACCGTCATAGGCCTTGTCACGCTCTTCTTTTGAAAGCCGAGGAGTGAAAATACTGTCACTTTTCCAGCACTCGGTAAGGGAATCAACAGAGGTAAATACACCAGCTTGAAGGCCAGCAAGGAATGCGGCGCCAAGTGCGGTGGTTTCAGTAATTTCGGGGCGTTCAACTTCTGCGCCTAATATGTCAGACAAGAAACCCATTACCCAATCGTTTCGAGACATGCCGCCATCTACGCGGATAGTGGTTGGCCGTGCGCCATCACTTTCCATGGCTTTCTGTAAGTCTTTGGTTTGATAACATACTGATTGCAAGCCCGCGGCAACAATTTCGCTTATGCCGGTGTCTCGAGTTAGGCCCAAAATCGCACCTCGCGCATCGGGATCCCAATAAGGAGCGCCTAGTCCGGTAAAGGCTGGCACAAGAAAAACACCATTATCTTGTCGCGCTCTTTGCGCCAACGCTTCGGTTTCGGAAGCATCGTCAATCAGTTTCAAGCCATCACGTAACCACTGCACCGTAGCGCCGGCCATGAAAATACTACCTTCAAGGGCGTAAGTGGTTTTTCCGTTTAACCTATAACCTACGGTAGTTAACAAGCGGTTCTTAGATTGAAGAGGCTTGTCGCCTGTATTCAAAATCATGAAACAACCCGTACCATAAGTACTTTTTGCCATGCCTTTCTGGAAGCAGGCTTGGCCAACAAGCGCAGCCTGCTGATCGCCGGCTACACCTTGAATAGGGATAGCACAGCCCAAAATATCTTTGCTTACAACACCAAATTCATCAGCACAGTCCATGACCTCAGGAAGCATGGCTTTAGGGATATTAAAGGTATCGAGTAATCGTTCGTCCCAACACTGAGTATTAATGTCGAACAACATGGTACGAGAAGCGTTAGTGGCATCGGTCTTATGTGATTCGCCGTTGGTCAAACGCCAAATTAAGAAGGTGTCCACTGTACCAAAAAGCAATTCACCGGCTTCGGCTTGCGCTCTTGCACCTTCTACATTGTCTAAGATCCACGCTAGTTTGGTGGCCGAAAAATAAGGGTCAAGCAGTAGCCCCGTAGATTCAGTAATATGCGCCACTAAACTTTCATCGTCGTCGAGTTCGCGACATTGCTGCGAGGTACGTCTGTCTTGCCAAACAATAGCCGGGTACACAGGCTTGCCGGTGTTTTTATTCCAAACTAAGGTTGTTTCGCGTTGATTGGTAATACCTATAGAGGCTATATCTTCAGGTGATACAGAGCACTTATCGAATACTTGCTTCATGGTAGTGGTTACGCTTTCCCAAATTTCTTCTGGATCGTGTTCCACCCAACCATCTTGTGGGTATTTTTGAGAAAACTCTTGTTGTGCAACAGCTACGATAGCGCCGTCCGCTGCAAAGATAATGCTACGTGAACTCGTGGTTCCTTGGTCTATGGCAAGAATATATTGGCCCATGACACGTCTCCTGAACATAATTTGGTAAGAGTTTGCACCATTTACACCAGTTTAACAATGCTATATTTTCGAAAACGAACATTTCAGTGTTCGAATTACCGTAGGCAGGCAAAGGTGAACCACGTATAATAGCTAAATCGCCACAAGGAATGACCCAATGAACCAAACGCAAAGACACGAAAAAATTGTTAGCTTTATCAAACAAAATGGCTTCATGTCTATTGACGACTTGGTTACTCGTTGTGATGTTACCCCCCAAACTATTCGTCGCGATCTAAACCAGCTCGCCGAGGCAGGTATTGTTAGTCGATACCATGGGGGCGCTGGACTTAATCGAAGTTGGGAAAATACGCCTTATCAAGAACGCAAAACACAAAACAGTGAAGTAAAAGAAAGAATTGCTGAGGCAGTGGCTAGCATGATCCCCGACGGGGCTTCATTATTTATAAACATAGGCACGACGACTGAAATGATAGCAAGCAAGTTACTTAATCATAAAAACTTGCACGTGGTAACGAATAACATTCATGTCGCGACCATTCTTTCTGCTAAAGAAGACTTCTCAGTTATTATCGCTGCGGGCGAAGTACGTTACCGAGATGGCGGTATTATTGGGGAAGCAACCTGCGACTTCATCAGCCAGTTTCGTATGGATTACGGCATTATAGGTATCAGTGGAATTAGCGCTGATGGTGCACTGCTCGATTTTGATTTTAGGGAAGTAAAGGTATCACAAGCGATATTAGAGCATACCCAGCACGTTATTCTTGCAGCAGATTATAGTAAGTTTGAACGAAGAGCTATGGTAGAGCAGGGGCATATTTCTCAGGTTGATTGCCTGGTATGCGATCAAACACCGCCCCCTGCTATTCGAAAAATTATTGATGAAAACAACATCAGTTTCATTAAGGCGTAAACGGCCAACTTATAACCTTAGTAGTCACTTATCAGTTTACTATCTACTTCCAAAACAGCATGCTGCCCAGCATTGTTGTAACGGCGCGCCATCCTTGTTACCCATGTATTAACTGCTATGGTTAAGTAAGCTTACGGCTATGCATAACAGTAGGCATACCTAATACCTGCAAAAGCTATATATCAAACTTTTATCTGAAAAGATGGGGCTATGCATAACAGTAGGCATACCTAATACCTGCAAAAGCTATACATCAAACTTTTATCTGAAACCATGGGGCTATGTTGAACCAGTGCTTTAATTGCGTAGATTAAAAATGAGCAAGAATGTTCGTTAATGTTCGTTTTGTGTTGACATGTTTTCTTTTTGGTTGTCAAATAGCCAGCATGCTAGTGAAGCCGAAAGGGGCGAGAACATGAATCAGAATACAAATAGTACACAAACCGTTGACGTTTTAGTGGTTGGCGGCGGTGTCAATGGAGCCGGAGTAGCATTAGATGCAGCCGGTCGCGGACTTTCGGTAGCACTATGTGAAAAAGGCGATCTTGCAGGTGCAACGTCTTCCTCTAGCAGTAAGTTAATACATGGTGGTTTACGCTATTTAGAGCATTATGAGTTCCGCCTTGTGAAAGAAGCGCTCGCTGAGCGTGAAGTGCTATTGGAAAAAGCCCCACATATCATGTGGCCTTTACGTTTTAGTTTACCTCATCAAAAGCATCTTCGTCCCGCATGGATGATACGAATTGGCTTGTTTATGTACGATTCACTAGCCAAACGTAATGTATTGCCGCGCTCAAAGAAAATGTCTACGTCACCGACAGGCCCCTTGGTGAATGATATAACAACATGTTTTGAGTACTCAGATGGTTGGGTAGACGATGCTCGTTTAGTGGTATTGAATGCGTTAGCAGCGCAAGATAAAGGTGCTAGCATCTATACCCGCACTGAATGTATTAGTGCCGAGAAGCAAGACAAGTTATGGAAAGTGACTTTAAAAGACGCATTAGGGAAAACGTTTACAATCAATGCCAAGGCTGTGGTTAACGCTGCTGGGCCATGGGCTGTTTCATTCCTAGATAGACTTGCCGACACTAAAAACCCAAATGCGATGCGTATGGTGAAGGGCAGTCATTTTATTGTGCCTAAATTGTATGACACAGAAGAAGCTTATATTCTTCAAAATAAAGACGGCCGTATTGTTTTTGTTATTCCTTACGAAGATGACTTTTCACTCGTTGGTACTACCGATGAGAACTATGTTGGTGAGCCATCGCAAGCCGCTATTTCTGAAGCTGAAACTGAATATCTTATTGAAGTTGTTAATACGTATTTTAAAACCAAAATTGACGAAAGTGATATTGTTCATAGCTACAGTGGCGTGCGCCCATTGCTTGAAGAAAAAAATGCGTCTGCGCAAGAGTTAACGCGCGATTATAAAGTAGAGCTAAGCGGCACTGAGTCTTCGCCAATATTGCTTAATATTTTCGGTGGAAAAATTACTACCTACAGAAAATTGTCTGAGCATGCAGTAGATAAGTTAACTAGCCTGTTTCCAAAGGCAGGTAAAGCCTGGACCAAAAATGTAGCGCTTCCGGGTGGCGCTTTCACCAATAAAGCAGATTTAATTAAACAGCTACAACAAGACTACCCATGGTTACCTGAATCGGTAGGGGTTCGCTATGCGCGTCAATACGGCATGTTGTGCGTTAAGTTTCTTGAAGGAAAAGCAGATTTAGGCAGCATGGGTGAGAACTTTGGTGCCGACATGTACCAAGCAGAAGTGGACTACCTTATTGATCACGAATGGGCAATGTCTCTTGAAGACGTCATTTGGCGCCGAACTAAGCATGGTTTACGTTTAAGCCAGAGCGAGCAAACCAACTTAGAAAGCTATATAACGACTCAAGTGTCTAAAAGTGTCGATATGCAGCAATCTGCGTAGATATTCAATATAGAATCTTAAAAAGCCCGTATCTTTATTTCACAAAGTGCGGGCTTTTTTATGTCCAAAATACTTAACTACAGCGATATAGTTGGTCTACTGGTTTTAAAGCTATTCATATAGAGGAAGATAGGATGAAGGAAATAATTCTAATTCGGCACGGAAAGCCGTTGTCTGCTCACAACAATAAATTAAGTGCGGGTGAATTTACCAATTGGGTTCGCCAGTACAATCAGTCACCTTTAGACAGCGCCCATTACCCAAATGAAAAGCGCGAATTTGCCGCGCATCACATCATTGCTAGCCCGCTTAAAAGAGCGCAGCTCTCGGCGAACTATTATATGGGCGAGCCCGCAGTTGACGTTATTCCCGAATTAAAAGAAATGGATATACCCTACTACAGGCTACCGCTAAGATTAAAAGCGTGGCATTGGGTTTTATTAAACAGGCTAATGTGGATTTGCGGGAAAGCGGGGCGGTTTGAGTCTTTCGTTGAGGCTAAAAATCGCGTGGGTAAAGCGGCAAAGGAACTCGAAAAGAAAGCCGAACAGCACGCTCAAATTGTTGTGTTTGGACACGGCATGAGTAATCGTTATATTCGCATTCTTCTGGCTAAAAGAGGCTGGGAAATAACGGAGAAAAATAACGGTTATTGGGGTGTGACGCGTTTAATAAAAAATTGAAATATTCTTAAAAATAAACAACTTTCGTCTACTGGTGCTATTGTTATTACTTTGTTGTAATAACACAATTATTCATGGCCAAAGATTTTACAATGCACATTGGATGGCGCCAATACCTAAAGCAGAAATTTAGACGTGTTTCCAAGCACCATGTGCTCGGCGTTTCTGTAGACGCTGAGTCTGTATCCTTCTGCATCGTAAAACGTGAGCAAGATTCAATAGTTTTAGTTGACGAAGAAACGGTAACGCCAGAAAAATGGGGTGAAAAGCTTCATACTTGGCTAAAGGAAAAAAACCTTCTTGGTATCTCAACGTGCGTGTGTATGTCTCACAGTTGGTACAATGCGTTACAGCTAGACCGGCCAAATGTTGAGGACAACGAAGTTCACGGCGCACTGCAATGGTCTGTTGCCGAAATATTGGGTAGCGACAAAGCCTATGTATTTGATTATGTCGATTTGCCCGTGCCTCTTGCAGGCACTAACAAGGTAAACGTATTCGCGTTACCTCGCTCTGTCATTGCTGATGTTGTCAGCCATATCCAATTTGCCGATGTCACTTTAAAAGAAATCACGACTGCTGAATTAGCGCTATGCGAGCTCATGCCGTCAATGGAAAGCGCCACCGTACTGTTAACACAAGAAGCCGGTGAAGAAGTGGTTTTAAATGTGGTTAAAGATGGAAACCTTTATTCTTCTCGGCGGTTAAAAGGTTTTGAAAATATTGGCTCGTTTTCCCAAGAAGAATTGGAAATGGGACTGCTTGATAATTTGGGTGTGCAAATTCAACGTTCTATGGACCACTTTGAAAGTCAGTTGCGCCAACCGCCCATCCGTTCGGTTTTATTTCGGTTAGACTCCCCGCATTCTACTACGGTTAAGATGCAGCTCAGCCAGTTAATTCCGGCACAAATCGACCAGTTAATTTCGCCTATTCAAGTTAGCGAAGACATTGATGTTTATCGGCTGAACTTGGTGAGCTTAAGTGCTGCGTTTTGTGCATTGGTTCCACAACCTATAGCACCTCCTACTATGAGTACTACAGGAGAGCTAAAATGAGACAGCGGATTAACCTCTATTGGCCAGAGTTTAAACCGGAGTTTCGCTGGTTGAACGTAGGCACAATGCTCGTAGTGTGGTTACTTACATTGCTGATAGTCGTGCTAGTTACCATGAGGTTGAGCGTGACGGTTCAAAAACAAAGTGCAGTGTTAAACCAAGCGCAAGAGCGAACTATCCAGCTTGATGAAGAGTTAGCCATGGCGAAATCTCAATTAGCTGAACGAAAGCCATCACAAGTTTTATCTGAAGAACACGAAACGTTAAACCTTTCGGTCAGCCAAAAAACATTACTTATAGAAGAATTGAGTGGGCAAGAAACTCGAGAGCAGGCGCCATTTTACCAAGCCTTAAATGGTTTTGCCGATGTTGCAGACGGTTCTCTATGGTTAACGCGATTTGTAGTGCGCAGTGAGCGATTGTCATTATATGGCAAAGTAAACGACCCAGGTGCGCTGCCAGCGTGGTTAAAACGACTAGGAAACGCTACCTACTTTGAAGAAAAAGAATTTGAAGTCATTAAATTAAGCCGTGATATCAACAAGGATGGCAATCCAAATGGCGTGTTGTCGTTTGAGTTACTCAGTGAGCCAGCTGATGAAGACGTTGAGGTGGCACCAGAATGAGCAAAGATAGCTTGAACAGTAAACTGGCCGCCATGAGCCCTCGAGAACTCATCATGCTCTTCGTCGCGGGCTTAGTGGTGATAGTACTTGTTGGTTTCACGTTTTTCATCGAACCACTTTGGAAAAAGTCGCAATCGATGGAAAGAAGGCTTGCGTCTGAAGCCACGCAAACCTCTTCGTTAAGCCAGCAATTGCAAATTTATCTCGAAGCGCTAGAAGAGGATCCCGACAAGGCCTTGATATCAAGCATTGCAGAATTAGAAGAAAAAGATGCGATATTGGAACGGCGATTTAGAGATGAACTTAAGACCCTAGTCACCCCTGATGAAATGCCAGCGTTGGTTAGTCGTATGTTTGATGATGCACAACAAGTGCGCTTGGAATCTATGGCAACTATTGCGCCTGTTAATATATTTGCAGGGCGTGAAGACTTATCGGCGCTTACGCTTTATCGACACGGCCTAACCCTAACGTTCAGCGGTAGCTATTTTGATATCAGAGACTTTCTTCAACGTGCTCAAAAAGAAAATATAAAGCTTTATTGGGAAGCGATGGATTACCAAGTCAGCGATTACCCTAACGGAAAAGTGACAATAGAGTTTTATACCGTTAGCACGCAAAGGACATTTATCCGTGTTTAAACTAATACTAACAATAGTGCTCACTTTTAGCTCATTTTTGTTGTTTGCACAGCAAGACCCAACTCGTCCTGGGAATACCAAAATGACAGGCATTGGTGCTACGCAGCAAGGGGAGTTTTCCTTAAGCGCCATCATGTATTCTGCGCAAAGTAAGCATGCCATTATTAATAATAAAGTGGTCAGGGAAGGGGATGATATCGCCGACGGCAAAGTAGAAAGCATCACTAAGAATACCGTAGTAATTTTGAAAAACCGTTATGCCAAGCCTGTACGAACTGTATTGTCTCTAGCGCCAATAACAACAATTAAAAAAAATGTATCAGAGGATCTGTAAAATGGGCAAGTTACCCCGTCTGTTTGGAGTATTAAGCATATCTTTAGCGATGGCCGGTTGTCAGAGTACATCAGAGCCTCAGCAGCAGCTTGTGTCAAAAGTTGAACAAGACTTACAAGAACAAATTGATGCAGAAAAAGCGCGTAAATCTTCACAACTAAATACCCCAGTGCCCATTCCCTCTGCGGTATCAGCTGCATTGGCAGCACCCGAAAGTGTGTCTTCAACTAACAGCTTGTTCGGCCCACAACGTTTCGACGTTAACGCGCAAAGTGTGCCTATCAGCGCCTTTTTCGCAGGCTTGGTTGAAGGTACGCCTTACAGTGTTGCTATTCATCCGCAAGTAACTGGGTCGGTATCGCTGCAACTCAAGCAAGTTACAATAGATGAAGTTATGTCACTACTCAGTGACTTATATGGCTATGACATTGCGCGCTCAGGAACGGTGTTTAAAGTGCGCGCTGCAGGTATGCGTACTGAAACCTTTGCCGTGAATTACCTCTACATGCAGCGAAACGGGGCAACTCAAACCAGTATTACCTCCGGCGGTGTAACGCAAAATAATAATCAAAATAACAACAATGGTTCTTCTTCGGGCTCGTACAGTGGCAACTTCAGCAGTTCCGAAAGCTACGGAAGTCAAAACAACAGCAATACTAACGGCACAACGATAAACACTCGCACTGAAACCGACTTTTGGGCCGACTTGAAGGTTAGTCTTGAAGCTATGGTAGGTAAGGAAAACGGCCGTGCTGTATTTGTTACTCCGCAAGCAAGCTTAGTTACTGTGCGGGCTATGCCTGATGAATTGTCTGATATACGCCGCTTTTTGAAGACCTCAGAAGCGAACTTAACTAAGCAAGTTATTTTGGAAGCCCGTATTTTAGAAGTTGAACTGAATGACGGTTATCAGCAGGGTATTAATTGGAATGAAATATTGGCCAACACCGGCAATACAGACTTTTCGCTTTCAACCACTGCTGGCACGTTAGGCAATGACATCAGCGCTACTTTGGGTGGCGTGACAAGCCTCGCTTTTTTGAACAAAGACTTCTCAGGCGTGCTGTCATTACTGTCTACTCAAGGGAATGTACAAGTACTTTCGAGCCCCCGGGTGACCGCTATTAATAATCAAAAAGCGGTTATAAAAGTAGGTGACGATGAATATTTTGTCACTGATGTGTCAAGCGACAGCACGGTAACCAGCACTACAACGTCTATATCACCGGATATTGAACTTACCCCCTTTTTCTCGGGCATTGCGCTAGATGTAACACCGCAAATTGATGACAAAGGCACGGTACTTTTGCATGTTCACCCATCGGTGATTGAAACTGCTGAGCAGCAAAAAGTTGTGACTATGGATGATGAGCAAATTGTATTGCCATTGGCACAAAGCACCATTCGAGAGTCAGACACTATAATTCGTGCTGGCTCTGGCGAAATTGTGGTGATAGGTGGCTTAATGCAAACCAGTCAAACCGATGTGGTATCAAAAACGCCATTACTGGGTGACATTCCCTTGTTTGGTGAATTGTTCAAAAATCGCCAAGTTAGCGAAACAAAAAAAGAACTTATTATTTTACTCAAACCCACTGTTGTAGGACACGACACGTTCGAACAGCAACTTGAAACCAGTCGCCAAAATATGGTTGATTGGTTGTATGTGGATTAAGTATGTATTTGTATCATTTTGGCATTAGAGAGCTACCTTTTACTTTAACGCCAAACACCAGTTTTTTTTATGGCCTACCCAGTCATATTGAAGCCAGTGAGGTGTTACTCACTGCGCTTAAATCTGGTGAGGGCTTTATCAAAGTGACTGGTGAAGTCGGTACAGGAAAAACCCTTATTTGCCGGAAATTTCTTAATGAATTGCCCGCGCATTTTCAATCAGCCTATATTCCTAACCCTCTTTTAAGCCCAGACGAGTTGCGCCGTGCAGTGGCAAGTGAGTTAGGAGTAGATATAGGGCAAACCTGCGATCAGCAGCGTTTCACCCAATGTATTCAAGAGCGACTTATCGATATTAATGCCCAGCATCGCAGTGCTGTTTTGGTGATTGATGAAGCGCAAGCGTTACCGGTAGAAAGTATTGAAGCACTTCGGTTAATGACTAACTTAGAGACAGAAAGCCGTAAATTATTGCAGGTGGTGTTATTTGGGCAACCAGAGCTCAATCAAAAGCTTTCAATGCCGGAGCTGCGGCAGTTAAAGCAGCGCATTACATTCAGTTATTCGTTATCGCACATGGATACCGACCAAATTTACCATTATGTAAAACATCGTTTAGTGGTAGCAGGGCACACAGGAGAAGAGGTATTCGACTTAGCGTGTTGCCGATTAATGTTTATGGCTACGAAGGGGACGCCAAGGCTGGTCAACGTACTGTGTCATAAGGCCATGATGCTGGCGTATGGCGAAGGCAAGTACAACGTGGATGTATCGCATATTAAGTTGGCTATTGCTGACACCGAAGCCACTACATTGCCTTGGTACGCTTCTTTTGCCCTGTGGCCTTCTTTGGTAGCGGCCGGTGTGGTGGTTTCGGTTACCCTTGCCAGTGTACTCGAGTTTGGAGGCATGGCATGAGTGTTGTGAATAAAATGCTGAAAGATCTAGAAGCTCGCGAAGGCGTTGAACAACCGCAAGCTCGATACGAGCCCCCACAAAAAAAGTCAGTAAGTGCGCTTACTATCGTTGTGCTTTTGTTAGTTATCGTCACCATCGCGTTAGCTGTGTGGGTGCTGCTTAACCCCGCGCCATCGGTTTCATCTGCGGTGTTGCCCTCTGAATCAATGCCGATAACAGATACAAACGAAGTTTCATTAACCGAACCAAGCCCCGCTATATTGCCGGCTTCCCTGACAGCAAGTGCTCAACCAAGTACTGAATCTGCCGAAAAAGAAAGTGCTGAAAAAGAAACTGCTGAAAAAGGAAGTGCGGGACAAGGAAGTGTTGAAGCTAGCATCTCGCAAAACGACGACACGAATACGCCGCAGAATTTATCAAAACCGATGCAGACGTCTGCCCAAGTAGCACAGGATACCTCTTCAGAAAAGGCGAAAGCCACCGAAGGTGAATACATAAAAAGCCCAAGCTCGCGTGCTGCTTCTGATGCAAGCATTAACCCTACTTCCAACCCAGACAACAGCCCTACTGGCATCTTTGTAGCGAAGACTGTATCAAAGTCGGTAGACAGCGTAAAAACAGCCGAGTCTGCACCAGTGGCACGTTTCTCAAAGCAGATTGATAACAATAAAAACGCCCCTGCGATAGACGAGCAGGTGCGCTTGGCTCTTGATAATAACGACTACAACACAGCCATCAGGTTAATGCAGCAGAAAGCGCAAAGCCATCCAACCGATATTAGTGTTAAGAAGAAGCTAGCGTCCTTGCTGTTTGCCAGCGGCCAGGTAGAACAAGCCCAGGCCTTATTACAAGGTATGCTTGTGAATTCACCGGATGATCACAGTGTTCGCCTTATGTTGTCGCGGTTGTATGTGAAACAAGGGCTAACAACGTTAGCAATAGAAAACGCGAACGGGGCTGTTTCTTCACCCCGCAACCCACTGTCTGTAGAGTTACTTAGTTTTAGAGCGAATTTACTGCAGCAATATGGCGAGTTCGACAAGTCACTTAATGATTATTTAGTGCTAACTAAGCGGCGACCTCTCGAGCCCAAATGGTGGTTAGGTGCTGCGATAAGTGCTGACAATTTGCATCAATCTGCACTGGCGTTTCACGCGTTCTCCCAAGTAGTAAAGATTGATACGCAGCAGACCCTATCACCAAATGTACATCATTATGCGCAAGAGCGCATGGCTAGGCTTCGGGAAGTAGTAAAATGAATAAACCTAGAGTTCGCCTTGGCGACCTTCTTGTTCAGCATAATTTGATTAGTGCTGATGAGCTAATGACGGCATTGTCTGAGCAAAAAAGTACAGGCCGTAAGTTAGGTGCTACGCTAATTTCGATGGGGTTGGTGACTGAACACCAAATGCTTGAATTGTTATCTCGGCATTTAAATGTTCCGCTTATCGATATTGATCAATACCGCGTAAATCAACAAGCTGTGCTGCTTTTACCTGAAATTCAAGCTAGGCGATATCGCGCACTCGTTATTGATGATAAGGGGGACAGCCTGCTAGTTGCCATGTCAGATCCCGCCGATTTAACCGCGGTAGATCATCTTTCAGAAACGTTAAACAGACAAATTGAACTTGCCGTAGTTAGCGAGCAACAGCTGTTCACCGCTTACGATACTTTTTATCGAAAAACCCAAGAAATTGCGAGTTTTGCCCAAGAACTAGCAGAAGAATACGATACTGAAGATAACTTTAATATAGAACTTGGTGGTGCGGGCGATCAAGACACAACAGTCGCCCGGTTGCTGCAATCTATTTTTGAAGATGCGGTGATAGCAAAAGCGTCTGATATTCATATAGAACCTGATGAAAATCAGTTGAGAATACGACAACGGGTAGATGGGGTTTTACAAGAAACTGTGATACCCGAGAAAAGTATAGCGGCCGCGTTAGTGTTGCGTTTAAAGCTAATGGCGGGGTTAGATATTTCCGAAAAGCGGCTACCGCAAGATGGCCGTACTCAAATTAAAGTTAAAGGGCACAAAATAGACGTGCGTTTGTCTACCATGCCAGTGCAAGGTGGCGAGTCTGTGGTCATGCGTTTGCTTGATCAGTCCGCAGGAATACTGACCCTTGAACAAACCGGCATGCCTTCAGCACAGTTAACCCGCTTTAGAAATTTGTTACGACGCCCTCATGGGATGATTTTGGTTACCGGGCCTACAGGTTCGGGTAAAACGACCACTTTGTATGGTGCATTAAGCGAATTAAATACGGCAAAGTCGAAAATTATTACCGTAGAAGATCCGGTGGAATACCGCTTACCCCGCATTAATCAGGTTCAAGTGAATCCTAAAATAAACCTGACTTTTTCAAATGTACTTAGAACCACACTACGACAAGACCCCGACATTATTATGGTGGGGGAAATGCGTGATCAAGAAACGGTAGAAATTGGGCTTCGTGGTGCATTAACCGGTCACTTAGTACTATCGACACTGCATACCAACGACGCTATATCTAGCGTAGTGCGCTTACTCGATATGGGCGCGCCAGGTTACTTGGTGGCAAGTTCTCTTCGAGGCATTATTGCTCAGCGCTTGGTACGCCGAATTTGTGATAATTGCACCACCTCTTATACGCCAACGGATGATGAAAAGGTGTGGTTGAACGGTATTGATGAAAATGCCGCAGACGTTGCCTTTAAACAAGGGCGTGGCTGTCAGAAATGTAATCAAACAGGATACAGAGGGCGAATTGGGGTTTTTGAGTTACTCGAAATGACTGAAAACATGATGAATTATTTAAAATCCAGTGATATTCAAGGCTTTAGTGATGCCGCGACTAAAAGCGCAGGCTATCGCTCTTTGCCTCAATCTGCTCTGACTTACGCAAAAATGGGCGTAACCAGTGTAGAAGAGGTGTTAAAACTGGTTGAGATGGTAGCCCAAGATGCTCCCACCTCTGAAATCACTGACGACACAACAGTGCAATAAGGCAATGATAGATGGCACGGTTTAGCTACAAAGGGCGCGAAAGAAATGGCGCCCTGACAGAAGGCGAGTTAGACGCGAACGATGCAGGAAGTGCAGCGGCAATGTTGCGCGCTCGCAGTGTAACGCCAATTGCTATTGCCCCCATGAGTGATAAAAAAGAAAGTGTCGTGTCTGGTTGGCAAGGCTGGTTTGTCCCCGAAGTCACTTTGGACGATTTAGTTATTTTTTGTCGCCAAATGTTCTCGCTAACCAAAGCGGGTATTCCCTTACTAAAAGCGGTGTCCGGCTTAGCTGAATCCTGTAATTCTATTCGCCTTAAACTTGCCCTTGAAGACGCTATCGTAAGTTTAGAACGAGGCCGCACCTTGTCTTCCGGATTAAACCAGCACCCTAAAATTTTTAATCAATTATTTGTAAGTATTATTCATGTGGGCGAAAACACCGGTCAATTAGAAGATGCCTTCGCTCAACTGGCGGTGTATTTAGAGCGCGAACAAGAAACTCGCAAACAAATTAAAGCCGCCACGCGCTACCCCATTTTTGTGCTTATCGCCTTAGCGGGCGCGTTTGTAGTGCTCAATATCTTTGTTATCCCCAAATTCGCCGACATGTTTTCTAAGTTCAATGCCGAATTGCCTTTAATGACCCGAGCGCTCATAGGCACATCAGATTTCTTGCTGAACTATTGGTACCTGCTAATTGCTGGCGGGATATTCATTGCCTACATGATTAGGCGTTCATTAAATACGAAAGTCGGGCGTTTAAATTGGGATAGACGTAAGCTTTCATTACCTATAGTGGGCAGTATTTTTAATCGTTCTTTACTAAGCCGCTATTGTCGAAGTTTTTCAATGATGTTGCGCGCGGGCGTTCCCTTAACCAGTGCACTAAACTTAACCTCAGAAGCGGTGGGAAATGTGTACATGGGGCAAAAGATTATTGCGATGCGCGAGCGAATTGAAAAAGGTGAGGGGCTAGCACGAGTCAGCGCAGCAAGCGGACTATTTACACCTTTGGTGATGCAGATGATTCGTGTAGGTGAGGAAACCGGTCGCGTAGATGAATTACTGGTTGAGGCGTCGGAGTTCTATGAGCGTGAAGTTGACTACGATCTTAAAAATTTAACAGCAAAGATAGAGCCTTTTTTAATTGTCGTGGTGGCAGCCATGGTACTGGTGCTCGCGCTGGGTATTTTTACCCCCATGTGGGATATGATGAACGCAATAAAAGGCGTATAACTCCCTAGCTTAAAGATGTGTTATAACAGTATGTTAAGAGCAATTAATGACTGCGAAAAAGTAATAGCAGCAAGGGTAGTAACATGGTGACGAAAAGCGAAGCGGCAAAAAGTAAGAACAGATCCTTATTTATCAACATTATTGTGATCACGTTGTTTGCTTCACTAATGGCTGTTTTTATCGTGCGACTGAATACCAGCGAAGTTAATTTTGAAGCACAGATGCTTAGGCAGCTAGCGCTCAAGTTGGAAGAATCTGCAGTAACGGCTCATTGGAAGTGGCAGTCAGAAGGGCGGCCGGTTCGTATTCTGCTTACGCACTATGATAGGCAGGGTAATGAAGTTGGACGTACGCCCGTGCTAATGAGTCATGAGGGATGGCCAGAAGTGTCTCCTTCTGTGCAAGGGTGTAAAACCCTTTGGAACGCATTGCTAACCGTGCCTATGATGGTTAATGGTTTTAATGTGCGTGGTGAATATTTTCGTGGTGAGTTAGTCGACGATGAGGCCGTGAATGCACGCTGCCGATTTTCCTTAAGTGCGGGGGATTACTTTGACTACTTTGTATTTCGTGGTGATGTGGTTCCAGAAAACGAACAATAACAAACAAACTGAATTTTAATAATGAGAAAACTGGGGTGGTCCAAATGAAAAAGCAACGACATCAAATAGCGGGAAAACAACTGGGTTTTACGCTAATAGAGCTTGTGATTGTAGTCGTATTACTTGGGCTACTAGCGGCAGTGGCCATTCCACGCTTTCTTGATATTACTGAACAAGCTGAAGATGCCACGGTTGAGGGTGTTGCCGGTGGTTTCGCCACAGGGGTTGGGCTTGTGCGCGCACAATGGGAAATAGAAGGTCGGCCAGAAGAGAATGCGTCTACCAATCAGACCTTTGTGACACTTGATGGCATTAATGTCGCGGTTGATCAGGATACCGGCTATCCCACAGGCCTGCTAAACGGTGACGGTAACAGTCAAGACACAGCGATTACCGCATTAGACTGCGAAAGTATCTTTAGCCTGATAATGCAAAGTGCCCCCTCCATTACATCGAGTTTTTCAGAATCACCATTTGACGGTTACCGATACTTTGCTACAAATAGTAGTGGTGGCGGCGCAAGTGGTAATGACCTTTGCTATTATTACCTTAGCCAATCTATAAAAAATCTGAACAGTAGCCCTACCAATGATGCGCAAGGCGATGGGTTTCTATACGACCCACGGATAGGCCAAGTTATCGTTTTTAGTAATGATTCGAACTCATAACTATGTATTGAGTTTTATACGTAAGCTGGTGATTTTTAAACTAAAGTTTTATATTCAATTACGCCATTTTTGCAATAATAAACGTAATTGAAACAAAAGGACATTTTTTATGCAGCAACGCGGTTTTACCCTTATTGAGCTAGTCATAGTTATCGTAATTCTTGGTATTTTAGCGGTTACCGCTGCGCCTCGGTTTGTAGGTTTCCAAACTGATGCTCGCATTGCCACATTAGAAGGAGTGGAAGGCGCACTGATTAGTGCTTCGGAAGCTATTCATGCAAAAGCAATTATTGCTGGCGCGACTGCATCGTCAAATACGACCATCAACGTAAATGGCACTGATATCAATGTTCGTTATGGTTACCCGTACAGCACATACTTCGATGACAATAACAATACCACCACTGTGCAGCTAGATTCATACATGAACCTAGATATTCGTGCAGTAAACACTACCGCAGACCAAGGTACTACAGATTGGTATGTGAGTGCTAACGGTACTTGGGCTCGCATTTACCCCGACGGTTTTGAAGGTGCTAACTGCTATGTTGAGTACAGAAATGCGGCAGCGGGTGGTTCTCCTACTATCACATTGACTTCGACTGCTTGTTAAATATTACCTAGCACATGGCCAGGCATTTCGTTCCTGGCCAGCGTCAGGCCCGAGGCGCTGGCTTTACGCTCCTTGAGCTTATTATTGTCATCGTCGTTATTGGTATTATAGGCGTGGTCGCTTCTGCGCGAATACAAGATGATACCGGCTACACTGAATACTCCCTTCAAATACGTCTTCTCTCTACCTTACGAAATATTCAAGGCAAAGCCATGCAAGATAACCGCGCAGGCTATTGTTATCGCACTATTGTGAGTTCG
The DNA here is from genome assembly GCF_003989595.1 of Alteromonas sp. KS69. Classification (NCBI taxonomy): domain Bacteria; kingdom Pseudomonadati; phylum Pseudomonadota; class Gammaproteobacteria; order Alteromonadales; family Alteromonadaceae; genus Alteromonas; species Alteromonas sp. KS69. The sequence continues at coordinate 46,661 of NZ_PYHU01000011.1, read as the reverse complement.
TCTGGTGACGGTGCTTACGGCCCTACTGTTGTTAACTACGGGAGTGCAAATCAATCAGCCAGCTGTGGCGCAAGTATTGCCGCCAATGCGCCCACATTTTTAGCGGCGCGGGGTGATGAAATTGGTGCTAAAGGGGTATCTATCACCTTTTCAGAAGGTGTTGCTTCGCCTTCCTATATTGACTTCGATTACCTTGGTCGGCCAATAACCGCCACCGGCAGTTGTGCATCAGATATTTGCAGAGTGACCTTTGCGGGAACAGCAACAGTAGGTGTCTGTATTGAAGCTGAGGGGCTTATTTATGCGTGCTGAGCGAGGTTTTACACTACTTGAGATCGTGATTGGATTAGTGGTGACCAGTATTGTCATGCTTATTGTTACCGATTTACTTGGCGCGCAAGCGCAACAAAGCGTGGCGCCTGTAACGCAAGCCCGCGCTAATATTTTAGCCCAAGGATTACAACGAGAAATACTGAGTAAGGCATTTGACGAAAATAGCAGTGGGCATAACGCCGGTGAACGATGTAGCGACACTATTAACTGTACGACTAGCGCAAACTTGGGGCCTGATAGTGGAGAAAATCGTTCTACCTTTGATGATGTGGATGATTACCACGGCTACAGCGTTATTAGAAACAGTGCGGGTCAAACCATCACGCAAGGTGGGCAAAGTTTATATCAAGGTTACCAGCTCAACGTAGTAGTGTTTTATGATGATAACCTTGACGGTATTGATGATGCTGGCGTGGGTAGCTATACGGGCAACACCAAATTGGTTCGCGTGTCTGTACTTACCCCTAACGATAAAACCATAGTCTTTAGCGGTTATCGGTGGAATTACTGATGGCAAATAGCACACCAATGAACAAGGCTCGAGGCTTTACGTTAGTAGAGCTTGTCATCGTCCTGGTGGTTATGGGGGTGATAGCCACAGGGATCGCAAAAGTGGTTACCAGTAGCATGTCTGTATTTGTTGGTGTTAGTGAAAGAGAGCAGCTTGTTGCCCAAACGTCTTTTGCCATAAATCGTATGGCTCGTGAACTACAAAACGCCGTGCCTGCCAGTGTGAGAGTAAGGGGATCATCGTCTCAACACTGCCTACAATTCGTTCCCGCTGATGTGGTAACAGGTTACAGTGATATTTCCGTTCAGCCAGCCACTGAAAATACTATCGATATCTTATTTCCTGCGGATGCCCTTGATAATACTCAGCCCTTTACCGCTAGTGCATCTGTGATTGTTGCACCACCTAGTGTATTAGATGTCTATAACGCCGCTAATGATTACCGCCAACCTATAGTAAGTTGTACCGATGACGGCGATGGCGACTGTGCAACGAGAGACAGCACTGACGATACCCTCGAGATTACGGTAAGTGATGCCTTTGCAGAAGCCTCACTAGCTAACCGTGCTTATATTGCCTCAAAAGCGGTGAGTTTTTGCTTAAGAGGTTCGGTACTTCACCGGATTGAGTCTGGGTTTACCACATCGCAGCCTTTGGCTTTGGCAAGTAGCCCGAGGCTTGGGGTGGACTTCATTAATGTTTTATCTGCCTCACCTGCTAGCGGTACCTCAAACGATGACCCTTTTCAGGTTCGTAGTGTGAACGGTGGGGTTAATAATATGGTGATGTTGCGCCTACGAGCCCAAAAAGGCGATGAAGTATTAAGTCTGACGACTGAGGTGGCAATTGAAAATGAGCCGTGAACCTTTATCCCAACAATATCTAGTACATAAAGCACATAAAGCGCTTTCAAGAACTGATAGAAATAGAGTAGAGAAAACACATCCTAGTACGGCAACGTTAGGCGGTTCGTTCTTTACTGCCTCGCGAAAACATCAGCGAGGAAGTATGTTGGTCATGGCGTTGTTTATTATGATAGTGCTGGCTCTGTTAGGGTTAACACTGGCCTCGTCACTCTCTTCTACGGGCAACAAAGTCGCTGCGGATAACCTAGGTTTTCGCGCTCAGCTTGCAACACAAGCGGGCATGGAGCATATAAAGGCCACTGCAAACCCTGCAGGTGCCACCCCATTATCTTGTAATGGCACCATTAATAGCCCCGCTTCGTTTGGCCAAGTAAGAGGCCTTGAAGGGTGTGCTTACCAAGCCAGTTGTCAAACAAGCACTACGATTATTGCAGGCGTAAACTATTATTTCTATCGTTTTGCCTCTACCGCCCAATGCACCGCTAGTGAGTTAATTTCAGCGCATACACAGACCGATTCAATGATGATTGAACAATAAATATTGTATTAACGTGAAACTTCCGGTTCAAATGCTTGTCTACTCTTACTGGTTTAAAAATAGCCACTTAACAAGAAGTTGGTAGGAAGTGAGTAGAAGGCGCAGTGGGTTTCCACTTAATCGCCACCTAATTGTTTAAAAAATGGTTCTCTGCTTGCCCAAATATGCCCCCATTGTTAAAGTGTGCGGATAAACATCGACTTCACGTTAAAGCGCTGTCATCTCACCCTTGCTAACACGCGATAACACAGAAACAGGAATACACTTTTCATGTTTAAAAAGCTTCGAGGCATGTTCTCTAATGATCTGTCCATCGACCTCGGAACAGCTAACACGCTGATTTACGTTAAAGACCAAGGTATTGTACTCAACGAACCCTCTGTAGTGGCTATTCGCCAAGAGCGTGCTGCTGGACCTAAAAGCGTTGCCGCTGTAGGTGCAGAAGCCAAACGAATGCTAGGTAGAACGCCTGGTAACATTCGCGCTATCCGCCCTATGAAAGACGGCGTTATTGCCGACTTTTATGTAACAGAGAAAATGCTTCAGCACTTTATTAAACAAGTGCATGACAACAATTTCCTTCGCCCTAGCCCTCGTGTTTTAGTTTGCGTTCCATGTGGCTCTACCCAAGTAGAGCGCCGAGCCATTAAAGAGTCTGCGCTAGGTGCAGGTGCACGTGAAGTGTATTTGATTGATGAACCTATGGCCGCCGCTATTGGTGCAGGCTTACCTGTATCAGAAGCAACCGGCTCAATGGTGGTCGATATTGGTGGTGGTACAACCGAAGTGGCTATCATTTCACTAAACGGTGTTGTGTACTCGTCATCGGTACGTATCGGCGGTGATAAGTTCGACGAAGCTATCATTAACTATGTACGCCGTAACTTTGGTTCACTTATTGGTGAAGCAACGGCCGAGCGCATCAAGCATGAAATTGGTGCAGCTTACCCAGGTGAAGAAGTTCGTGAAATTGAAGTACGTGGTCGTAACCTTGCTGAAGGTGTACCTCGTGGCTTCACATTGAACTCCAATGAAATCTTAGAAGCCTTGCAAGAGCCGCTTACTGGTATTGTTTCTGCGGTTATGGTTGCCCTTGAGCAATCTCCACCAGAACTCGCGTCTGATATTTCAGAACGCGGCATGGTACTTACCGGCGGTGGCGCATTACTGAAAGATTTAGATCGTTTGCTAATGGAAGAAACGGGCATTCCAGTAGTTATTGCAGATGATCCGCTAACTTGTGTAGCGCGTGGCGGTGGTAAGGCATTCGATATGATTGACCTACACGGTGGCGACCTGTTTAGCTATGAGTAAACAGGAAAGGCAGCCTTAAGGTTGCCTTCTTTGTATTATGGATACTATTTTTACTCGCGGTCCCTCACTGAATAATAGATTAGCGCTGGCAATTGTTTTGTCAGCGTTACTTATTTTTGTGGATCACAAAGTAGAAGGGTTTAAATCGACTCGGGTCTATTTAAATTCATTCATGAGCCCCCTTCAATATTTAGCCAATTTACCTCGGCTAATGCTAAGCGAAAGCGCCCAGCGCTTGACCTCACATGAAGATCTTCTCGAAGAAAACGACAAGCTCACGAATCAACTGTTGCTCATGAGTGAGAAGCTCCAGCGGTTTGATGCCTTGTCTCAAGAAAATAAACAATTAAGACATTTGCTGGATGCACCTGTACGTAACGACTTACGTAAAATGGTGGCCGAGCTGATGGCGGTTGATAAAAATCCTTATAGCCAGCAGGTGGTCATCAACAAAGGCGCCATTGATGGAGTTTATTTATCTCAGCCCATTATTGATGAAAAAGGCATAGTGGGGCAGGTTATGGAAGTGGGCACTACCAATAGCCGCGTACTTTTACTGGCTGATGTGACTCATGCTATTCCTGTCCGCTCTCAGCGTAATGATATCCGCTTTATTGCTACTGGCAGCGGCGCGCTAAACGAGCTGTATTTAGAGCATGTTCCCCACAGCGTTGATATTAAAGCGGGAGATGTATTGATTTCCTCCGGCTTAGGAAAAATTTTCCCCGAAGGCTATCCCGTAGGTACAGTGAAAGAAGTACGACGGGATGAAAGTCGTCCATTTTCTATTGTAACCGTAACGCCTATGGCTAAATTAGACAGGTTAAAGTATTTGTTACTCTTGTGGTCTGATGAAGGCAAACCTATCGACAGTAATGTGGATAGTGAAAGTGAAGCGGATAAAGAAGATGAAAGCAACACGGTAAGCAAGGAGGAGGCTGAAGATGATTCGTAAGCGTCATTCGGTTATCGTCACTACGCTTTTGATTGCGCTAGTTCTTCAAATTGTGCCATTGCCTATTCAGGTTGATTTATACCGTCCTGATTGGGTTTTGATTGTGCTTGCGTACTGGAGCATGGCGCTTCCCCACAGAGTGAATGTGGGCGTGGCCTTCTTAACCGGTGTGGCGGTTGACATACTAGTCGGCACTACCTTGGGCATCCACAGTTTAAGCTTAAGCATTTCAATCTATATTTTAGCCGCGAACTATCAGCGGCTTCGAAATTACTCGGTATGGCAACAAGCTATTGTTATAGGATTGCTTTCTTCGCTGTACCACTTGCTAACATTCTGGGTACAGCACTTACTTACTGATATCTATTTCCAATTGGATTACTTGTGGCCCGTGCTTACCTCTATGCTGTTATGGCCTTGGGTATTTTGGCTACTTCGTAAAACCCGTCGTCAGTTTTCCATTAGTTAAAGTGTGAGGCTTTTATCGTGAATTACTCAGTGGTTTTAGCCTCTGCTTCCCCTCGTCGTACCATGCTGTTAGATCAGATGGGCATTGCCCATTCAGTAAAGCCAGTGGATATTGATGAATCAGCCCTTGCTAATGAAACGCCTGAAGCCCAGGTAGCTCGACTCGCTGAGCAAAAAGCGAAAACAGCACTTGCACGGTTACACGATGAAGATGCACTTAATGAAAATACGCGTGTATTAGCGTCTGATACGCTTATTGCCTTTAACGGGGTTAGTTTAGGTAAGCCTGAAGATAAAGAAGACGCTAGACGTATTCTTTCAATGCTATCGAACAACGAGCATGAAGTACTGACGGCCATTAGTGTGGCGTCTACCACCAAGCAAGTAACACAAACTATTACCACCAAGGTAACTTTTGCCGCATTGACGAACGATGAAATTGACGCATACTGGGACACAGGTGAACCTGCAGATAAAGCAGGCAGTTACGCCATTCAAGGTATTGGCGGTCAATTTGTAAAAGCAATAAATGGCAGTGCTAGCGCAGTGGTTGGATTGCCTTTGTATGAAACAAGGCAGTTACTTAGAGAATTTGGAGTCGTGTAGTGAGTGCAGAGCTACTAATCAATGTTACACCGTCAGAGTCTCGTGTTGTTCTCATTGAAAATGGGATATTGCAGGAAATTCACGTAGAGCGTCATACTAAGCGTGGCTTAGTGGGCAATATCTATCGCGGTAAAGTGAGTCGGGTACTTCCTGGAATGCAAGCCGCATTTGTGGATATTGGCCTTGAAAAAGCCGCTTTTCTTCATGCCTCGGATATTGTTATTCATAATGAAATAGCAGAGGAAGTATCTGCCAGTCACATTCAAAAACAAGACATTCGTGAGCTTGTTCGAGATGGTCAAGATATTGTTGTGCAAGTAGTGAAAGATCCTATTGGCACCAAAGGCGCCCGCCTTACTACCGATATTACTATTCCAAGTCGCTATTTGGTGTTTATGCCAAGTGTTACCCATGTTGGCGTATCTCAGCGTATTGAAGAAGAAGCCGAGCGAGAGCGTTTAAAAACGCTAGTGCAGGAATTCTGCGATGAAAACGGTGGTTTTATTTTACGTACCGCAGCTGAAGGGGTAGGTAAAGCCGAATTACAGCAAGATGCTGCCTTTTTACGCCGACTTTGGGACAAAATTCAATCGCGGATGAAAAAGCGTAAGTCTAATGTGTTGTATGAAGATTTACCGCTGGCGCGCCGTGTGCTTCGTGATTTTGTCGGCACCGAGTTAGACAGAATTCGAATAGACTCTAAGTTGTCTTTTCAGGAGCTGTTCCAGTTCACGAAAGAATACGTGCCCGAAATGAACGGCAAGTTGGAATATTACACGGGCGACAGGCCCATATTCGACTTGCACGATGTTGAAAATGAAACCCAGCGAGCGCTTGAACGTAGGGTCGATTTGAAATCAGGCGGCTATTTGATTATCGATCAAACCGAAGCCATGACCACCATTGATATAAATACCGGCGCATTTGTTGGGCACCGTAACCTAGAAGAAACTATCTTTAATACTAACACCGAGGCGACACAAGCCATTGCTAGGCAGCTTCGGTTACGTAATTTAGGCGGTATGATCTTAATCGACTTTATCGATATGATTGAACCAGACCACAAAAGACGTGTCTTACATAGTCTAGAAGTGGCGACAAGTAAGGACAGGGCCAAGATTAATATTCACGGGTTTACGTCGCTAGGGCTCATAGAAATGACCCGCAAGCGCACCCGTGAAAGTATTGAGCACATACTGTGTGGCGAATGCCCCGTATGTAAGGGCCGAGGTACGGTGAAAACCGTTGAAACCATCTGCTTTGAAATTATGCGTGAAATCGTTCGGGTAAACCGCGCATATGATGCCGATAAATTTGTTGTTTATGCTTCGCCAAAAGTGGTTGAAGCATTAATGGGCGAAGAATCGCATATGCTTGCAGAGCTGGAAGTGTTTGTATCGAAGCAAATTAAAGTACAAACCGAAACCTTGTACAACCAGGATAAGTACGACGTCGTCATGATGTAATGCATTAACTATACGAAGGCGAAGTGTGACAAATTTAACGTCGGTAGCAGCCTATTTAGTTAAAAAAATATGGTTGCTGCTTGCCATCCTGCTTGTTCTATTCGCGCTGTTAATCAGCGCCGCTCGCTATGCGCTGCCGCATATTGAACACAACAAGCATCTGCTGGAAGACTATATCAGCCAGCGCTATGGCGTAAATCTTACTATTAACAGCGTGCATGCAGTATGGCAACGCTCTGGGCCGAGTATTGTCTTGAATTCGGTCTCCATGGCGCAAAGTGATGCGTCTCCTGTCGGACTCAATATTCGTCAAGTCTATGTTGAATTAGATTTTTGGCAGTCTTTGAGACGACAAATGATCTCCTCTACACGTTTTGAACTTCGCGGCCTTAAGCTCGATGTTGATGCCGATAGGTTCGAGCGTGCAGGCGATAACAACTTTCCTGTTGTTGATGCATTAAAAAGCTTATTTCTAGAACAACTTCAAAGCTTCTCTCTTGAAGAAGGGGAAGTGCTTCTCTCTAAAAATGGCGAGACTCAATCTTTCATCATCGACCAGTTAACCTGGAACAACAGCGGTAAACGTCACCAAGGCTTAGGGCAAATGAAGGTGGCCGATGTATCGTCGAATTCTGCTTCTTTCATTATTGATGTGACTGGCAACAAAGATGCCTTTGAAGGGGTGTTTTATGCCCGCGCTGAAGATTTAGATATTTCACCTTGGGTGAGCGACTTAATCAAAACCAAACGTCCCTTAACTGAAAGCCGAGCCAGTTTCGAAATATGGGCCGATGTACAAAGTAATGGCATTACGGGTGTTCAAGCCCAGTTTGAAGAAAGTTTATTGGAATGGGGCGGAGAAGAATACTCAACCCTAGTCACAGGTATTCGTGGTGGCAGTATTGAAGCAGCACCCACGCAAGATGGGTGGAGCGTTAGGGTAGATCAATTGGTGATAGACTCTGGCAACGAAACCATAGAAGCTGATTTCGTAGGTAAAGTAACAAATGCAGGCGACGCAGTCGTCAGCATTGTAAAACCGGTTCAGATAAATCCATTTCTGATGCTTCTACCCTTGTTTATGGATGACACCAGCGAAGAGGAAATTCGCGCGTTAAATCCCACAGGGCAACTTGCCACGTTGGAACTTCAATTTAGAAATCGCCGCCCGGAATTAACCGCAAAAATTCTTGATTTGTCATGGGAGCAAGCCGGCAAAACCCCAGGTCTTACCTCGCTAGATGCCGACATTTATTGGTATAAAGAGTCTGGCGCTGTTTACTTAAAAAGTGAAAACAGTACCTTATCTGCTGACAATATTATTAAGCAAAATCTGGATATCAATGCCTTCAACGCCAACCTGTACTTTCATACCCTAGCGGTAGGTGACGAAAAGCAATGGGTGATGACGGGCAAAGAGCTCGTGTTCGACAGTGAACAGTTAGTGTTAGAGCCCGCATTTCGTGCCAATTTAACCACGGGCAACCTAGACATATTTGCCAATATTGAGCCTCTGGCGTTAAACGCCGTAAATAACTTCTTTCCTGCCTCGTTGATGGGCGTGAATACCGATAAATTTCTTACCCGTGCCTTCGCTGGCGAAGGTAGCATAAGCAAAGCGCAAGTATTGTGGCACGGTAATCCTAAAAACTATCCGTTTAACGACAACAGCGGCATTTTTCAAGCTTATGTCGATATTGAAGATAGCGACTTTGTGTTTTCATCAAAATGGCCTGCGTTAAATGAACTTGATTTGTCGGTACGTTTTGAAAATGCCGGCTTAGTCATGGAAAGTGACAAAGGAACGTTAGCAGGTATAGATGTGGCGGCTATGTCGGCAGAAATTCCACGTCTACACCCATCTTCAATGTTAACGATTAAAGCAGACGGCTCTGGAACAGGGGAAAAGTTAACCTCGTTAATGAAACAGTCTTCAATTGCCAGCTCGCTAGGCAAAGTGCTCGATAAAGATGTGCAAGTTTCAGGACCATTATCCGCAAGCTTAACATTAGATATACCGCTTAAAGGCAAAGATATACGTGTTCAAGGCGAAGCTCAGTTAAACAACAATGATGTGTATATTACTAGCACACGTATGCAGTTCGATGATGCTAACGGAACGCTTACCTTCGACAACGCAGAAATTGACGCTAACGGGTTAACTGCGAGTTTATTGGGCCAGCCTGTGGAAATGTCAATCCAGGGGCGTCAGAACGATAGCTACGACGTTAATGTGAACCTTAAAGGGTTATGGCATGTTCACCCGCTAGTGAAGTATGTGAAAACCGACCTTATTGATTACCTAGACGGTGAAACCCATTGGCAGGCCGATGTTAATTTGAGCTTATCTAATAGTGACTTTTCCTATAATGCCCAAATTAACGCCGATTTAACGGCAACCCAAAGCTTGTTGCCAGCGCCGTTTGCAACTGTTCAAGGCACCAGTCTGCCACTACAAATTAACAGTGAGGGTAATCTACAAGCGTCGAATATAGAGGCAAGGCTCGGTGACAACATTCATTTCGACGGCGTATTGCCCCATAAAGAAATGCAATTTTCTCGAGCACTTCTTTCCTTAGGCGACGCAGATGTGGGTGATAGAGGTACCGGGTTTAGTATTGCCGCGAACTTAGAGCAGGCCGACATTGTTGAATGGTTCACTACCTTGCAGACGCTGATTATGCCGAGCAAAATGGACGATGCTAGTACGAGCTTAACCGTTAATACAAACACCAGCGCCATAACAAATAAGAATATCAATAGCGATACGTTATCCACACAAAACCGTGCCCAAAAGCAAAACATCTTCGGGGTGCCATCACGCATATTTGTGACTGCAGATACCTTAACAGGGTGGGGGCACTCACTGAATAACGTGTCTTTAACCGCTCGAGAACAAGACAAAGATTGGCTGCTACAGGTGGATGCGGCAAAAGCGCGAGCAACTATTAGGGTGAATAACGATATTAATAACCAAGGTATCGATATTAATGCTGATTACTTAGTACTGGATAAACCTGCGACTGAAACTGAATTAAACGAGACACCGGTAGAAGAAATCGAAATTGCTAAGCAGCAAGCTGAAGTCGTGGAGGTTGACCCGCTAGATGTACCACCTATCTACTTTTATTGCAATGTGTGTAGTGTTCATGGTCTCGATTTAGGCGAAGTCACCCTTGATGTAGCGAAAACAGACCAAGGATTGCAAATAAGACAATTACTCACGCGCTCTTCCAGTGCCGATGTAACTGCAACCGGATACTGGCAGCATGAAAACGGCGACATCACCACCCGTTTAAACGGCACGCTTTCTTCCCCTGATGTAGGCCAAATGTTAAAGCAACGAGGAATAACGTCGGGTATTAAAGACTCTGAAGCCGATGTTAAATTTGATTTGGGTTGGCCTTCCGCTCCATTCGACTTTTCGTTAGACAAACTAAGTGGTGACGTAGATTGGGCCCTCACTGATGGTTATCTCACTGAGGTCAGTGATAAAGGGTCGCGCATATTCACATTATTCAGCCTAAACTCATTAGTACGTAAGTTAAGCCTAGATTTTAGAGATGTATTTGCCACGGGTTTCTTCTACGACAAAATGGGTGGAAGCCTACAAATTGCGGACGGTACCGCCTTTACCGACGATACTGAAATAGACGGCGGTGCAGGTGAGATTGAAATTAAAGGGTATACCAATTTAAATACCGGTGGCCTTAATTACAATATAACCTTTGCCCCTAATGTAACGGGCAACTTGCCCTTTTTAGTGTACTTTTTAGCTACGCCTCCAACCGCATTGGCTGCGCTGGCGTTAGATCAAGTGTTAACATCTGCTAAAGTTATCTCGAACGTGAACTATAAGGTTTCTGGTACCATTACTAATCCGCAGTTCGAAGAAGTAGAACGACATAGTAAAGATATAAGCTTACCGGCGAATGTGTCGCCAGAAAGCACTTCGCCATTAGATCGGCCGCTTACCGAAGATGATTTACGCAGAGTAAAAATGGAGGTTATCGATGGTTAATCTAGTTGCAGTTCAAATGACATCTACACCCAGTGTAGAAGACAATTTGAATCATGTAGAGCAGGCGCTTGCCAACGAACAAGTCCCAAAAGACAGCTTGGTGGTATTGCCAGAATGCTTTGCCTGTTTTGGTACCAAAGATGGCGAGCTACTCAATGCCGCCGAAGTCAAAGATGAAGGGCTGATTCAGCAACGTTTATCGGCGCTAGCCAAAGCCCATGAGTGCTACATTGTTTCGGGCACATTTCCTATGGCTACCAATGATGCGTCAAAGTTTTCAGCAGCGTGTTTATTGTTTGGCCCAGACGGCACAGTATTGGCCGACTATCGTAAAATTCACCTTTTTGATGTGTCGGTTGATGACAATACGGGCAGCTACAAAGAATCTAAGTTTACAAACCCAGGCAGTGAAGTTGTTACGGTAAAAACCCCAATTGGCAACATTGGGCTAGCGGTATGTTATGATGTGCGCTTTCCAGGCTTGTTTACCGCCATGGGGGATATCGATATTTTAGTGTTGCCTGCTGCCTTTACGCAAAGAACAGGTGAAGCGCACTGGCACACGTTAGTGAAAGCGCGAGCCATTGAGAAACAATGCTATGTAGTAGCCGCTAATCAAACCGGTGAGCACCAAAATGGCCGTGAAACCTTTGGTCACAGCCTAGTGGTTTCGCCGTGGGGTGAAACCTTGAGCGAGCTACCTCAAAATATTGGTGTCATTCAAACCAGTGTTAATATTGAAACGCGACAAGCCATTAAACAAAATATGCCGGTTGCCGAACATAACCGATTCAGGAGTCACTTTGTCTAAATCTGTTGAACGCCATTTACTGTCTGACTCTGGACTAGATGTAGCGTCGCTAGAAAAAGCCCTTTCGGGTATCCATCGTCACGATACCGATTATGCTGATCTTTATTTTCAGTCGAGCCAACACGAAAGTTGGGTGCTCGAAGATGGCATTATAAAAGAAGGTAGCTATAACATTGAACGTGGTGTTGGCGTTCGCGCCATCAGCGGTGAAAAAACCGGTTTCGCCTATTCAGATGAAATCAGCGAAGATGCCTTGGTAAAGGCGTGCAACGCTGCGCGCAGTATTGCCCCGGATGGCGGTTCGCAAAAAGTATCATCGTTAGGGCGTAGCGACTATCAAGCGCGCTACGGTGAGAAAAACCCTATTCTCGCCATGCAAGATGCAGAGAAAATCTCTTTGCTAAAAGCCGTGGACGCGTATGTTAGGCAGCAAGAGCCATCAGCCAATCAGGTTGTAGTGAGCATTAGTGGTGTATACGAAGAAATTTTAGTGGCTGCCAGTGATGGTACATTTGCCACCGATATCCGCCCCTTGGTTCGCCTTAATTGTTCTGTGTTGCTTGAAGACGGTGATCGTCGTGAGCGTGGCAGCGCGGGTGCTGGCGGTAGATACGCCTATTCCTTTTTCGAGTCAGATAAAGACGGTCGCCCCTACTATGAGCAATTAGCCGACGACGCCCTGCATATGGCCCGGGTTAACATGCAAGCGGTGGCATCACCAGCGGGTGCTATGCCGGTAGTATTGGGTAATGGCTGGCCTGGTGTATTGTTACACGAAGCGGTGGGTCATGGTCTTGAAGGCGACTTTAACCGTAAAGGTGCATCTACCTTTAGCGGGAAGATTGGTCAGCGAGTAGCTGCAAAGGGTGTAACAGTAGTAGACGATGGCACATTAGCTGATCGTCGTGGCTCGTTGTCGGTTGATGACGAAGGTACACCAACACAGCACAATGTACTTATTGAAGATGGCATTCTAAAAGGCTACATGCAAGATAAGCATAACGCTAAGCTAATGGGTGTTGCGCCAACTGGAAACGGTCGTCGCGAGTCTTATGCGCATTTACCTATGCCGCGCATGACCAATACCTACATGCTAGAAGGGCAGTACGATCCGAAAGAGATTATCGCCTCTATCGAAAAAGGTATTTACGCGCCTAACTTTGCGGGTGGGCAGGTTGATATCACATCAGGTAAATTCGTATTTTCTAGTGCAGAAGCATATCTCATTGAGAATGGTAAAATTACCGCACCAGTTAAAGGCGCTACTTTGATTGGAAATGGCCCTGAAGTTATGCAGAAGATTTCCATGATTGGCAACGATGTGGCATTAGACAACGGCGTTGGCGTGTGTGGTAAAGACGGCCAAAGCGTGCCTGTTGGCGTAGGCCAACCTACATTGAAAATAGACGAGCTTACTGTGGGCGGAACGGCGTAAATTACGCGTTACGCTAGTGTGAGAATTCGAAAAAGGCGCCGGTTGGCGCCTTTTTTTATTGCAATATTTATGACTGTCTATATACGGTCAGTGCAGCATGTTAGCTGCGAAAGAGCCTTCTATTCTAAAGTGACTACCATATCAAGACTGGTAGTAACCCCACTGGGAGAGGTCACTAGCGCACTTACAATCGCACTGGTGCTGGCTTCCGACTCATCTAATAGATTAGTCAGTACGAAGGATAGTTGTCTGTTACCTGCCGCGTTGCTAGAAGGGACTGTGGCTTCAAGTGAACCTGAAATACCTCCTTCAGAGCTTGTAATGCTAATTTCGGTATCTTCCGCTAGTGGCTGATTGGCGGTATCTGAATACGCTAACGATAGCAACGCATTGCTTCCTCTTGGTATACTCAACACAGGCGTTAACCCTGGCGGATTAGTATTGTTCGCTAGCGCATCGGTACTGCTGTTAAACGTGAGTAATGCAGATGACGATGACATAATAATCACCATGGCACGCCTCACATGCAGCGCGCTATTTCCGCAGCTTGTGGCATCGCACTGCGGGCCATCAAATAGTCCATTGGCCAGGGTAAAGTCACCTGAACTGTCGTAATCGAAAAAGGGCTCTGTGGCGTCATAGCTACCGTTTTCGTTATCGTCTCTCCATGCTTCAGGGTAATCGATAAAGCCGGTGGTATCAGGAAGCAAAATGGAAAGTCCGTTACCCGTGCTGCCGGTAATTGCGCCGCCATCAGCATCGTCGTATAGGTTATTGCCATTAGCATCTATTAAGGTTTCATGGCCTACCGCTGTCACCATGACCGTAATTCGGTGATCGGCTACTCTTGGCTCGGCACTTGTCCAAGTCACACTGCAACTGCCGCTTTGGGTGGTACAGCTTGGTTCAATTAACCCGCCTTCGGTGGTGAAGTTTAGCGTGGTGCCGTCTGGCACTGGATTGTTAAAAGCATCAGCCGCGCTAGCGGTAATGGTCAGTTCGTTGCCATTAATGGTGTGCGCTTCAGGGTTCAAACTCGATGGCGACAAACTAATACTGTTTTGATCTGGCAACCCAGTGTTCACGCTAAGCAAGTCAGACTGAGACTGAATGCTAGTATCATCAATTTCAGTAACAGCAGTAACGCGAACGGCAGTAGGTACGCTACCTGCTGTCACAAAAGTGCTGACTTGGCCTTCAGAGTTAGTCAGTGCAGTGTCAGGGGAAAGCGCCAGGCCACCAATATTACTGTTTAAGCTAAACGCCACTTCTTGTTGAGCAAGCGGGTTACCCAGCGCACTATTAACTTGAAAAGTTACTCTTGATACTGAGCTTGCATCTTGACCGCCCGTACCACTGATTACAATCGATGACGGAGACGCATCGATAAAGGCGATGCTACCTGCGGTTTCAGGCAGAATTTCTATAGAGCGGGACACACTTAACGTACTGCTATTGATAGTAACCGTTGCACTTATTTCGTCGTCGAAGCCGGTATTTCCCGCGCAGCTGTTGTCTTGAAATGTAGAGCGAGCTTGTCCGCTTGCGGTAAATACGGTTTCATCAATATCGGCACTATCGTTCGCCACACAAACCGAACTAAAGGTAACAGGAATGCTGGTGGCATAAGTTTCGCCTTCAGAATTAACCAGTGCTACGTTAACACCCAGGGTTGCGCCAGCGGCGATGACAACGTCTTCGTCCGTGGTGTAACCGTCTACCCCTAATAAACCAGCGACAAATTCGCCGTTATCAAACGTACCAATTTGAATAACCTCATCGGTTACCGCAGAAGACTGAATTTCATAATTGAGTGTAGCGGTTAGGGTTTGCTCATTATAAACGTATGACACAGTGGCGGTGCCAGCACCTAGGTCATCGTCGGTAGGGAGTAACTGACTATTGGCAAGGCCGTCACTAGTAGTTAGCGCATCATCTATGCTTACCGAGCCGCGAGATACCTGGAAGCTAACAATGGCATCTGTAATTGGGGTGTCATCGATATTTACCAGCGACGCGCTAAGGGTGCCGGTTTCATCAGCGGTAATTCTACTGACTTGATTGCCTGCACTGTCACTTAAGGTGAGTAAAAGGGTGGGTAAAAATACGGTATCGGTGTCGGCAATTAAAAACTCAATATTTGCTTCTGACGATGTGCTGTCGTATGTCGCGGTTATCGTGCTAGCACCAGCGATAGCGCTATCTGAGTCTAAATACACAATGGCTTCACCGTTACTGTCAGTGAGCTTATCGCTAACAGAGAGTGTGCCTATACCGCTTGTGAAACTGACTATTTCCCCGGCTAACGCGGCACCATCTTCGGTAATGGTAGCGGTGATGCAGGCAGTATCACCAATATCGAAACTAGCCTGATTTACCGTATTACAGTTAGCATCGCCAATCTCAAGAGAAAGTGCTACGACTGGAGAGGTGGTACTATCGTCGCTATCCGAACTGCCAAAGGGGTCGTCGCCGTTTGCCCCCGAGGTACCGTTACATCCTGATAATACCCAAACGAAAGCACATGCCGCTAAAAGCCGCCCCATATACCTCTCCTTATGTTGCTACTCTTTTTGAGTAACGTCTTTTAAATATTGGAATAACTCCCTGTAAGCTTTAGGAGGAGCATTCTTTTCTTGCTCTTTTTTCACTTGGCGATGGAACTGCCTTAATTTTTGTCTATCTAGCTCAGGGTATTGTTCAATAAGCCCCTGAATAGCGTCGTCACCACGGGTGATCACATCTTCGCGAGCACGTTCTAATTCATGAAACGCAGCGTTATTTGCTTGATGTTGATGGGTTATTTTAGCCAAGGCGACTTCAATAGGGGTATTATCCCTTTGTCTAAGCAGCTTACCAATGAACTGAAGTTGCCTTCTGTAGCCGTCTTTTTTCTTATTGATGACACGGGCAATATCTAACGCATCTTTCAATTCTTCATCAAGCGGAATGGTGGCGTAGTGAGCAGGAGTAAGGTTTACTACGGTTTGCCCCAGCTTTTGTAAGTCTTTAGATTGGCGCTTTAGTTCGCTTTTACTAATGAGCTCTTCTTCAGGCTCGGCGCTTTCTAACTTAGATTGTTGTCGTGATTTAGATTTCTGATCGCTCATTTCAAACTCATAAGTGTTACACTTTAGCTAAATTGTAACTATCACAGTCGGATTTAGACAGCGAAACTTACTATGCAAATTGAGCAACAGTTATCAGAAATTCAGAATGTCGTTGATGATGTACTGAAATTAGCCCTAAAAAATGGGGCAACCCAAGCAGAAGCAAGCATGTCAAAAGTGGAAGGTATTGCGGTATCTTCACGTATGCAAGAAGTTGAAAACGTAGAGTTTACCAACGATGGCGGCTTGGGAATTAGTGTTTACGTAGGTAAGCGAAAAGGCAGCGCATCAACGGCTGACTTAAGCAAAGAAGCCCTTACCCGGGCCGTGGAAAAAGCCGTAGATATTGCGAAGTACACCAGTGAAGATCCTTGTACTGGTCTTGCCGATGCTGAACTTATGGCCACAGAATTCCCCGATTTAGATTTATATCACCCGCAAGAGCTTGATACCGAGAAAGCCATTGCCACCACGATTGAAGCGGAATCTGCGGCATTAGGTTACGACCCTCGCATTACAAATTCAGACGGTGCATCGTATAACGCTAACCTTGGTATGCGTGTTTACGGTAATACCCACGGTATTAATGCTGGGTATCCAAGTAGCCGTTACAGCTTAAGCTGTATGGTGATTGGTTCGCAAGACGGTGATATGCAGCGCGATTACGCGTACACAGTAGACCGTCAGGCGCCTTTGTTGCAATCTGCAGTATTTATTGGGCAAGAAGCGGCAAAAGCCACTGTAGAGCGTTTGGGGGCTCGTAAGATTAATACGGCTCAGGTGCCTATTCTGTTGCACAAAGACATAGCGTCTAGTTTATTCGGGCATTATGTGGGGGCTATTAGCGGTGGTAGTTTGTATCGTCGTTCATCGTTTTTGTTAGATAGCTTAGGTAAACAAATTTTTCCTGAATGGCTAAACATTGAAGAACGCCCATTTATAAAGTCGGGCTTAGCGAGTTCTAGCTTCGACAACGAAGGCGTTGCTTGTAAAGACATGACAATAGTTGATGGCGGAAAGCTTTCTACTTATCTTTACACCACCTATTCGGCTCGTAAGCTAAACACTCAAACCAATGGTCACGCAGGTGGCATACACAACTGGTTAGTGGGCGACACAGGTCATAGCGACAGCGACTTGCTAAAAGAAATGGGCACTGGCTTATACGTTACCGAGCTTATGGGTCAGGGCGTGAACACAGTGACCGGCGATTATTCTCGCGGTGCAGCTGGGTTCTGGGTAGAAAATGGTGTTATTCAATACCCAGTCCATGAAGTCACCATTGCAGGCTGCTTACAAGATATGTTCGCAGGCATTGTAGCAATTGGGAAAGACAAAGATTTGCGCGGTAGTGTGCATACCGGTTCTATTCTTATTAATCAGATGAAAATAGCAGGAAGCTAGTTTCTCTGTTTGGATTTAAGTCGTTCAAACCCTCTCGGTTTATCTAGCGCGTTTGAACGAACTTGCTTAATGTAAAGACTGCCGCTGGCGAAATTCGCTGGGCGGCATGCCTTGTGATTTTTTAAACCGCTTCGAAAACGTAAACACATTGCTGTAGCCCACATAGTTGGCAATATAAGCAATGGGCCATTGCGTGCTTATCAGTAAATTTTTAGCCCTTACCATGCGCAGATAAATAACATGCTGCATGGGACTTCGACCAAACTGTGCAAGGCATAGCCTATGTAGGTGAGGGGCCGAGTAGTGTACTTTGTCTACCAAGGCGTCTATATCCCAATTGAACTGCAATTGCTTTTCTACCGCAGCAAATAGGGCCGATAATCGTACTTGATGCGTGCTTTTCACCGGGGTGGCAATATGCTGCAAATATTGCTGAATAATTGGAATCACCGCTTGGCGATGTTGACTGTTGGTTTCTAAATACAGTAATTCCATCGCGTGATGCAGCCCTGACAATTCAATGTTGTGTTGAACAGGGTGTTCTACATCAAAAAAATGCTGCCATCGAGGGCAGTCAGATAAATTAAGCCAAATAATGTCCCACTGCTCTTGATCCGCTCGCGGCGCTTGCTCGGCACGCAACTCTTGATCCGCAGCCGGCGCTGGCTCTGAACTTTGCTCAATTTGAGCTCGCGGCGCTTTCCCAGCGTTAATTTTATCTTGTACTTCACTGGCTTCGCTTTTCGTTACTTCAGTTGCATCCGGCGTTGCGCTGGTTTCATCAAATTGATTAATTTGTACTTCAAAACTTTGGTGCGCTGGCAAAATAATCACACTTGAAGCTGGTAGAGCGTACTCGCCAGACGGGGTGAGTATTTTACCGCTGCCTTTTAATGAATAAAAAATAGTGTGGTTAGGAGGGGTAACTCGGCCTACTTGATAAGTACCCGATAAATTCGAGCAACCCGCCAACTCAATGTCTAGCGCTTTAATTTCTGGCGCATTTGTACTGTCTATAAAGCGTTCAAGGCAGTGTGGCCCAATATTCACGATATCGCGAAAGGCTCTCTGCGCATACATATTTTGGGAGCCAGAAGAAGCTAAGCTAGTAGGTTGCATAATTGTAAAATGAGAGTTTTGGATAAATTAAAGAGAGAAACAAGCATAAAGGATTGCGCGTGTTTCCGCTATATTTCACCTGTTATTAAAAAACCTTATCGTAAAAGGAGCCAGTAATGGCAAATGTTGCTCAAGTTGTTGCGCAAAAAGATTGGCAAAACCCTGTCGTATTCCAAAGAAATCGCGTGAATGGACATAGTCCATTAAACGGTTTTTTAACTCAAGAAGATGCTAAACATAACGCTAATGCGCAAAAACAAAGTTTGAATGGCGAGTGGGATTTTAGATTATATCCCCAACCTGAGGCCGTTACAGAAGACTTATTGAGCGAGGTATTGTCTGACGCACTGCCTGAAGTTGCAAACTGGCAGCCTATTATCGTGCCTTCAAACTGGCAAATGCAGGGGTTTGATAAGCCTATTTACTGCAATGTTAAATATCCTTTTCCGGTAAACCCGCCAGAAGTACCTAGCGATAACCCCACAGGCTGCTATCGCAAAACGTTTACGGTAAGCGAAGAGGCAGTACAGCTGCGTAATCATATAGTGTTTGAAGGGGGTAATAGTGCCTTTCATCTTTGGTGCAACGGCGAATATGTGGGGTATTCGCAAGATAGCCGTTTACCGGCCGAATTCAATTTAACGCCTTTTTTAAAGGTGGGTGAAAATCGCTTAGCGGTAATGGTTATTCGCTGGTCTGATGGAAGCTATTTAGAAGATCAAGACATGTGGTGGTTAAGCGGTATATTCCGCGATGTGGTATTGGTAACGAAACCTCAGCATCATATTCAAGATGTATTTGCCACACCAAAACTAGATGCGTGTTATCGGGATGGCAGCTTAGAAGTACGTACCGCGATTAGTGCACCAGCAAGCTATACCGTGGGCATTCAGTTGTTTGATGGTGAAACCGCCGTTACCGAACAAGCAGTGTCAGGCACCAACAACCGCCGTATAGATGAGAAAGGCGGGTGGGATGATGTGATTTTTCAATCGCTAGCGGTTACGGAACCAAATAAATGGACGGCCGAGACTCCTTATTTGTATCGCCTAGTTGTCACTTTGTTTAACGACGCAGGTGAGGTGGTTGTTGCCGAAGGCTACAACATAGGTTTTCGTCAGGTAGATATGCTTGATGGCCAGTTGTGCGTGAACGGAAAGCCTATTCTTATTCGTGGTGTAAATAGACACGAGCATCATGAAAGCAAAGGTCATGCGGTAAATGAAGCCGACATGATTGAAGATATTAAGCTTTTAAAGCAAAACAACTTCAATGCGGTACGCACCGCCCACTATCCCAATCATCCTCGTTGGTACGAACTGTGTGATGAATATGGATTGTACTTAGTAGATGAAGCCAATATTGAAACCCACGGTATGTTCCCGATGGGGCGTTTATCGAGAGATGCGGTGTGGGCAGGAGCTTATTTAGCCCGTTATACGCAAATGGTAGAGCGGGACAAAAACCACGCGTCTATTATTATTTGGTCATTAGGTAATGAATGTGGTCATGGACCAAACCAAGATGCTATGTACGGTTGGTCTAAAGCCTTTGACCCTTCACGACCTGTGCAATACGAAGGCGGTGGTGCGAATACTACCGCAACCGATATTATCGCGCCTATGTATGCCCGGGTAGATACCGATGTACTTGATGATGCCGTACCTAAATGGGCGATTAAAAAATGGTTATCACTACCGGGTGAAACCCGCCCTGTTATTTTGTGTGAGTACGCTCATGCCATGGGGAACAGTTTAGGAAGCTTTGCGGACTACTGGCAGGCATTTAAAGACTATCCACGTTTGCAAGGTGGCTTCATTTGGGATTGGGTCGATCAAGGCTTAGTGAAGCATACAGACAGCGGTGAGGCCTATTGGGCCTACGGAGGCGACTTTGATGATACCGATAACGACCGTCAGTTCTGTATTAATGGTTTGCTGTTTCCTGATCGCACGCCGCACCCTGCTTTATTTGAAGCGAAATACTGCCAACAGCATTTAGCATTCACGCTTAAATCTTTACAGAACGAACAAGCTGGCAGTTATCAGTTAACCATCGCAAGCGACTATGTATTCCGCTCAACCGATAACGAAGTTCTGCAATGGCAATGGCTTAAAAACGGCGAGTGCGTTGCCAACGGCACTGAAACGTTAAGTATTAGCCCCCAGTCGTCACAAACACTTGTGATAACCCCTAAAATAGAGTTTGTGCCTGATGCGACGTACCACCTTAATATTGATGTGGTGCTTAAAAATGATTGTGACTGGGCGAATGCTGGGCATGTATTAGATACAGAGCAGTTCGAGATTGCCAATACCGCAGGTTTATCTGTATTGACATCAGCAAGCGCTACCAATGCTGAAAATAAAGGCGAGAACAAAGCTCAAGATAGAGTCACGGTAGAGCGCAGCGAATCTAACGTGAATATCCAAGTCGCGAATACTAGTTTTGCTATTAATGCTAACACCGGGTTACTTACTTCTTGGTTAGCCAATGGCGAAGAGCAGCTTAGTGCACCACTTGAAGATAACTTCTTCAGGGCACCGTTAGATAATGATATTGGCGTAAGTGAAGTGGATAACCCCGATCCAAATGCATGGGAGTCTCGCTGGCGCCGCGCAGGAATAGGCCAGTGGCAACGCAGCTGTGCAGGTGTAGATGTGATTGAAAGCACACAAGATGTGCGTGTTACGGCACTGTTTAACTACCATCACAACAATGCGCTAGTCGCTGCTACAAGTTGGTGTTACCGCGTAGATGCAACAGGTACATTAGCATTAGATGTTCAGGTTAAGTTAGCCGATACGTTGCCACCTATGCCGCGTATCGGTTTACAGTGGGCAGTACCTCATTCAAGTCAGTCTGAAGCTAATATTCAGTGGAAGGGGTTAGGGCCATTTGAAAATTATCCCGACCGACTAGCAGCAGCAAGGTTTGGTAGTTACAGTGAAAGTATTGCAAGTATGCATACACCTTACATCTTTCCTACCGACAATGGGCTTCGTAGTGATTGTCGAGAGCTTAGTATTAACGCTGTAAAAGTAGCGGGTGATTTTCACTTTGCTGTAAGCCCGTACGGGCAAAAGCAGCTTGATGAAGCTAAGCACACCTGCGACTTAACTACTGCCGACAGTACTTACGTGTACATCGACCATGCTCACATGGGGGTAGGCGGCGATGACTCGTGGAGCCCAAGTACGCACAAAGCCTTTTTGTTAGAGAAAAAAGCCTATCGGTATTTTTTATCTTTTACTGCATGCTCATAAGAGCATCGCACGCTAGCTAAGCTTAAGTGCGTTCAAAACTTACATTATCGATCTTGGACGTAAAAAAGCCGCTCTATTGAGCGGCTTTTTGGTATTTAATCAGGCTATTACTTACAACGGTAATTACCGTTGGTGTCTCTACTTGGGCTAATTAGCCGTCGACAGAGCCACAGAAGCGGTAACCTTCACCGTGAATGGTTACAATCAATTCTTCATCAGAAGGATCTGATTCGAAGTGCTTACGAATACGGCGGATAGTTACATCTACTGTACGGTCGTTAGGGCGAAGTTCACGACCTGTCATTTCCATAATTAGCTGTTCACGGGTAAGAATTTTACCTGGGTTGCTAAGGAATAAGTGTAGTGCACGGAATTCACTGCGTGGTAAACGGAATTCTTTACCTGTTGGTGAAATAAGTGAACGGCTGTCGCCATCCAAAATCCAGCCATTGAAGTTTACACGGCTTGGTAAATCATCGTCTTCTGCAGAGTTTGTTGTGCGAGATAATAAGTTACGCGCACGAATAGTCAGTTCACGAGGATTAAAAGGCTTGGTTAGATAGTCATCTGCGCCAATTTCCAGACCTAAGATACGATCAACATCGTTATCACGGCCAGTAAGGAAAATAAGACCTACATTTTTACGGTCGCGTACTTCACGCGCCAAAATTAGGCCATTTTTACCTGGCAGATTAATATCCATAATAACCAAATTAATTGCGTGATTTTCAAAGAAGTCATGCATTTGATCACCATTTTCAGCTTCAAATACATTGTACCCTTCTGCTTCGAATAAACTCTTTAGCGTGGTACGTGTTACCACTTCATCTTCAACAATTAACACATTTGGCGTCTGCATGGTGTTTTACACTCTTTATAAAATCGGTTTAAGCAATTACTGATTAAATTTTAATATTCGTTTACTTATATGCAAGTTACTATCGAATATTACTAAATTCAAGGTATTGGGGTTAGCCAACAAATTTCAAGCAAAGTTCAATAGTTATACAGGTATTATGACGTTTTCGCACTGGAAACAGGAAAAACAATAACAAATTCTACACCACTACCAACTTCACTGGTAATTGAGATAGAGCCATTGAGCGCTTGAGTGACTAAATTGTACACTAAGTGCATGCCTAATCCAGACCCCCCTTGTCCACGTTTTGTGGTTACGAAAGGGTCGAAAATACGTTTACGAATATCTGATGGGATCCCGATGCCGTTATCCCGATACACTAACTTTAGCTTGTTTGTTGTAATTAATTCAGCACAGATATCAATCTGGCCTTTTTCTATGTTCTCAAACCCATGAATAACCGAATTCATAATAAGGTTAATAATGATTTGATTAATAGGACCAGCCTTCGTTTCAACGCATAAGGTAGGGTCGCAATCTACGTTGATGTTGTGTTGTAATTTTTTTAAGCGAGGCTGTAACGACAGTAGTATCTCATTAACTAGCTGTGCAAAGCAAAAAGTTCGGCTACTTTCGCTCGATTGATCCACTGCAACCTGTTTAAAACTGGAAATTAGCTCGGCTGCGCGGTTCAAATTGCGATAAATGATGTTTAAATTTTCATGACTTTCATCCATGAAGCGTTTCATGGCACTGGCTTTTAAGGTTTTGTTCTCAAAATCCCTTTCAATAACCGCAAGTCGGTCGAGCATCATCGTAGAGGCTGTAACCCCTAAACCGATGGGGGTGTTAACTTCGTGGGCAACCCCGGCAACCATGTCACCCAACGACGCCATTTTTTCATTTTGTACAATTTGACGTTGAAATTCATGTAGCTTTTCAAGCGTTTGAATTAATTCTTGGTTCGCGTCTTTCAATGCATTAGTGCGTTGGCTTACCATTTCTTCTAAGCTGGCATTCAGCTTTCTGTGCTGCTCTTCAGCCTGACGCTGTTTGTGCATGTATTCTTGTATACGAGATAGCATAATATTCACATCATCAGACAGCACGTCTATTTCTTTAATATTCGACGGTTCTGCGCGTGCTGAATAGTCCCGCTGCCTAGAAGTGCGTTGTAAGAAAAAAGAAAGCTTTTCAATAGGCGCGGTGGCACGGCGCTGAAAACGCAATGCTAGCAAAAAGCTGAATACGAGTAAGAAAAGCATAATCCCAAGGTTAACCAGAACCGTTTTAATAACGTGCTGGCTAAACCCGTCTGCAGACATGCGAAGATAAACCCATCCCAAAACTTCATTGGTCTCTTGGTCAAAAATTTCCCGACTACTTTCTAGATAATCATTATCTTCAGTAAGTAAGGGAGTTTGATCTAGATTGACTAGCTGTTTTTGCTTTCCAGGAATAAGTAACTGGCCGCCTTTGTTGTATGAAGCAAAACGTTCAACGGCGCTTAAGGTGTTAGAGTCATCCGGTAAGGTTTTATAGATATGAACGTTTAACACTTTGTCAGCAGCATCTAAGAATTGCAAAGACTCTTCCACCAATGCTTGGCTAGAATTTCTTAGCGGGCTGGCAACCGCATTGGCGGTCATCTTAGATAGTAGATTCGCGCGGTTATCCAATTCGTATCGATAAGCATTTATTTGGGTGTAGATGGACAAACCGGAAGTACTTACCAGCGAAATTGCGGCGATGGTCATTACCACCCACAAAAATAAACTTCGTATAGAAAGTTTTATAGCCCGATCTGTCATGCTGATTATCAGATTTTCTAATTCAATGAACGCTCAATAATAGTGGCGCATTCTTTAACAAAAAGAAAGAAACGCCATACAAGCCACTAAAGGGCAAATACTTAAACGAACATAGATTCGTAAAGTTTTATATATTCACCCGCTGCACGTTCCCACGTAAAGCGGGTCTTCATGCCTCTTTGCTGCATTTCTCTGAACTTCACTGGATGCTCGTAATAAAACAGTAAAGCGCGACGAATACAGGCAAGCAGGGCTTCAGGGCGTGGTTGTTCAAAAACAAAGCCGGTAGCGTCTTCGCTATGGCGGTTGTCCACCACAGTGTCTTTTAAGCCACCTACCGCTCGCACGATAGGAATGGTGCCGTAGGCCAAACTGTACATTTGATTCAGCCCACAAGGTTCAAACTGCGATGGCATTAAGAAAAAGTCAGCGCCGGCCTCAACTAGGTGAGCGTGCTCTGAGCTAAACCCATTAATAAAAGCGAACTGAGAAGGGTGATTTTGTGCAAATTCACCTAAATCCATACACATTTTAGGATCGCCAGTACCTACTATAACGATTTGCACATTATGCTGAACCAGTTCATCAAGAATAGGCAGAATATAGCCAAACCCTTTCTGCTCGGTAAGACGACACACCATACCAATAAGTGGAATGCTTACATTCATCGGCAAGCCGGACTTTTCTTGTAGGGCGTGCTTACAGGTTTGTTTAGGCAGTAAGTTGTCTACGTCATAATGTTCTGGCAAAAACGAATCTGTAGCGGGGTTCCACTGCGTATAGTCGCACCCGTTTAATATGCCAGAAAGGTCGGTTTTGCGTCTAACCAAACGCTCGTGTAAGCCATGGCTGCCTAGGTCGGTTAACAGCTCTTGCGCGTAATGGGGGCTTACCGTAGTTACTTTTGTCGCAAACTCGATCCCCGATTGCAGCATATTGATATAACCGCCATGAACCTGTGCCAGTATGCCGGGGTGGTGGCGTAGAAACGGTACTTTTTCTAGTAGGTTTACCCCTTGAAACGCGGCATTGTGAATAGTGAACACGGTACGGGTTTTATCAAAAAAGCCTGTGTTATCGTAAGCAGTCAGGTAAGGCAGCATGGCCGTATGCCAATCGTGGCAATGGATAACGTCTGGCGAATAATTGATAGCTTGAAGGGTAGCCAATACTGCGCCACTAAAGAAACAAAAGCGCTCGCCATTATCTTCATAGGCTTCGTATGCGTTGGAATACAAGCCTTCACGCATAAAGTATTCAGGGTAATCGACAAAATATACGGGTATGCCATGCCAGTCCATAACACGCACTTCGAAATTATATACTTTGTACTCGGTGAACAGCGTTTGTGTTTCACATGCCGAGGGTAAATCTAACGAGTCTGCCAATACCTTGTAGTAAGGCATAACAATAACTACGTCTTCTCCTGCGTCTTTTAATGCAAGTGGAAGTGCTTTGCCTACATCTGCTAAGCCA
Source organism: Alteromonas sp. KS69 (assembly GCF_003989595.1). NCBI lineage: Bacteria > Pseudomonadati > Pseudomonadota > Gammaproteobacteria > Alteromonadales > Alteromonadaceae > Alteromonas > Alteromonas sp. KS69. The sequence continues at coordinate 20,292 of NZ_PYHU01000011.1, read as the reverse complement.
CCTGTTTTTACCAGTTCTTCTACTTCAGAGATAGCGAATACAATTTTCACACGAACGCCTCGTATTATATGAACGCGCCTATGGCCTCTGAGTGGGCTCTATAGCTGTTGCGCGAATTAGGGCTGTCATATCTTCAGCCCCATATATCGAATATAGGGGGAATCTATTTACGTTAGCACAGGCTCTAGCAAAAGTGCTATTACTATGCAGCCTGATATAACGAAAATTGTGTGGTTTGTGCAGTGGTTAACACGCGTGGAAAGTGTTCAGATAATAGCCCCGGGTAGGGCAGAAAACGATTGGCAACCATTTGCAAAGTGCCGTTTTGACTTAGCATTTTACGAGCATCTTCAATAAATCGCTTAGTAATGGTGTAGTCGGTTTTAAGCCCTGTATGAAATGGTGGGTTGGTGACAATATGCTGTACTTTACCCTCGATGCCATACAAACCATTCGCAGCATGCAAGGTGGCTGATTGACCATTGGCCGCTAATGTCATCGCGCTGGCATAAATGGCAATCGCGCTAATATCAGACAGCTGCATTTTTAGGTGAGGGTAGGTCAGCATTAAGTAACTAGCAATTACCCCAGCACCACAAGCAAAATCTAATACGTTGCCGCTCATACCCGAGGTATGTTTTTCTAGTAGTAGTTTAGTGCCCTTGTCGAGTTCGCCATGGCTAAATACGCCCGGTAAAGAGCACACTGGCCAGCTAGTATTGCCAATCTCATAAGTGTCGGTTTCAAGCCAAGCTTCTGGTTCAAATGCTAAGTGAGGCTGTTCAACAATGGTGGTAATTAAACTGCAGTGACGGGCAGAGTCCACTTTATGCGTAACCCCGTAAGGTTGCATGAGTTTAGCCGCGCTTTTTATACCGCCCTTATTTTCGCCCACTACATGGATACGGCCATTTTGACCCACCATACCTGCTGCCATACGCAATAACATTTGGAAATGAGATTTCGCTTTAGGCAGAAAAATGAGCACGTCAGTGTGGGTATGTTCATTACACATAAATGGCGTAAAGTGATGAGTGTGCGCCCCCACTTTTTGCACTACCTCAAAGCCCTCTTTAGTAATATCTCGGCTATCAAAGCTGGATGAAGATATCACACGAACACATTCAGAAAATATGTCGAAGTATTGGTGCATTACCGTTACATTTTTATGCTTAAGGGCATCAAGGAAGTAGGCATCTGAAGGATTGATAAACAACCATTCGCCTTGCTCGAAAATGTTGATATTGCGTTCTAATAGTTGGCTTTGGGGCGTTAAAATCATTACTGCGCTCGCTCGTAAATAAGATCCCAAACACCATGACCTAGCTTTTGGCCACGGGTTTCAAATTTAGTGATAGGTCGGTATTCAGGGCGAGGCACATAGGTACCTTCTTGTGCAGTATTTGCATAGCCTGAAGTTGAATTCATTACTTCGGCCATGTGTTCTGCGTAAGGTTCCCAGTCGGTAGCCATATGGAAACAGCCACCTTTTTGTAATTTGGTTAGCACAAGGGCAGCAAATTCGGGTTGAACAATACGGCGCTTATGATGACGCTTTTTATGCCAAGGATCGGGGAAGAACAATTGAAGCCGAGATAATCCACCATCTGGGATCATATTCTTAAGCACTTCAACCGCATCATGATCCATCACACGCAAGTTGGTTAAACCCTGTTCGCCAGCTTCAGCTAAACAAGCACCAACGCCTGGGCGATGCACTTCAATGCCAATAAAATTTTTCTCAGGGGCAGCTGCTGCCATCTCTACCAAGGATTTGCCCATACCAAAGCCAATTTCAATGACAACAGGCGCGGTTCTGCCAAATAGCACTGATAAATTCAGTTCGGCATTTTGGTAGTCGATACCCATGGTTGGCCAAAATTCTTCAATGGCACGGGTTTGCGCTTTTGTTAAGCGGCCTTCGCGCTTTACAAAGCTTTTAACTTTACTTACGTGAACACCAGCGGCTTCAGCCTCGGCCTGGCTTTTGAATTGCCTCATTTGCAATACCTTTCTTGCCCCAATTTACTGGTGGCGCATTATCCAGTTAGCGGCATGTTATGCAACGCTATATTTAATAAAGTGCGCATAAAATGCGGTTTTTTTATACATCTATACAATTGCTAAGCAGTGTAGCAAGCTTTTCGGGTTGTTCCAGCAGCATCATATGACCTGCATTTTCAACCTTGTACATGTTCGCTGTGGCAATGTTATCTGCCACAGTTTGTAGCGAAGCAAGCGATACAACTTCATCGTCAGCAGCTGCAATAATATTGACGGGCACTTTCGATTTCGCCAGTGCTTTTACAAAGTCTTCCCTTGGCGATGTGGCCTGTGTGTGAGCCAGCAAAGTATTTTTACCTAAATCTTCTGCCATAGATTGTACAACGCCCATTACATCAGGGCTTTCCTGATGAGTTGGATGCACAAAACGCGTGAAATAAGCTGGGTTTTCTGGCTTAAAGTCGCCACTGTTTAGCATAGTGACCAGCTGCTTGCGCCTTGCTATTTCTTCTTTCGATAAGCCTTTAGCATCGTATCCAATAAGCGTAATAGACGCCACGTGCTCCATATTCTGCGATGCCCATAGCGCGGCAACGTAGCCACCCATGGAAAAGCCAACCAGATGGACTTTTTCATCTTGAATAACGCGATCGGAAGTAAGCGCTAGCATGTCGTCTTTAGTCGCCGCCCACTGTAAGGGGACATAGCGACGTTGGGAAATTTTCATGCGTTGCCAAACGGGCAACCAAACACGTTCATCGCATAAGGTTCCGGGTAAAAATAGAACAGGGGCGCTGGTGGTCACAAAGACTCCTAAAATACATTTATACCTTCACATGCTAACATAGCAGGCCATTTATCAATAAAACCTAATGGCTATTAAATGTAGCTAACGGTCATTCACTGCGCAGTTTTTATGACAAATACGGTTACCCCAAATACTTTTGCTGAGCGAGTACTTGCTTGGTACGACATTCATGGCCGCAAGCATCTGCCATGGCAACAAGATATTACCCCGTACAAAGTGTGGGTATCTGAGATTATGCTACAGCAAACGCAAGTCACCACCGTCATTCCGTATTTTGAGCGGTTTATGCAATCTTTCCCCAGCGTGGTAGAGCTTGCCAATGCAGCGCAAGATGACGTACTGCATCATTGGACGGGTTTAGGTTACTACGCCCGCGCTAGAAACTTACATAAAGCGGCGAAGCAAATAGTAGAAGATCATGGCGGTACGTTTCCTGACAATATAGACGATGTTATTGCCTTACCGGGAATAGGGCGCTCTACTGCTGGCGCGGTATTGTCTATTTCACGAAATCAGCGCCACCCTATATTAGATGGCAACGTAAAACGCGTGCTTGCTCGCTACTATGCTATTGGCGGCTGGCCTGGCCAAAAAGCGGTAGAAAATGCGTTGTGGGAAGTGGCAGAAAAGAATACGCCTGAAAAACGCAGTGCCAACTACACTCAGGTGATGATGGATTTGGGGGCTATGGTATGTACCCGCAGTAAGCCAAAGTGTGATGAATGCCCGTTACAACATGATTGCTTAGCCTATGCCCAAGGGGCACAAACAGAATTTCCCGGTAAAAAGCCCAAAAAAGCGATTCCAGAGCGAAGTACGCTACTTATAGTGCCGTTGTTCCAACAGCAGGTTTATTTAGAGCAGCGGCCTTCTAGCGGCTTGTGGGGCGGTTTATATGGTTTCATTGAAGCCCAAGACATAGAAAGTGCAGAAGCAGAACTTGCCAAACGAGGTATTGAAGCCAGTTCATTTGAAACCCAAACGGCGTTTAGGCATACCTTTAGCCATTTTCATTTGGATATAACACCGGTGTTTGCCGTGGTAAACTCTGTACCCAGAAAGCAGGTGGCAGAACAAAAAGCCCAGTGGTTTATGTTTAACGAACCTATTGAGGTAGGTTTAGCTGCTCCGACTAAGAAAATCATTCAACAATTAGTGCATGTGCTTTAGCGCATCGAATAGGTTAAGGACATACAATGAGTAGAGTGGTATTTTGCCAGCGTTTACAAAAAGAAGCCGACGGTTTAGATTTTCAGCTTTACCCCGGTGAGCTAGGAAAACGTATTTACGACAACATTTCGAAAGAAGCATGGGCCGACTGGCAAAAGAAACAAACCATGCTAATTAACGAAAATAAGTTAAATATGATGGAACCGACCGCCAGACAGTTTTTAGAGCAAAGTATGTCGGCTTACTTGTTCGATGGCGTAGAGCCTACGATTGAAGGCTATGTTCCGCCTGAAAAGTAACCAAAAAAGCGTATTTTGCATAAACAATGTGCAAACGGTAACAAAACCGAAAAAAAACCGACAAAAACGGTTGACTTGTTAGCCGGAAATCCGTTTAATACGCACCCACAGCGAGACAGGCAGCAAACGCCCAAACGCTAAAAGATTTTGCCTCGATAGCTCAGTTGGTAGAGCAGCGGATTGAAAAGTGCAAGCACTTCCAATCAGATTTACCAGAAAAGCTTTTAGAGCAATAGTTTTAAAGTTAGTAAGCACTTCGGTAAAGCTTGCAAAGTTTTGCAAAGTTTTTTTAAAGCTTACATAGCACAGTTTATGTGCCTCGATAGCTCAGTTGGTAGAGCAGCGGATTGAAAATCCGCGTGTCCCTGGTTCGATCCCGGGTCGAGGCACCACTTCTATAAAAACCCTGATCAGAGATGGTCGGGGTTTTTTTGTAGTTCTACCATTTAAATTTTTACACTAGAACCTTACAAGTTTAAATTTTTTCTTTTTTGGAGTAGTTTAATCCAATTAGGATTATGCATTTTTTAGTCAAAAGGGAATTTATGTCGTATTTCAAAGAAACCGCAGCCAATATCGTCGGAAATAAGAAGCTTAGAGCACCACAGTTACAAGCTTATCTTCGTATTCAGGAGTTTTTCTCTACCCCAGAAAACAAAGAAGCATTAGTCGTTTTACCCACAGGAACAGGTAAGACTGGATTAATATCGATTGCTCCGTTTGGGGTGAGTGAGGGACGCGTTTTAATTATTACTCCAGGTCTGGTCACCAAACAGAGCATTCAAAAAGCACAAGAGATTCTAGAAGACAATTTCTGGGTTAACTTTGACATAATTTTTGACCCAATGGACCTACCATCGTTAAGTGAATACAGTTCTTCAATATCGATGGAACACTTAGAAACTAGCAATATTATTTATTCTAACATTCATCGACTTACAGGTGATAATCCTAATGCTCTAATCAATCGTGTGGACCCCGACTTTTTTGATTTGATTATCGTTGACGAGGCACATCATGCACCGGCTAATAGTTGGAAGACGACTTTGGAGTATTTTAATAAAGCGAAAGTTTTACATTTAACTGGAACCCCATTTCGCGGGGATAACCAAGAGGTGCCCGGCGTCAAAATTCACGAGACTTATTTATCTGAAGTAATGAGAGATAAATATGTTAAATGGTTGCGAAAAGAGTCTGTCAATGCGACCGAATTGTATTTTTCCATGCCTGATGCACCGGGTCGTAAATTTACTAAAGATGAAATACTGGCGTTTAAGGAAAAGGAATGGATAGAGAAGAGCGTTGCGTTGTCAAAGGATTGTTCCTTAGAAGTTATTAAGCATAGCGCTGAAAAGCTAGCTGAACTAAGAACATCTTCTCCAAATGTACCGCATAAAATACTAGCAGTGGGTTGCAGTATATCTCATGCAAACGATCTTTTGGATTGGTATCGAGAGGAAGGTTTGATCGGCGTTATCGTTCATAGCCAAATGTCAAAAGAGGATATAAGTCTATCCTTTTCAGTGATTGACAACAATGATTGTGATGTTGTTATTTCAGTCAACATGCTAATGGAAGGATATGATCATCATTATCTTTCAATTTTGGCCTTATTTAGGCCATATAGAAGTTTAAACGCTTTTGCCCAAGTGGTTGGGAGAATATTGAGAGCAATACCAGATGATTTAACTACAGCATTTGAAGTAGACAATAATGGTTTGGTTATTTATCACAAAGAAACTGGCTTAGACGAGATGTGGCAGTCTTTTCAAAGAGAGACCGATCGAGCAAGACATCAACGGACGCGAGAGTATGCAATTTCTGACAGAGAATACGTAGAGCGAGACTCAACATTATCAGATGTGTTTTCAGGTGAATCATTTATTAGTGGAAACGAATCATACCTTGACGATATTGACTTTAATGAAATTTTCAAAAATAAACGAGCTGAAATTCAAAGGCTGGTCGACGAAAAATTGGAGTCAATTAAGGGAAGCTCAAGCATTAATGAGGAAGACTTAGAGTTAATTAAGTCTACACTTATAAAAAATGAAACAAGCAAAGCAGCAAGGGAAATCGATCCGAACCTCATTGAAAAACGTCCAGATTTAGCAAGAAAGAAACTTAGAGAGTTATTAACCAAAAATGCTCAAGATTCCGTGGCAGATTTATTAAGTGATTTGAGGTTAGACGAGAAATCAGCAGAATTGGCTCCATCGTTTATGGGTGTACTTCCTTACTTAAAGGCAACTGATCCCAATGACGGTGTGTTAGTTAGATATATTAACTCTAAACTGCAAAAGCGATTTGGTTCCGTCAACCAACGAGATAATAAAGGTCTATCTCAGTCAATAGATGCTATACCTGAAATTATTGAAGAACTCAGGAAGATGATACAATGATAAAGAGTAACAAAAGAATTCAAGGTTTGTTAAATAAAATCTCAGATCTTCACTTAACTTTTGGCGTCCAACCAAATGAATTAGTAGAAGCTGCATTCAATGAGAATTACGGTTCATTTGAAATACGAAAAAATGCTACGTGCCTATTCCTGCTGATGACATTTTATGAATACGACGGGAACGATAAGTCAATTATTAAAATGCGTTACAGTTATAGCTTGGATAAGAGGTTGATAAAAGTAGAGCAGAAGGTCGATAATTCACAATATAAAAAGCAATGGGACAGAATAGAATGCATGGACAATTTCATTAAAGAGTTAGCGTCTGAGCTATCAGCATTGAACGAAAGATCAGCAGTTGAAGGAATTTTAAATAGGTTGCCGAATGATTTGTTAGGTCGAGTAATGCCAATGTTAACTATTGTAGCATAGCGTTTTTTTAGGGACTCTAATTATGTTATTTGGCGAGACTAAATATTTGGTAGATCAAACTCGGAGCGCATAAGGATGTGCTACTAGCATGCAATTTAGAATATTATCTGCATTTATCATTTTTCTGGGTTCATACCTCCCACTTGCGCTAATCCTCGCTGTACAGGATATAGACATATCTTGGTGGCAACAGGATATTTGTGGATTCGATAGCATTGCAAACTGTGTCTTTGATCCATTTTCAAATCCACATTTAGCTTCTAGTTTCTTAATTATAACTCTACTCGCGGTATATTTATCGGACAAGTCTCTAATTAAAATTGATTATCCATTTACTGCAACCGTTACAAAGTCAAAGAGCATTCCGAATGACATAATTAACTATGTATTTCCTTATGTAGTGTCATTTATGGGGATTAGTTATGATGAACCAGAGAAATTGCTAGGCTTCGCAGTTTTCTTGATTTGGATGTTTGCAATTACCTATAAATCAGGGCAAATAATAATGAATCCATTATTATTAATGTTTGGGTGGAAACTGCATGAGGCTTCGATAAAAATTGATGACCATGACCGCGATGTGAGGATACTTGTGAAAGGACCGCTAAAGCCAGGTACATATAAAGTTCAGAGTGTACAAGACTTTTATATTGCAAGGAGCAACGATGAGTGCTGATTTTGATAGTCTAACTAATTTTGATTTTTCTAACTCTACAGTGCAACTTTGGGTATTTAAAGATAGCACTACAGATAAGCGATTTAGGGCATTTTACGTACAAATGGACGATAACTTAAATCAGCAGCTTAAAAATATCGTTCAAGCTAATGTTTCGCGTATAACTGAATTCGATACATATTCTTATATATCCCAGACTAATGAAAATAGCTGCTTAACAATCAACAAGAGCGATACAGATTTTCCTACCCTTCAAACTCTCGTGGATCAGGTTGCCGCCGAACATAGGGTAACGGATAAAAAAGACCTAGTCGGAGCAAAGGGATATGTAGTTAAATTTACTTTCGACGGCGAGACCGTATATGCTGTTAAACGATCTACGTCAACATGGAAGACGGCTTACTCAAATAAATTTGTAAACATGGTGTTTAAGAATGGAGAGTTGTCAGGTATTCAAGACCGAAGCTTTTCTATTGAGAAATCTTTTGATTTTTATGTAATTAATGAGACTACCTTTATTTCAAATAAAAGAGGGTTTGAGTCTGCGATGGGACATAGCGAGTCATTTAAACAAGCATTTTCGACTCTGCAAGCGTCACCCCAATTCAGTAGCTTGTTTTCAGATATGGGCCCAATAATAGAGTATGTTGGCACCAACTCTATGCAACTAAGACGGATGGCACTAGTTGAACAGAAAAATATCTATTCCAGGCCCAATTTCATATCTAATTTGAAATCTGTTAACTCAGCCAGAAATTGGGGGTTGAATTTTGAGAGCGATTCAAATCGGATAGTGCCTTGCGAAGCAACAGTTAAAACTATTATACAAGTACTATTAGATCACAGATTACTAAGCGAAATTACTGCAAATACGTACGATGTTCCGGATGCAAAGCAGGTGTGAATTTGATCGTGACTATATGACAATCTCTTTCCTTAAATTCTCCATTTCATGCCTAGAATACTTCAAATACCACGAAGCTATATCTCCGACTTATTAAAATACTTCTTTTTGAAATAGCTTAGTATTTTCCTTTGGATAGTGAGCTAATATACCGTATATCGTTTGGTGAAATATTACCATTTAATAAATCTCTGCATATTTATATTAAAATATTTCGTCAGCTATTAACTAATCATAAACCCATTAACTTCTTAAATATTTTACCACTTCTATACTTTAGTCTAGTGTTTTTTATTTTGAGACGGTTGTATAGAAAATACAATTTTAACAGCTCATGAAACGGCACTTGAACTCTTTTTTTCTTGCCTCAGGCTCGACCTCTGTGAGCCCAGTGCAGCGATGCGCTGCATGCGCATCCCATCCTAACGGCCATCGTTTAAATTCATGTTGATAACAGGCAGGACAAGAACGCTTATAACCTTCATTGGAAACAGGCTGCTTTTTCTTTTTTGTGGGTTTAGGCTTTGTCGGTGGCCCTGCCTTTGTACTGCTTAACGGCTTAACTTTAGGTATCCAGATAGCATCGCCTTTCTCTCGGTCGCCAAAACAGATGCATTCCTGTTCAGGCAAGCTTGCTACCCATGCAGCACTGTATGCGTCCACTTTATCATGCATGGTGCCAAGGCACATATTGCCTACTTGCGGCCAATCATCGTTAGTTTTAGGCCAACCAGTATGATGGGAAATAGCAAACAGTTGTAGTTCAGCCTGATTTCCTTTGCTTTTGTGGGTGTCAGCGACACCTAGTTTTTTAGCTGTAGCGTGTGGATATACCTCTATGCATTCGGCGATTTTACTCAGTCGCTTATTCAAAGCGAAACCTAACAGCATAAAAATTTGGTGGGCATGTGGAAGGTTTTGTATTGGTTTATCTGATTGTAGGTGAGCAATACCTTTCGCCTTGATGGCTTCGAAATCGGCTGTAGAAGGAGTGGTGTAACAGCTGATGCCTGCTTTATCGAGTGCCTGTTCCGCGAGCCTGCGTTTAAGCCGGTTATCTCTTGGTCTAAGTGGTGAGTCAATGCCAATACGAACAGGGTTCAACTGATAGGTGACGCATACCGTTTCAATGTAGCGCGCGACATCGTTTGCAAATGCTTGATTTACTTTTTCGTGCAGTGTTAGAGCGTTTCCCAACCCTCTAGGTGGTTTTATTTGGTAATTAGCTAATGGAAACGGCAATAATTGTCCATTTTGTCTGGTGCAAATCACCAGCGGTAAATACTTATCTTTCGCACAAGCGACATCAATGCCGATAAACACGTCCATGTTTACCTCTCCTATTTCTCAAAAACCTACCGTCTATTGTTAGACGATACTACACGATTGAAATTAATACCCAATCAAGATATTGCCTGAGTTAATATATTTTTGATATTTAACAAGGATGTTCAATTATGCCTAGAAAAAACACATCTTTTGCTGACCTTCTTTTCCAAGCGCCATGGTGGGTTTCAGTTATAACATCGGCAATTACCTATTTATTGATGGGCCATTTGCTGCCTTGTGTTGAAACTGATAACCAGCTTATCAACATGATATTTAAGGCTCTCGCTATTCCTGCGCCTTATTTTGCAATTTTCATATTACTCATTGCGCCTTTTTCGTTTTTTAATTCGCGTCGCAAAGCCAAGCAATTAGATGCTCAAAAGAGTATTGAGACCATTCGGCAATTGCATTGGCGCAATTTTGAGGAGCTAGTGGCAGAAGCCTATCGAAGACAAGGTTATCGAGTAACCGAAGGTGGTTTTGGTGCTGACGGTGGGATTGACCTAGAACTGAGAAAAGGCGAAGAGCTTATATTCGTTCAGTGCAAACAATGGAAAGCGCAAAAAGTTGGTGTCAGTGTGGTACGCGAGATGTTTGGCGTGCTCACTGCCAGCAACGCAGCCAAGGTTGTTGTAATTTGTTCGGGTAAATTCACCCAGCAAGCTATAGATTTTGCCTCTGATAAGCCCGTTGTACTCATTGACGGAGACGAGCTGCTTTCACTTATCCATGATGTGCAAGCGGAGCCAAAAGTAGAGGAGATAAAAAAAACCGCTTGCCCTAGGTGCGGAAGTGAGCTTGTGGAGCGGCAAGCAAAGCGAGGAGCTCATGCAGGCAATACTTTTCTAGGTTGTTCTGCCTTTCCTAAATGTCGTTACACAGAATAAGTATTTTTAAGGAAAAAATAGATGAAAGACTTGGATGTTCACAAAAAAGTAGCGGTACTAATTGATGCTGATAACGCTCAGCTGTCGAAACTTTCTGCCATTTTGGATGAGATATCAGCACACGGCCATGTACTCATCAAGCGTGCCTACGGAGACTGGTCTATTGATGCGTTGAAGAACTGGAAGACGCCTCTTAATGAATTAGCCATACAGCCGATTCAGCAATTTGCTTATACAACGGGTAAAAACGCAACAGATGCGTCGATGATTATTGATGCGATGGATTTACTCTATTCTGAAAAAATAGACGCATTTGCTTTAGTATCCAGTGATAGCGACTTTACTAAGCTAGCGTCACGTTTGAGAGAGTCAGAGAAATTTGTGTTTGGCGTAGGTGAGAAGAAAACGCCGGTGTCATTTCGCAACGCCTGTGATGACTTTATATTCACCGAAAACCTAGAGGCAGGTCAGGTTTCTAAATCAGGTAAACCTAAACAGGAGCAAAGTAGCACTGGTAATGGTGCAGAAGAGCTAATACCAGCAATGCTTAAAGCTTGGGAGTTATATCAGAATGATGATGGTTGGGTGAATGTAAGTCCAGTCGGTAATTTTCTAAAGCGTGCTAAACCTGATTTTGACCCAAGAACTTATGGTGCAGCAAAAGTGACCGATATTGTTTCTAGTCTGCCTACCGTCTTCGAAATGACGAGACAGAAAGGAAAAGGGACGACACAAATTATCTTGTACCGTCCTATCTTCGCGACCACTTAGCCTAATCTAATTCCCAAGGAGGAAGATCAACGTTATCCATATTCGGCTTTAGAGGTTTCTTTTGCTTGGTTTTGCGTTTTGCCTTGAGCACTATTTTGCCGTCGTCTAAAAAGCGTCTGTAGGCGCGTTTTGCTTCTTCGATAGACGCGAAACCTTGGTAACGGCTTCCTGAGTAGCCATTCACTAAGGCTTTAGTTTCTTTCCATGATTTGTAAACTCCCGGCGTTCGACCTTTAAAGACTACATAAGCGGCATACCTGCTAGTGATGTTGTAGTTGGAAAAGCATCTCGACATGATTACCTCCTTTGGTTTGTCAGCTTTCCCAATGTGTTTACACTTTTATGTTTTGTAGCTACTCGGATACCGATATCGAGAAAACATCTAATTCCAGCCAGTAATGCAAGAAGTTACCTTCCCATATTTGATACATATCGGTTGCTTGCTCAATAGGAAACACACCGAACAGGTTTTGAAAAACACCTGCATCGAAATCAAAGTCGAGGTCTTTTGCTAGCTCTGCATAGAGGCTGTTTCCTATATGGGTAAAATCGGTGACATAGCAAAAGTGCCATGCGTTGTTGCGTTTCTCCAAGCGAATCTCTACAGGGTGAAAACCACCACTTTCAGCTGAATAGTTAGGATCTCTGAAGTTAATTGTCACGCTTGTTTGTGACACGCTATGCTGCACAAGTAAATCGACAAGTGCTTGTGCAAATCGCTTTGAGACAGGCAAAGCGAGTCCTTCATAATGAATATGCATAATAAAAAAATCTTCTAATTGGAATCTATGAATGTGAGTGCTGCCTAGCGCGTCTGTACGACGCTTTCAAGCAACTAAGTAAAGTCACTGACTAACAGTTTGCAATGTCTTCTACGTCGCTTTCAGTAGCGTTATTAGTTATGCTTCTGAAACGCTAGTGCTACGTAAGTGCGACTTACTTTTGTAAGATAGACAGCACTCGATTCTTGGTTCGCTGTCGTTGTTCGCGCAATCAAGCGCTAATGACGATAACTGATGAGTGAAGCAGGGGGCTAACTACGATTTTGCTAACTTTGCGTTGGCCGGAGTCTTCCCCTTTGCGACAGTCTTTGGCGGCGATATTAAGAACTCATCAAGCTCTCCTTTTTCTACCGCGCTTATCAAGATGTCGATGACCTCGGGAAGCTTTTCTTTATCGCCAACATCTATGGCTGGTTTCCCCTTTTGTAACTCGATTGCTCTTATGCCCACTTTAACCTCAAGGAAATAGTGGTTATCGGTGTCGTAGTACCAAGGACGAACGGTGGCCTGCCAACGCTTTTTAATTCGCTCTCCTGTTTCTGGATCTTTGACGGTTTTTTCTTTGTATGCCACGAATGGTGTGCCTTCAAGCATACAAGTGGCGAGCTTTTTTTGCTGTTCAAGTCGGTTGATTAGCTTCATACGCTTGTTCAATACCGGTGGCTTCTGCTTGATTTCAGGACGAGCGATAACCTTGAGCGAACTCAATACAGATGTAGTCATAATGTTTACCTTTAAATGTTAAGGGCGAATAAAGCCCATTGGTGTGTGTTTCTGCTTACGCAGGTTTTCGTCTGCCAACAGGGTGATGGCAAAGTCACGAATTTGAATTTTGGGTTGAAACTTCTTTCGACGAGCCAATAGAGCGAAATCACCGGGTGTAAGGTTGCGCAGTGAAGATAGCTTTTGTGTCTCAGCTTCCTTGAGCGTTCTAACTTTAGTGAGTTTTTTGTACAACTCTACTACTTGAGTAGACGTAAGGTATTGGCAGTCTAGTTTGAAATCGAACCGACGTAACACGGCTTTATCAAGCTTGTCGGAAAAGTTAGTAGCAGCGAATAAAGGCTGTGTGAAACACTCTATTTGCGTTAAGAACTCATTAACCAGCTGATGTTCGTGATGAGCAGTGAGCGCTTCACGTGAGCTTAGTAAGCTATCCACTTCATCAAGCAATATGACTTGCTCTTCATCATGAGCGCGTTGAAATAGTTCAGCCACCTTTTGCTCACTTTCACCCACCCATTTACTTAAAATATCAGAGCATTTAACACGCAGTAGCTTCCTACCGTGTAGCTCTGTTAAATAGTGCGCGAAAGCGGTTTTGCCTGTTCCTGGAGGACCTGAGATTAATGTTCTCGCCGGTTGGTTGTGCTTAAGTGCAAACGCTATTTCGCTGAGATACTCCTTTGACTGCTTAATATTTAAGTAGCTCGTATCGAAAGGTAGCTCACTTTTGTACTCAAGTTTATTTTGCCATTGCTCCGTTGCTCTAAGTGACGCTTCGACAACTTGACCGATTACAGCTTCTGCGCGACCACGTTTAGCATTAATAGCGTGAGCGACATGCGTTGCGTTAGCAACAATTGCTGGCGTAATGTTCTCTGTTTGACTAATAACTTTTCGTGCTGACGAAGAAACGCTTAAGCCGTGATAGTAAGGCCGCGTTATCTGTTCGATTTCTTCTGGTCTTAACGTAGGAACATCTAATACGAGCTTGAATCGCCTGATAAAGCTTGGCTCAAGATATTGGATATGATTTGTAATCCAAATACAGGGAATTTCGTTTTGCTCAATGAATCGCTGTAGATGTTCTTTACTGTATTGGCTGTCAGCACAATCGAATAAACTCTCGCATTCATCTACCAGTAACATAGCGTCTGCCTTATACGTCAGCAATGATTGAAGTAACGCTAAATAACGAAGCCTTTCTTTGTTTGGAAAGCGGCTATTGAACTCATCTTCAGAGAAATTGCTAGCAAGTGCAGTAGAACGAATTTCGTAAAGTGTTCTATCGCAGTATTTGGCAAGTGTCCTCGATAACTCTGTTTTACCTGTTCCTGAAGCTCCATAGAGCAAAATGCTTGCTCCAGACTGTCTAGACTTACTAGCAGCAGTGAGATATTGCGACAAAAGCGCAGTATTCACGTGAGGAAAATCATCTAATGTGAAGCTTGCATCGGGCGAAGGATGCAGCAACGGTGCTATAAGTGTTTCCCTTGAGGTAATTGTTTCACTTAACAGCGTTCGAACAAGTGCTTTTGGCATTGCACCATACTCGAAGGACAAAAAGTCTGTATCAGGCAGAAAACCATAATGATTGAGCTGCGCAGTTGCGTGAGAAAATAGTTCGTCACTGATGCCTGAAATGTCTTTGAGGATTTCGTTTAACGAAAGGTGGCTTGTTTGCATGTGCACCTCAGAAGAAAGCGCTCTAATCCACTTGTTAACCTGTGAGAGCAAGGCGAACTGAATCAGTAACTCGGTTTGCTTAGGCAAGTCCATCACGGTTCTGATATAGCGACAATTAGCTAAAAAGGTTTTCGTTACCTGAGGCTGAGTATCAGTAATAGTGAGGCAAGCTTTGTAATTGACGTTTTTGCTTCTACCTATGAAAAACGATTGGGTAGATACCTTGCTACCACGCAAATTACTGGCAAGACTTTTACTGAGTATATCGGTATCGATTGAAGGCAGATAGTTGAGTAATCGCTTGCCCCATTCACATGCAAGGTAATTAAGCTCACTCGACTTATTGAGTACTTTATAAGACATGCTAGCGCCCCATTATTGATAGGAAAGTAGAGATGCAGCTTCTTGCATCACTTTTTCATTTCGCTTGTCGTACATGATGGTTGTACTGATATCCTCATGTCCTGCCATTTGGCGCACAGTGTTTATATCTACATTTTGTTCAAGTAATCGTGTGATAAACGTTCGTCGAAGGTCATGCGGCGAGACTCCTTCTATGCCAATTGATGCTAGCGACTTTTTAGTGAGTGAATAGATAGAGCACGATGACAACGCGGTGTTGTGTTTAATATTTCCACCTTTTGCGACACGAACAAACAAGTGGCCGTTGCTCTTACTTCGAAGTGCTAGCCATTGATTCAGCGCAAGTTGCGTCCATGCTGGCAGATGAACAGTTCGGCTCTTGTTACCTTTTCCTTTTCTGACGATCAGAGCAGTACCTTCGATAAAGTCTTCTACCAAGAGGGCTACTAGTTCACTTCGTCGTAACCCTGTGCCTAAAAGAGTTGAAATTAATGCGTAGTTTCGAATGCCGAGAATAGATGTATCGCGTTGTAACTTTATCAGTAGCTTATTGACCTGCGCAGTTGAGAGAGGCTTTCCATTGTGTTTGCCGTGATTCACTTTGCTGATAGCCCGAAGCTGAATTGACTGCATTTCTGGAACGAGCCCGGACAGTACAGCTATTTTTACGATACTTCTAATTGCTATCATTGCTCTGTTGATAGATCTAGCTGACCAACCCTGAGTAATAAGCTTCGTTTTTATATAGGTAGCTTGTTGAAAATCGATTTGATGATATTTATCTGTTCGCTCTACATCAGTCCAACCCATCATGTCTGCAATGCTATTTAGTTGTGAAGCAATTGAGCGCTGACTATTAGGCGCAAGTCGACCTAAATACAGCGCATAGGGGCAAGCTGCATTCATAAAATGCTCCGAAGTTGTAGTTAAAAGTATTGAATTTGAATGGAAGTGCTTAGAAAGCGAAGAAGATAATATCAGGCGATATTAGTTATTTGTATGGCTGTTTTGTCCCAGTAAAAAATAGTTATTTTGTTGATTTCCCCCAGCGCTTAGTGAGATCTATTTTGTTGAACCGCTCATTGAGACGGATGTGTACCATCTTTGCGTCTTCAGACAATAAAACTTCCTGATATCTATATTCAAACCCTATCCTATTTACAGCAAGGTTCTCTTCACATAATTCTGTACAAGTTATGTAGAAGAAACTGTGTAGTCTATTGAGCAAACTAATAAGATGTGATGTATCTATATCCAGCCGACATTTATTAGCAATGTCTAACAGACTTTGCTTTTCCAAAAAGTCATATCCAAACTCACAGTTGCGAGTGCCGTGAAAGTAGAGCACCCCATTTTCTCCAATTTGTGACATATGGAAGTCAGACATTGGTATGAGAAGAAAGCTTTGGCTTCCTAAGTTGTGCTCAAGTAAATCAAACAGTAAAAAGCCGAGCCGAATATCGTCAGCATCAAGTCTCGGATTTCTGACTAAATTTTTTAAGTAAAGGTCGAAAGCTTGCTGCGGGGATTTCATTCTACTTAATTCAATATTTACATCGCCACTACGACCTAGCCCTGTCGCTTGTTCTAACGCCTCACGTTTAGCGTTGTCTGGCACCAGTCTGATTCGGCTTTCTTCCGTTCCTAATTTCACAATTACTCAACTCCGAACTATTGGAAAGTTTTTTATTTTAATTTTTTTAGCCTATCAGTTTTTTTTGGTAATAAGAACAATAGCTTAAAGAGATAAATTTCACCTTAGTATTGATGTTAACTATCACGCTTCTAAACATGTCTGACGACAACGAAAAAAAAGCTCTGCCTTTCCTATTTAAGTGCTTGATATTCAGAAGTTATTTTTGCTTTATTTATGAGGTGTTTAATAGGTCTTTTTCACTGAGGACACTGCTGCTACACATCCGGAAAATAGGTTTTGATTTAACACATCGAATGGTCATCAAAGTAATTTTTTGGAGTATAGCCAATGAAAATAAAAGCATGTATTTCTACGTTAAGAAAACTACAATTCAATCGTATTAAGGATGTTGACGAGCTGATTGAAATAACTGGAATGGTGTATGAAGACTTAATATATGGTGTATTTAATGGGGAAAATACATCAAGAAAAACATTCAAGAGCGTAGCTGAAGGAAAAAACTGGCTAAGAGTTAAAAATAACGAACGTAAAAATGTCCTTATCAGAAATGACGTGTGGCCCAAAAATAGGGAATTAAAGGGCATTCAAGGTACGTTTGAGATTGTTAATGTGGAAGAAGAAAAATTTCTTAAAAGTGTCTCTCATGCCTCAGTCATTACAAAAATAGGAGAAAAAAAGTACATTGTAATATGGTTCGTCTGTCTAGAAGACGAAGAACAGCATGTGAAGTTAGCTGATGCCATAAAAGCAGAAAAAGAAGGTTGCACTAGCGCAAAAGTCATATCCTATTTTCCCATTCGACTTCCAGGCTCAAAGAACTGGAAGCAAAACGCTTTTGCGCAAATGCTTTGGTTTAAATATCAGCCGCTTACGCCAGTAGAGTTCGTTCTTAAGAATGAGCTAAAAGTATGGGTGTCACCATCTAAATTAAACGCGGATGAGGGGACCAGAGAATCTTTACCAATTGATTCTCTCCCTGCATTAATGCAAGAAACTGTAAGAAGCTTTAGCAAAGCCTATTGTTGCCCTCCTGAATTTGCTTTTGCTCCGCTTTTGACAATGATTGGTTCTGTCATAGGTCATAAAATTCACGTAAAACCTGAGAAAAATAGTGATTTAGTTATAGCGCCAAATTTTTGGGCTATATCAATAGGAGACTCGGGAGCAGGAAAGTCACCTGTGCATTTGCGAATGAGGGAGTTTTTTTGCCCACTGAATGATAAGGCCCTGTCAGACTACGAAGATGCTATAGAACGGTATGAAGCGCTGAAAAAAATAAGAAAAGAGCGTGAGAAGACTGTTTCAAAGCATATCAGACAGCGCATTACCGCTATCGATAAAACCTTAGACCCTATAGAAAAAAGAAAGATGGAGGAATTACTAGCATCTGAAGTAACTGAAAACTCAAGACAGCCTCAAAAGCCGACGTTAGTACGTTATACAACCAACAAGGCAACGTATGCCGCCTTGCAACACATACTAGGCGAAAACCATAATGGGATTTTGATGGACCTTGAGGAGCTAAAACTATTTATTTATCAGCTTCGAGGCTCCAAGGGGTTTGAATATCGTTCATTCCTACTGGAGTGTAATTCGGGGTTTGGTCAGCATGATATTGATAGGCTAAACACGGGCACTACGTATGCCAGTAACATGCTCTTGTCGATTTTTGCAACCACCCAACCATCTGTTATTTATCCGCATATTCGAAATACCTTAAAGGGAAGTGAGGAAAATGATGGACTGTGGCAGCGCTTTAACATTCTTCTTCATCCGAAAACTACTGACAACGTTTCATCTGCTTCCGGAGAAGTGGAAGTATCATTAATTTCGAAAGTACAGAGTCTCTTTAGTTCAATTAATCGATGTGATTTCGGCTTCCAGCCAAATCTTGGCTTGAAAGAACGCAGCGTTTGCTTGTCAGACCGAGCATTGGGTGTTTATAAACAGTGGTACCGCGAGATTACTTCCTTCAAGAGTAACAAAGACGTACATAATGTGTATCAAAACTACCTATTAAAATATAGAACGCTAGTGCCTAAACTTGCACTGCTTTTTGAAGTGGTTGAAAGTTTTGACGATGCGAAACAAGTTGTCGGCCCTATAAAAAGCGTTTCCGAAACCTCAGCTAAAAAAGCCGTCAGAATTGCAAAATTCTTGGAATCTCATGCTCGCCACGTTTTCGATGTTAGAACAAATGTTGATACTGCTAATGCGATACTGATTTTAAAACGAATAGATCGACTCCCGTCCAAGTTCTCGGCTCGTGACATAGCGCAAAAGAATTGGAGCGGGCTAAACACAAACACCGATGAAGTGAACCGAGCCATTATGGTTTTAGAGTCTGCATTAGTGGTTAGAAAGGCTACAAATTGCAGACAGAAACCTTTGTGGGAAGTGAATCCTTATATCACTGAAGCTGGTGCCCAATGATATAAACCTTAGTAATTGTTTGAGGTGCATTTTTAGTTCAACAAAATGCACACTCAACACCTTCATTTTTAGTTGTTAATGTCTGTAATACCACTGTAACTATCTATTAATACACACTATTAATATACGGTATAGGCAGACACTTCTACGTATTAAAAGAGTGTTTTTATGGCAGATCGCAAAAATACACAGTCATGGATTCGTAGCACTTTTGATAAGTCTCGCTATGAACTTATTAACGACAAACACAATTCGCAGCTGTTGGCACTGCTTGATTTGGCTAATACCGAACCAGGTTTTAAGCAAATTAATAACGTTACAGCAAAGCTTCAAGACAAAGCATTATGCCGATACCAGGCCAAGTTACTGAGAATATATTGTAATGAACCGCAGCGATATTTGAGATTAGATTGCGACCAAATCACACTGACAGTGAGGTGTTCAATAAAGGATATCGATTCACTACTCAAACCTATTGGTGCAAAAAATAGGCCTCGCATTTATAAAGTAGGGACAGCGGCAAAGCCAGCAGACTTCACAGTTTTTCCTACCTCGACCTACGAACTCAATGGTGGAGGTTCTGGGCTTATTTACGGCAAACCATTTTATTCACACGGATTCGAACTTCGGTTCAACGGTGATAGTTATAAGTCCCTGTTCTTATATTTAGAAGGGAACGAAAAAGAGTCCGGTAAGTATTCTCTACGATTATCGTTTAATCCAAATAAGCTAACACGGGATGAAATAAAGCAGGCGCTAATTCATGTTCAAAAACGGATTGGTGGTGAATACCGGTATATGCAATTGTTCAGTAAGGCCAAAGTGACAAGAATCGACTTCGGCATTTTATTACCTGGTGTTTCATCAGCGTTTGTACAAGCGTTCAGAGACAACGCAAAATCTATAAAGTCACATTGTATACCGTTCAATGGACAACAAGTTGTAGATGACGTGGTCAACCAAAATC
>NZ_PYHU01000084.1:0-1187 GCF_003989595.1 Alteromonas sp. KS69 | reverse complement strand
TGGAAATTAATGCGACTTCGCCGGGAGTTCTTTTACCCCTTAGCGAGCCTTATCGCTCGTAGCAAAGTGTTAATGGAAGAGTTAAATAATCGGCCGCAGCGCTTACATCCAGGCTCTCGCCGTGAGCAGTTTGAACTGCTCGATAAGCCCGCGTTAATGCCATTGCCTGGCACCACGTATGAGTACATAGACAGTAAACGGGCCAAAGTTGGGCCGGATTACCATGTGCTGTACCAAAAGCATGCTTACTCTGTACCGCACACCTTAGTGGGCAACACAGTGACCATCGAAGCTAGTGGCAGCGTGATTAGCATCTATCACCAAAATCAACTGGTGACACAGCACGCTAAATCAGCAAAAGACGGCGGCTTCTCAACGCAAAAAGAACACATGCCGGACAGCCATGTAAAACAGCGCTTCAGCGCTGAACGCTTATTGCACTGGGCGGAGAATATTGGTGTAGGTACCCGCGGTGTGGTGCAGTGGCACATCCATAGCCGTCAACATCCAGAGCAAGCGATTAAAAGCTGCCTAGCCATTCTAAATCTCACTAAACAGCATGGTGCTGCCCGACTTGAAGCCGCTTGCCAAAAGGCGTTACTGCTAGAACGCCCTCACAGAAGCGTTGTGATGAACTTACTCAAACATCACCAAGAAAGCGTACCGAGCACCGCTGTCGAACACGATGAGCAACCTGTAACCCACCACAATATCCGCGGCCAACATTACTATCAATAGGACAACCCATGACACAATCTCAATTACAAGAGCAACTGCGTAGCTTACGGCTTGGACACTTCGCTCAAGCGTTACTGCAACAACAAAGCCAAGCGACAACCTACGACGAGATGAGCTTCGAAGAACGCTTAGGATTACTGGCACAGCATGAAATCCACTGTCGGCAAGACAGCAAAGTGAAGCGTTTACTGCGTCAGGCAACCTTGCGCTTAGAAGCTCACGCCAGCCGATTGGAATACCGCGCAGAGCGCGGTCTACGCAAAGATAAAGTCGCCACACTGTTGAGCGGCCAATACTTACATCATGCCCATAACATTATCGTTACTGGCGCAACGGGGTGCGGTAAAACGTACTTCGCTTGCGCATTAGCCAGACAAGCCTGTGAACAGCATCATACAGTACGATATTACCGGCTCGGCCAGCTTCTAGATGAGCTGAATATCGGCCAC
>NZ_PYHU01000083.1:0-1118 GCF_003989595.1 Alteromonas sp. KS69 | reverse complement strand
CCATGTGCTGTACCAAAAGCACGCTTACTCTGTACCGCACACCTTAGTAGGCAACACGGTGACCATCGAGGCAAGTGGCAGTGTGGTCAGCATCTATCACCAAAATCAACTGGTGACACAGCACGCTAAATCAGCAAAAGACGGCGGCTTCTCAACGCAAAAAGAACACATGCCGGACAGCCATGTAAAACAACGCTTCAGCGCTGAACGCTTATTGCACTGGGCGGAGAATATTGGTGTAGGTACGCGCGGTGTGGTGCAGTGGCACATCCATAGCCGTCAACATCCAGAGCAAGCGATTAAAAGCTGCCTAGCCATTCTAAATCTCACTAAACAGCATGGTGCTGCGCGACTTGAAGCCGCTTGCCAAAAGGCGTTACTGCTAGAACGCCCTCACAGAAGCGTTGTGATGAACTTACTCAAACATCACCAAGAAAGCGTACCGAGCACCGCTGTCGAGCAAGATGAACAACCTGTTACCCACCACAACATCCGCGGCCAACATTACTATCAATAGGACAACTCATGACACAATCTCAACTACAAGAGCAACTGCGTAGCTTACGGCTTGGGCACTTCGCTCAAGCGTTATTGCAACAACAAAGCCAAGCGACAACCTACGACGAGATGAGCTTCGAAGAACGCTTGGGATTACTGGCACAGCACGAAATTCACTGTCGTCAAGACAGCAAAGTGAAGCGTTTACTGCGGCAAGCAACCTTGCGCTTAGAAGCTCACGCCAGCCGATTGGAATACCGTGCAGAGCGCGGTCTACGCAAAGATAAAGTCGCCACACTGTTGAGCGGCCAATACTTACATCATGCTCATAACATTATCGTTACTGGTGCAACGGGGTGCGGTAAAACGTACTTCGCTTGCGCATTAGCCAGACAAGCCTGTGAACAGCATCATACAGTAAGATATTACCGGCTCGGCCAGCTTCTTGATGAGCTGAATATCGGCCACGCCGATGGAAGTTACCGACAACAGCTTGCACAACTCGCGAAGAAAGAGCTGCTCATCCTAGATGACTGGGGAATGGAAAAAATGAGTGCAAGACCGGCCCATGGCTTACTTGGAGGGATGGAAGAACGATATCAAAACACCAGCACCATTAT
>NZ_PYHU01000082.1:0-1684 GCF_003989595.1 Alteromonas sp. KS69 | reverse complement strand
ACGATATAGTAATTCTGAGGGCACTAACATTTTTGGATAAGTGTCGCCACAACTCTCATGTCTTCATTGCAGATATGAGACCGCTAACGTCCATGATATTCATCATTCTTTTGAAGTTGTATGCCAAGACCTGCAAACTTACCTCTGTTTTTACATGTTTTAATGTTCTTGTCAGTAGTTGTTGCGTTCCTGCCCATTGCTTTATTGTACCAAAGGGATGCTCGACGGTTTGATGCCTCAATGTCATTGCGTTTGGCATGTTTTTATAAGCTTGTGCCACGCGTTCAACATGCTCCTCATCATCGAGTCTTCGGATCCGTCTTCCTGCTGGTGATGTTGTGCACCGCGATTTCATAGTACAACCTTTGCAGGTCATGACCGACATGTAAGCGCGTAGCGGTTTTCCTTTGTCAGTTGAAACAAAGCTAAACGGGATATCTTTGCCAGCAGGACATTCATAGACGTCTTTTTCTTTGTTATAGACAAAGTCTTCTTTGGTAAACAGTCCTTTTTTTCGATTAGCCGAAGTACGGATCTTCGGAACAATTGCAGTAACGCCTGCCTGATGAACAGTCTTAAAGCTCGTGCTGTCGTCATAACCTCTATCAGCAAGAATGGTAATGTCTTGTTTACCTAACGCTTGTTGCACATGCTGGCTCATCGGGACAAGCTGATGTCTGTCACTTGGGTTATTCGTCACGTAATGGGCAAGTATCAAGTGATGTTTGGTGTCGACAGCCGCTTGAATATTATAGCCAACTAATACGCCTTTATGCTTTAGTGCCATTCGCCTGCTGTCGGGGTCGGTATAGGAGATTTGTTTGTCGGGTAAGGTTTCCAATTCTTGCTGTATTGTTTTCTCGCTTACCAGACGCGCTTGCAGTTTAGCGAGCTTGCCTTTCACTTTTTCTGCGTCTTCAGTGCGGGACTGGCGGTCTGCTCTATCGAGCTCCATAAGATAATTGGCAATATCTTTTTCGGTTGTTTCGATACACGTCTTTATCAAACCACGTGAGTAGTTCTTAGCGATATTGTTAACCGCTTTGAATTTAGTGCCGTCAATAGCCACGATGGCATCCGTAAACATATTGAGTTCACGGCATATCAACACAAAGCGCTTACAGACTTGTTGTATCGCGTTGCCGTTGTCACGTCTGAAATCAGCAATCGTTTTAAAATCTGGGGTAAGACGCTCAACCAGCCACATCAACTCGACATTACGCTGCGTTTCTTTTTCTAAACGTCTGCTTGATTGAATGCGATTAAGATAACCATAAAGGTAAATCTTGAGCATGGTTGCCGGAGAATAGCTTGGCCTACCTGTTTTGGCTGGTTGGCAACGTGCAAAACCCAACTCAGATAAATCTAATGAATTGATAAACATATCGACTGCACGAATCGGATTATCTTCATGGATGTAGTCATCTAAAACTTCGGGGAACAGCGTGCTTTGTGTTCGGCTTTGGCCTTCGATAAATCTCGACATGTGATTGAAACCTATCAATTTTTTGATAGTTTATTGTACCAATTCAGATATCAATTGAGGATCGATACTTAAGACCGATTGATCATATAAAAAGACTGCTTAGACCAAAAGGTGATCAATAGTTTTCACACAGCCTGTACGTGAAGCGGACTTTTTCGCAGCTATTTGAAAAGATGGACAGCGCTGAGTGAAAGGCAT
>NZ_PYHU01000081.1:0-1485 GCF_003989595.1 Alteromonas sp. KS69 | reverse complement strand
AGGGCCTTGGTGAACGGTTACTAGCTTATGCGCATTACTCCACGGCTAATTTTGTTAATTTTGGAGATGCTTGGCTCTCTATTTTCCCTTTTTACACGTTAGTAGATGTGTACAATAATCAGATTAGACGAAAATTTGGCTATAGTGAATCGGAATCTGGCATATATATTGGCAATTTGAATGATGTTAATGATAATTTCAACACCCCCGAACTAATAGTTAACACGACATTCTTAGATCCTAGGCCTGATAATTTTTCACAAGATATCTATGAGTTTTCACCTACCCAAGCAGGCTCAGATGCACGTGGCTTCAATGACTATACTGATACTAATGGCCCTTTATTGAGTCAACTAGTCGCTATATCTGGCGCGGCTACAAAACAATTACTTAAGCAGACTATTACGGACCCAACGTCTTTTTCAAATGAAGACATTACTCTTTCTGATGGTGGGCATTCAGATAATCTTGGTGCGTATTCGCTTATTAGACGGGGGGTTGAGAAGGTCATAATTATTGATGCCGAGCACGATCCTGACTATAAATTCGGTGCATATTATAATCTTCAAGACCGACTTGGATACTGGGGCTATTCTCTATATATTGAAGGGATTGAACAATATAAGAATAGAAAGAACCGGAACTTAAAAACGCCATATCCATTTATGAGAGGAAAAGCGCTAACGCCAAATGGAGATAAAATTGAAATTGTTTACTTAAAGGCGATTAAATCTGACTACGTGGATTGTCTTTACGACCAATCAATGGTGGGTAATGGTCAAGTTATAAGAGATAAAAATAGAACTTTGCTGAATAATAACAAAGATGAAAACGGCAAATGGCAGTCTAATATACTCGCTAACGAAATAATTGATTATGATGCACTTTTTGCCAACCATTTAGAAACATACCCTCTCCTTTTAGAAACGTTGTGGCGTGTAAAACTATCAAATTTATTTAACTCAAATGACACAAAACTTGATTTTCCTCAGTATTCTACTTTTGACCAAAGTTTTTTCAACGACCAATATTTTGCGTTTGTTGCTCTTGGTTATTACAGTGCCAAAGGCTTGGGCTCCTTCATTGCACAAGAAGACACTAGATGTGGTTTTGAATGATAGCCATGACACCGCTGTCGATAATCGTGACTATTTGTATATAGCTGAATTCTCATTCTGGTTACTAAAGTCGAAAATTTGCAAATGGGCTAATAGACTACTGCTACTTTAAACATCTTATATCCAATGCGGGTATTCTAAAAGCCCTGTAAAATAACGGTGTAATTAAACAACTTATTTACTGTGAACACTAGACCGAACACGATCTACTCTTTAAAAGCCCTCTATGATTGAGGGCTTTTTCGTTTGTATAGGCTTGGCAAAAGTAATAGAGGAATGGGGGACAGAGTCTGAGGTATCCCCACAAATAATATAGCAAAATCAGTGAGATAAAAAAGAAGGGAACATTCATGGCGTTTGGTGATCA
>NZ_PYHU01000080.1:0-1174 GCF_003989595.1 Alteromonas sp. KS69 | reverse complement strand
TGCTTTTGGTACAGCACATGGTAATCCGGCCCAACTTTGGCCCGTTTACTGTCTATGTACTCATACGTGGTGCCAGGCAATGGCATTAACGCGGGCTTATCGAGCAGTTCAAACTGCTCACGGCGAGAGCCTGGATGTAAGCGCTGCGGCCGATTATTTAACTCTTCCATTAACACTTTGCTACGTGCGTTAAGGCTCGCTAAGGTGTAAAAGCACTCCCGGCGTAATCGCATTAATATCCAGCGTTCAACAATCAGTACCGCATTTTCTGCTTTGGCCTTATCCTTCGGTTTGTAAGGTCTTGCCGGAACGATGGCGCAGCCATAATGCCGCGCCATTTTGGCGTAGTTTTCATTCATCGTGGGTGCGTAACGGTGGGCTTTGGTAACGGCTGATTTCAGGTTATCCGGCACAAGTAAACGGGGTACACCGCCAAGGTAGCGGAACGTTCTTACGTGCGCCATTATCCAGTCTTCTTCACGTTGTGAGCGGCCAGCTTCAACATACGTGTAGTTGGTCGCACCTAAAGTCGCTACAAAGATTTGTGCGTGATAACGCACTTCGCCTGTATCGGGATTAACAATAGGTACTGTCGGCCCGCAGTAGTCAATAAACAACTTGTCGCCCGCAATATGATGCTGGCGCATACTACGCTTCTGCTTTTTAAGCCATCGCTGATAATGCTCGCAAAACTGCGTGTAACCATAAGCTGACGCACTATCCTCGGCGCAATATTCTTCCCACAGTAACAGCTTAGTCATGCCTTTACGCTTCAACTCTTGCTGCATAAGCATAAAGTCAGGCAGCCGTTTTTGGCGCTGAACGGGACCAGTGTTATACAACTGAGCCTCGAGCGTTTTATCGTTGATCGCTTCCGGTAACGGCCACGATAAATCACTGGATTTAAAGCGCGAGAGTATTTCACTCACGGTTGAAGGACCGAGACTTAAGCATTGGCCGATGTCTCGATGACTTAATCCTACTTCGAATTTGAGACGCAGGACGTCTTTAATTTTTCTCATATCGGTTCTCTTTCTCGCCATGGCAGCTCGTTCCTTCAATCAAGTGATGAAGTTGAGCTTACCAATTGATTTAGTGAGAAAAAGAAGAAGATTTCGGGATTCCGATCAGTGATTTCGGAAAAACGTCATTTTTGATCGGGTAACTCCGAAAT
>NZ_PYHU01000010.1:0-211788 GCF_003989595.1 Alteromonas sp. KS69 | reverse complement strand
GCTTGAATAACCAATTTTGCATCATCTAAGTTATCGACTGCGGGCGGCTTTGATAGCTGTTTTTTACGTGGCATGAAGTCACTTTGACAGACTGGGGGGATCAATCAATAGGATCCAAGAGATCACTGAAAATAAATATATT
Source organism: Alteromonas sp. KS69 (assembly GCF_003989595.1). Lineage (NCBI taxonomy): Bacteria > Pseudomonadati > Pseudomonadota > Gammaproteobacteria > Alteromonadales > Alteromonadaceae > Alteromonas > Alteromonas sp. KS69. The sequence continues at coordinate 211,646 of NZ_PYHU01000010.1, read as the reverse complement.
TAGCTGTCAATAGGGCCCTGCTGAACGGTTACCATAAGCTATTTCAGTAAAATTGTTACTTCCAAATGTAGCCTCGCCAAACTGGCTTGATTGATAACACGTATTAGATGGCTTACATACCTCATTAATAAAGACTTCGTATCCAGTATATCCTCCACCCGACACAGTGGAAATGATATCAACGTCAGTTAGCACGTTTTCATCATAAAGTGTCTTTAATGCACCAAATGCAAATGCAGATGATCTAAGACCCCCACCCGAAAGAGCAATACCCAAAGTCCCTTTTTGTAGCTGAGTATCATGTTCAACATTTGACCTTGCACCTGCTTTAAAGTCATCTATTGGATTTGCGCATCCAAAGAATATCAATATACAAGGGAGAAGAGATAGATATTTTGACATTATAAATCCTTTTTATTTTCATTAGCTTAAGATTTAAAGCTAATGTTAGTTCACTTAATGAATACACGCTTTTTTACTTATGCCTTTTGCAACAATGCAGTTGCTAGTATTTGTAAATGAATGTGGTTAAGATATTTTTATGTCTATCAACAGTTTAAGTCATATTATTTTTTATATATTTCAATGGAGTCTTTGTTACTCGCAGAACAATCTAAAGCATTTTGTAAATTAACATTCTTCAATGGGTGGATTAGGTAAATCTCTACGTCGGGGTTTGCTTTCGCTTTTTCATGAAAAACGGACATAGTTAATGCTAGGTCGTCCACAAAATCTGATGCCGGCACTAGCTTTTCAGATAGAGTCTTAAAAAAGTTATCCCAATGGATCGGAACTACTATTCTGGCTCCAGACAACCCGACAGTTTCATCCCAATAATTGTTAATATATTTGATACCTTGGTTTCCAACTAAGCCTGCCCCTATAAATATTATATCCACTTGTAATCCATCGAATTTTCTTGGAAAAAAACTAGCACTTGGCACTACCAACACATTACCCAACTTGTGTTCAATATAGAAACTGAAATTTTCACCAGCCTCGGCGAACTCTTCACCTCCAGTGGCCCATAGATGTATTTTCTCTAAAATTTCAACCCGTTTAGTTTTTTTAACATGCGGAGTTTCAATAAATGTGACCTTAAACTCTCCAATATTAATAGTTTCCCCATCAGATACTGTATGGTATTCGTGATCTGTAATAATGTTTCGACCTGAATCAGTCCCGTATATTTTAGTTGGTATGTCCTGTCCGATTGACATTTTTTTTGCGACATATTCGGTGTCCAATATGTGATCGAAATGTGTATGAGCCACTAATAATGCATTTAAGCTTGTGATTCCCGCTTTATCTAACACTGTGTCAACAGCGTTTGTATCTGTTTCCAATCCATGAATTATAGCTGAATATCCTACCCGACTAAAAAAACCATCGACTAGCAAACTTGTTTCACCATCATCTAAATAAACATTGGAGACTCCTAGAAACTTCATATTCAAGCTATTTGATGTGGTAGGCGAAGTAGGTAAAAACTTCTCATTCTCAGGAACCCAACTGCTAGAGCAACCTGTTAGAAAGCTCAGAGTTAAAAGTATTAGCGGTTTATTCATAAAAATCCTTATTTACAATAAACTAGAATGTCAGGTATTAAAATCTGCTTAACATTTTCTAAAGTGAAGAAACAAAACTCTTAAAATTACTATTCTTATCTTCAAAGAGTTTCATAACATCAACAGAAATAAATACATTGTTTTCACCACCTATATGAGTGATTCCAATAGAGTAATCATTACTAATATGAAACATCAAACCTGTTGTAAAATCTTTACCAATAGCTCTATCCGCATAAGTTGAAACAATCGAAGCCCCAAATGGAATATCGAGATCCCAATAATTAATCCCGGCCCACTCAATTGCCAGAGCTTCTTTAATTTGAGAGCCGTCTATTTCATCGGGTGACTGTTGTAATACTATAGATGGATGTAGAACTATCCATTGAAATTTAGGCGGATTTATAGGCACCCTCTTCTTTAATTCATCCTGATAGCTCCAAGTGTTAATCAGTAACTCTAAAGAAGTTTGCGAACGCCTTTTTTCAAAATAGTTTTGCCACGCTAGTGACTTCAAATTCAACTCAGCTACAGCTTTAGCCGAGGTGTTTTTTTTAATGCTGTACCATGGTATTTCCAAAGCTTGTTTATATTCGTCAACTACTGTTCGGCAAATTGAGCCAAATTCATTTTTGCACTGTTCTAACTTAAATTTAACAATATTATTGTCATCTTGGTACGCATATGTTGTGCCGTCAGCACGATTATCTACAGATAAAGTAGTGGAATTTAAGTGGAAATACTTTCTATTAAAGACTTCAATTTGTAATTCGATACCATCACTACCGTTGCGTTTTGCAATTTCGTTCAGCTTTGTCGCTTCCTGTGTAATAGAACTGAACCAATCTTCAAGCAAAGTTTGCTTTAAGGTGCTAGTGCTTGCGTCATTCAGATTAAGTGTGTCCTTGCATAAAGTTTCACTAAGTAAAATCCCATGTTTGATTGTCTCATTAAAATAGGAAGCATCAATATCATTCTTAAATTGACCATCATAAACGCAACTTTCACTAGAAAATATATTTGATGAGAATAATACGACTGATAAAACAACATATTTAGACCAATTCATCACTACCTTCCTTGATTAAAAAATCTTTAAATTCTTTTAACGCTTTAATGAAGCTAACTATGTCCTCATAAGAGTTTATGTCTGTGTTGAATTTTTTGACTTTATTATATTCTGATTCAATATTTTTAAATTTAGCATCACCCAATTTCTTTTCTTCGGGTGAGGGTAGAAAACTGAAAAATGTGTTTAGAAATTCGTGGCTCACATCAGGATCTTCTATATATCCTTTAATACTATGAGTATTAATTCTACTTACTTTTTTAGTGTTAATAGCTTGATAAAAAAACTCATAAATATTTGGACTAAGCCAACCATCAGTTTTTGTAGGATTAAATCGCTTGAATATATCTAAAACAAAAGGATCTAGTTCATTATAAACGTTAGCGAAAGAACCAAGGCAGCCATCCCTCCCGGGTTTTACTATTGATTCTAACGGGGATTGTTTTCCCGAAAGTGTAACAATTATTCGACTAACATTAGCAAATGCCCAATATTTGTCGATCTTATGGCTAGATATTGGTAGTTGGCCTTCTTTTGGTTCCTTATCAGTAAATAGCATATCCATCGAATCATGCGCTACCGCAGTGCCCAGTGAATGAGCCAAAATGCAAATATTGCTATCGTTATATTTTTCGAAAATCTTACCAATTTCGTCTGTAACTTTAGCTCTAACTTCTGCACCAACTAGCGTTAGATATAGCAAAACGTCTAATATATGTGAGTTTTCGAATTTGTCGCCGCCTAAGCCTTGTTCGAATGTAAGTAGCTTTTCAACAACATTAGGAATTGCAACATTTGGCAGATATTTTTTTATTGCCTCGGTAATTGAATCTGCATTTTCCGCTAATTTTTTTCTATGTTTTTCGAAAATATCATCATAGCTTATTGATTCAATGTGAACTTTATCTTCAAATTTTATATTTTTGAATGATGGATAACGTTGCAGTGAATTATTTGAAGCTTCAATTACTTCTTTTTTGAACGAATCGGAAGTGTGCACCCCCATCCCATGAATTAGAACAAGAACTTTACTGCTCGCCATAAGTTGACCCTTTTGTTGTAGTTTCCATTTCTACATCAACCTATGAAGGCAAGAAACAATTTCGGTTAAATATTAACCTTAAACTGTACGTTTTTTCAACAACTCATGGGAAGGGTACTTAATATATTTATGTTTGTGATAATTATAGTTGGATTAAAGTTAAAATTTAGATGCCTTGGATAACCTCTGGGATTGCATGCAGTTCGGCAATCACTCACTAAATGACGAGATGTATTATGCAGATCGCTATGTACGTAAACGATATAAAAACACCGCCTCTTGAGCTTGGCTTGAATCGACCAGACTTCTCTAGACACTTAACTAATTTATAGTTATGTGTACTAAATAGAAAAGTCTGGAAACCCCATGATTACTTAATTTTTAACCTGAAAGCTTCCACAGTCTTGCCAACTACTGACATTTCTTGATTGTTTATAACAATTAACTTCTTATTCTTAAATTTACAAATAAAAAGCTTTGGTTCATCGGTCATACATCCTGTAACAATTACGAGTCGATAATTTTTGTTTCTTTCCTTGAAGTACTTATATTCGTTCGGAGTCAATGTTATGTCTGGAGATTGTTGGCCTCTACCCTTTACTTCTACACATAGTTTACCCTTACCCTTACCTATCTCTAGATCATACCCACAGTTTTCGCTTTCTACAGACTTGATATACTCATAACCGAACTCTTCATAATGCGTTATCGTTAATGCTACAGCTTTCTGCTCAACTTCAATACGCTGTAAATAAGGTGTATTTTTTCTACCAGGCTTTCTGGGAGAGGTTTTTTCTATGGAATCTTCTGAAAAAGAGATATTCTTAACGACGTCAATATATTTCTTTGGAGTAAAGCACCATTGCGATTGGGTTGTGGGCGAAAATTTAGTAGTCCGATCGAGTTGTTTTAATAATACGACATCATCAGCTTTCGCTTTAAATCGATAGTACTTTAGTTGATTTTGTTCGTGCGTTGCCATATCTACTGGTAGTCGCTGCGATTTTCGATACACAATTGCATTTTTGTAGTACCCAATTAAACGGTTTTCATTTATTCCTTTAAATTGTTTACCTCCAAAAAAGAATATTGGAATATCAGTAACAAAATCATCCTCATCATTAGCACCTAACCTATTTATGAACAATTCAACTTTGTGACCGGGTAAATTATCTCTCTTAACTCCAACATTACCGTAAACGTATCCATCAGTATGAGTCAGAAAGTTACACACCTCCACACCGCGGCCAGTCTCTTCTGGGTTTTTACCACCGCCAATAATATAGTCACTTTGCGTAATTCCCTTATACTCTTTCATCCAACCAACTCTAACGGCTAAAAACTTCATAATTTCTCTCTATATTAAAAACTGTCGGCTAATCATTAACACTTTAATCAAGTACGACATCAGTACAATATGCATCTAATAAATGTAGTTAACTTGGTCACAAAAACGCAAGTATCTAAGCTACCACAATAAAATCACCAGCTGAGATTTCCGATTATCATCATACTCACCTTACCACCCCGCGTTGACAATTGAGTTTTTTGTGATATTTATCAATATGTTAAACTAATCACAACTTGATTTTCAAAACATAAGAGCCTAACATTTCTGAATGTCCTAAATTTACTTCGTGATTAAAACTTACCTTTCATTGGCCATATAAGGGTCTTTGATTTCTATATGTAAGAGCCCAAGGGAAAGGATTGAACATGTTAAAGAATGAAATTGGTGATGCATTAAGTGAGATGACAAAATGGTTGCAGAATGGAAACCTATATTACTCAATTGATGATAAGAGATATTTAGTTGGCTTCAATGGTGGCATGGGGAATTTTGATTTATACGAACTGCCTACTGAGTGGACAAAGTTGATTGTCGAAAGTGATATCTCAGAACAATTATCAAGCGCAGTGGTAATAGGTGAATTGAGGTCTGCCAATCCCAAAAACAATAACTTTCAAGGTTACTTTGTAAAAATATCAAAAGTTACAAATATTCAGTTTCACGAAAATCAGTAAGATAAAAGTAGTGTCCAAGTAAACGATACCACTACAGTTTTCGAGAGCTATTTGCTGTCACTAACTTTTTCCCTTTTCATTTTCCTTATCAACTAGCGATATTTTAAACTCACCGGACAGCAATTGTAGTTGCTCTAGTCCTGTTAATTTTTTTTCTGCTGCACTACCAAGGTATGCCCACTGTTCTATCTGCTCAGTAACGGTTTTGGGGTATCGCTCTAGAGCGGCTTTAGCTTGCGTAATTAGACAGTTGTCGATATGTATATCTACAGTCCCTTCATCAGTTGACACATCTTCTTTTTCATTATTTTTTGACATTTTCTACTCCCCTAACGTTGTGATTAATTTTGAATTTAAGTTTGTCGTACATACGCTTACATTTGGTCAGTTTATCGAATTTGCATGTAAACCAACGGTGCTCACCGAAATGCTTATCCAGTGCATATCTAGTAGGTAATTTATTGGTAGTTTCTAACTGTTGCTTCAAGAATTCTTTGAAATTAGAAAAAAGGAATTTGTCTCGTTTCTCCCAAATGATTTTGCTGTGGTTAGCTCGATTACCCTGTACTGGAAAATTGGCATCAAGCCATGTTTTGTCATACTGGTATGCCCAACTCAATGCATTTCCTTGTAGTCCCATAAGCTGCTTCCTGCTCAAAAGCGCACTACATCTCTTTTCATTTAACAAAACTTCTCGCACGGCATTACGTTTGTCATACATTCTCAAATATTGACGCCATAGGCTTAAGCCAGCGACAGATTGAATAATTTCGCTAATAGATGACTCCGAAACACCAAAACCGGCTGCAATATCATTACAGCTCCAATTATCTATCGCTAATGCTATCACTTGGCGCTTAATATCAGCGGTGATTATCTGCTTTCTCTCTGTTGTTATTACCCCAATGCGGTTGGCTAGTTGTTTTACGTAGCCATGACTGACTTTAAGTCGTCTACTTATCTCTGCAACGTTAAATTGATGACTTTGCAATAGTGCGACAGCCCTTGCTTCAATTGCTGGTGGCTTCTTAAGAGGCTGAACTAAGACTTCTGACCTAAGCAAAGGTTGTTCGGGCATATTCTCAACTACAAATGCTAGAAAAATTGGTTTAAAAGGATGGATACTTATTTCTGGTTCGAAAAGAATCCGGCGAACACTTCTTGCATTCACGACATTAGGAATACCTAACGCCTCGGCGCATTTAGTGCATCGCTCTAATATCAATGGAATTCGTATATGAAGTTTTGAGGTGAATAGCCTACGGGCTTGAAACAGGTCTTTGAGGTGTTGCTGACCTTCACTATTAAATGTATTACCAGTCAGTAGTTGCACAATATACTTAGCAAACTCGATTTGTAGCGTATTAGCAGCAATAACAGACTTTGTAGGCTTAAGATAATGTGGCAGGCGATATTTTCGTGGATTGATAGGTAAGCAAACTAAATTGCAGCCATGTTTGTAACATGCGTTAACTCCCCACAACTGATGCGACAAATGCCAATATGCAATACCAATTTTGGACTCATCTTCCCTCGCGCACTCAGGACAATATTTACTTTGAGTTGATGAGCCAAATGCCAACTGTGGTGAACATGATAGGTTTGCGTTATTCGCATCACCTCTGCCACAGATTGATGCCTTCAGTGCATCATGACGAGCGTTATAAAGAACATGCAAAGGGTAAGCTGTATGATTGTGTAAAAGATGCTCCACATCGTATTCAGAATGACCAGAGATATCTTGAATATGGCTAGGCAAAAGTTGATTTAAACACCCTCCTTCACAACCAAACCAATCTACAGATGTACTAGCATATGATGACTCGCCCCATAACCATTGACAACGAGCGACATAAGAAAACAAGGTTTCATCAGGTTGGATGCGAGGTGTGTTCAAAGTCGTTGCCATCGAGCTAACTCATCCTTTGTACTCGAACATATAGAACGTTTTGAACAAAAGTAAGAGTAGTGGGTGCACTGGCGTACTTACATCCATCATCGCCCTAATACCAATATTAACTGACTTTAGTTGATGCCAAAGCTCATCACGCTGATATGGAAATAGCTTAAATAAATAACGTCTCAACGCATCTAACCATTGTGAATTGAGTCGCTTACCCGCCGTTGAATTTGCACCTTGAAAAAATGAACTTTCTAGGAATACATCCCGGTAGACTTTAAGCATACCGTTCCCATCACGACATTCGGTCCTCATAATCATGTCTGATTCAAACTCTAACCAGCGATGAAACATTGAAATTTCGAGTTGTTCGCCTCCTGTTTGTTCAAAAGCAGCATCTGACTTACCATCGGGAACAGCAGCAGAATTTGATAATTTTTGATGCAGTACATCTTTGTGTTTTTCACAAGTAAAAACAGTCGGTAGTTGATTACGACTCTTCCAAACGGGAAAGCCAAGCTGCTCAATTTCTTCATCTCGGCATCGTTCACAATATTTAAGCGGTGCATATTTAGTTAACGCCTTTTCCCCCTTGAAAAGTACTCTTCCCGTACCCCGTCGTTCATACTGCTTCGATACAAAGCTATCTAGGACATCCTTGGAAGCAAATGGCCGCCAGAAACTACCGCATAAATGTTCATCTAGTGTTTCTAAGTGTGGCTTCCCTAGCACCCCTGAATCTGCAAATTTCAATGCCCACAGCGGCAAATACCCCTCTGAAGTTCGAGGTACTCCTAAGCTAAATGAACCATAAAATTCCTGCGGCTTTAAGAATGAGGAATACGACAACAGTCTAGAGACGTATGCAGGTAAATATTCACCCTCTTTTATATTTATTGAACTTGTCAAAACTGATAAGGTGCTACTGTCCATAAGTCTCACCTTTTATTATGAATATATCTTCGAAGTCTTCTTCATCTTCGGTGATACTTTCAGGTTCAGTACGGTCTGGCGAGGCTTTTGGGGAGGGCTTGTTTGACTTAGTGTTTAGTTTTTTACCTGCACTAGATGATAGCTCAACAAACGGCGTCTTCAATTTTTCAAAAGCACCTTTTTCTTGGCTATAGGCTTCATGTATATATTCGGCAGTAATACATCCTGTCATTTCACGTCGCAATAGATTTCCTACAATTGTTTTTAATCGACTCGCATTACCTTCCGTGTAGTAGTGAACAATGTGATAAAAATCATCATTTATATGTCGACTGTCCATACCAAGAAATGACACGAACATCGTTTTCACCATGTCTCGCCAAAATGTTGAAGTGACTAGATCCGAATTTATTTCAATACTGCCATTGTGAGCTAAACGCCGCCCCGTTTGCTCAGCAAACCCCTTGAGTTTTTCAGCTTCCGGCGTTCCTATGAACACAAGGGGGATACCTAATTGATTAAAAAGTTGTTCAAGGAACTCATTAGTGATTTTTTGATTAGCGTTAGCGGCTGTTCCTGATAGTGCCCATTGAACATCATCAATGACAAGTACTCCTAAACAAGCCATCCGGCAAACCTTTATCATGTATAAAAGCCGCTCGCCTTCTAAATCTCGACTAGGGATCTTTGACGCAAAGGAGGTATCTAGCACCTTATCAATTTCTTGAATGACATCTAGATAAAAAGCCTTTCTACTTGCGCCTTTACTCATATCAACTTTAACCCATGAGACTTGTCTTATTTTTCTTCCCCCGGTCAAAGGACTTGGCTGGTGTTCGATTACAGTTTCGAAAGTATCTAAGAGGCTATCGAGTAGCGTTGTTTTGCCTTCTCCAGATCTCCCACGTATAAATATCGACTTTCCTGATCCTTTGAGTTTTTTTGGCGCAGGAGTCTTTCTCAAGTCGGCTAAATGTATATACTTGTCGTAGTCATACGATGCGGGATGACGTTTGACGTACCCCATCATCATAAGTTGTCGAATTCGGCTATATAATGTGTAGGCATGTGGGGGTGAAATGAAAAAATCTGTATCTAATCCCACCTCCATTTGACTACAGCCCCACTTATCAAAACCTACGTTGTTATCACACCGAACAGTGATTTTGTGTTTTAGTTCGTCTTCTGATAAAGCACGCTCTTCTATAGCTGTAACTAAAGGGTTCCCTTTTACTAAAGTATCCATAAATGTACTCGTTGAAATAGGCTGCTTTGACTTACTCATCAGAACCTCCTTCTGAAGAAGTGCGAGCGCCTAACTCGTTGCAGTCAAAGCCAAACAAAGTTCGGGTATAATTCGTTTCAAGAATAGTCTCTACTTTAGCTTCAATCTTAGAGTTTTCGTCTATGCCTTTAGCCATAGATTTTTTGCCTTTCGATTTTGAGCCCTTGGCCCGATTTTTAGTATTTACCTCTTCAATCTTCTCGGTTATATGAACATGTTCAAAGTCGCGATTTTGGCCGTTCAAGCTTTGCTGTGCAGCTTCCACTCTATCAAGTTGATAAATCTCTATTTCGGTCAACTCATCAAAGCGTTTATGTTCTGAGGCAAGATTAAACTCAATGATTGTAAAATCTTGATCAGGATCAGCGTACCAAGCAAATCTAAAGTCATCTGGGTTGTAACGCATTTTAATAATGAAAGATGCTTTTTTGCTCCTCAGCTTCGCTTGTCGTTTGGCAAATACTGCGTCCTTAGTTCTAAAGCGAACCTTCACCGTATTAGTATCCAACTCGATATAATCTTTAAATACTTTCGCTTGTCCTTGATTTAACAATGCATATTTCACCTCCTCAACAGGTTTGGTGATGCCGCCACCCATATTGGTATCAATGTGCTGTGCCCAAATCGCATTAGGAGTAGCGTTTATACCTTTAAAGACATCAGAACTATGTAACCGAGTACAATTAATTTTGTTGCGATTAGAAACAAGTATTGCCTCTATAATCAGACGGTTAAGATCCTCAATATTGATTTCAGAGGTTGTAGAAGGGTGCACAGAGTCTTTCGCGCGTTTAGGGTCTACACTCCCATCCACTCGCTGGATTACGATGCCATCTGTTGAATCAAAACTAACTTCAACGGTTCCCCTAGAGCGGCTCAAATAGGCTGGGGCGTAAGATATACCCTCCATACCTAAATCAGCTGCGAGTGCGTCAGAAAAAATAGATCTTGTATAATCAGCCCCCCTATCAGAAAACAGATATAGACAAATATGCTCACAAGCCCACTCACTTTTATCAATATCAATTCCATAACGAGCACAAAATGTCACTTTGTCAGTAAATGCATTGAACAAAGCTGACTTTGCAGCCATTGCATTACGCTTAAAAGTAACGCTGAATCCAACGATCTTCCCTGAATATACATCTACCACAAAATATAAGTATGGACGGCCAAGACGTTTTGTTTTTAATACTCCGGTGCCTTTATCAGGAACTCGCGTAACAACGTATACATTCAATGTAGTTGAATCTATTTCATACAAATAAGTTGGCCCGATAGTGAGGTCTTGCGCAACACCAATACGCGGAGCATCATCGTTATGTGCCTTCTTGACCCCTTTACTGCATTCTTTGAAATACATAGGGTCTACTGTTTTTATGAAATGATAAGAAAATTGATCGTATGAGACATACTTCGATAAGTTAACGTACTTTTGTGCAACATATTGCAAAACTGCTGGTGCAGTGTCTTTACAGTAATTGTTAATAAATACTGAATGTAAGGATGTCATTTTATAGTCAGGTTGACCTCGTAAATCACTCTTTATGAACTTATCTAGCCTATCTTGATCTTCCTGATTAAATACTCTCCTTATGAAATACGGAGAAATAGATTCATTACCTAAGCTTTTATTCGCCGCTACCATGAAACTTGCGGGGAGCGGTCTGCCTACACCTGAATTATAATGACTAGGTAGTAGGGCAGTAAGATGTGAGCCAAACGCGAGATATAGATTCAACCAGTTATAGATTGATTGCACCGTACAACCCGACCTCTCAGCGCAAGCCTCAAGGTCTTTTGTGAGCGGTACACCACGAATATAAAGCTCTAACTTAGATTCAATATTCTGTTCAAGTGAGCCGACTATGGGCAGTATTGCATTATACCTAGCCTGTGCCCTTTCCCATGCGTTGTCACTTGCTTTTTCAACAACCTTTCTTTTATTAAAATTATTAAGTTCGAAGTTAAAATTTTCCCACGCGCAACCCTGTATCGCGCTCCCGAATCGAATAATAAATGGTTGATTAGGTTTGGTTTTATGTAGTGATAACGCCAGCTCGTTTAAGCCTGTGAATATTTTCACTACTGTATAGCGCTTATCACCATTCGTTAGTAAACAATTCACTGGAATGTCGGCGATACGAGAAATATCAAAAGTAGAGACACTTACTTTATTTTTATCTTTTATAGCTGCCATGAAAAGTCCTCCCCTTCAAACACATATCCTCCATCCGCTAAAGGCTTGAAAAGGTTAACTTGTAACTTTTTAGTCCACACAAAATACCAAAAAGCCGCAAATAAACGGCCTTCCGGCAAACTAGTTTCCATTGATAGATTGGCTATCACATCAACTAATCTGAGCTTTCGTTGCTTGCCATAATTAAGCGCTTTTATAAAGTGAGCTAATATTGAAACCTTCAGCACTGGGGGAATTTCAAGATTACGATGCACTCGTGCGCATGTGAGATTTTTAACAAGGTGCTTATCGAACATCCAAAAGGCACTCGATATAATCTGATATTCAACACCTTTCAATTTCTCCCAGTAATACTTTTCAATTCTAAGCTTGTCCTTTGTTCTCTCGACAACCCTGTCATTACCGTCATATGGGACAAGGTCCTTTTCATACTTCAAAGAGCACGCCACCGTCTTTACTTCCCCAGTACTGCTGTCGACTAAATCAAAGACAAAATCCGTCGTCATAATTGCTGCTTGGAATCCCTTGTTGCGGTCAGCAACATTTGGTTTTGGCTCGTATCGGGGGTGCATTAAATTGAGGCTGGCAGCTACTTCCAGTGTTTTTTTTACGTTCAGCAAAGGAAATTGAGTTTTGACGTTTGAAACGTTAGACATAAAACCCAGTATTAGCCCAAATTTACGCTCTAGTTCGCTAAAGTATTCGTGAGGTTGAGAGGACGACTCAAGTTGTTCGCTTGTCGCTTTGCCAGTTGAGGAAAATTGCCGGGCAGATCTCAATGGTAAATAACCGCCAGCAAATTTCACTCGCGCTTTATATTCAGCTATATGCTTTTGAGTCAGCTCCGTGAACACGGGCTGGGTTAATTTTGGTTTTGTATCAGGTTTACGTTTCATAGCTATTCTCTGTATTCATCAAACCCACTTCTTGTGGTGCTTGACATCAACTACAAAGGGTAGCAGAGTTTTAGCTCATAGCTATTGATTTTACCAATAAATTCATAAACTTATAATAACAAAAATAATTCAAAAGTCAATTTTTACGCAATTTAAAGCAAACTAAACTTTATAAAAAATAGCTTTCAACAGGAAAATGCTGCCAACCACTTAAATATCACAAAAATCTCGTTCGTCAACAGACTGGATTGCACAACCACATATGAATCAGTAGCTTGGTAAGGACAGAAATGAAGATTACAGAAGAAAAATTGCTTGAATTTGAGTTGTTCCTGAAGCCATTTAACAACCAAAGCAAACTAGCGTTTGAGCACTTCGTAAAGCAACGTCATTTCGCCGAAAATAAGGTTAAAAAAATAATGAAAAACTCAAAAAAAACTTCGCCACTAGAGTAATTACAAAACTTCCGCGTTAAGTAAGGGCTTCTTAAGGTAACTAATTGCTACCAAAGCACTAAGCATTCTTGTTCGCAGTGTCCTTTTACAATATCCTCACTGTTAGCCTACTGAAAAATGATTATCGCTGTCTTTTACAGAGCCAGATAGATCCCCTGACTTTTCAGAATTAAGACAATGGAAGTAAGAGAGAACATGGAATGATCCCTAATTATCAGCAATTCATGCGGCCTTTTTTAGAGATAGCTTTAGCAGCTAACGGAACTGAAGTAAGACTGAGAGACGTCATCAATCAATTGGCTGATAACTTTTCATTGTCCGACGAAGAACGTAACCAAACAATCCCATCAGGAAAGCAAAGCGTTCTAGATAACCGAGTTGGTTGGGCACGAACCTACCTCACCAAAGCAGGCCTATTAAAAGCCACCAAGCGAGCACACTTTGTCATCACTGAGCGCGGTATCGAAGCATTACAAGACACAAATGCGACCATAAATAGCGATTACCTCAAACAATTTGATGAGTTCATCGCGTTTAAAGAGCAAAAAAACGACATCAGCGCCCCTCAGACGCTAAATACAGAAGAACCTAACAAAGTAGTAACTACCAGTGAAATAACGCCTGATGAAGCTTTACGCGAGGCCTACAAGACAATAAACGATGCCCTTACGTCTGAATTACTGTCTCGTACACGAGAAGTCACCCCAGCTTTCTTTGAAGACTTACTTATAGAGCTGCTTCTAGCTATGGGCTATGGCGGTACTGGCGAAGGTGCGGCACATGCGTTAGGTAAATCAGGTGATAACGGAATAGACGGTATCATTGACCAAGATCCCCTTGGCGTTGACCAAATTTATATACAAGCCAAACGTTATGCCGAAGGCAATAATGTTGGCTCTGGTGATATCCGAGATTTCTTTGGTGCACTTAATTTGAAGAAAGCACAAAAAGGTATTTTCATTACTACCTCAGCATTCACAGCTTCGGCCACACAAACAGCCAAAGACTTAGGGACTCGCATAGTTCTCATTAACGGAAAAGAACTAGCAAAACTTATGCTGCGCTATAACATCGGCAGTAGAGACGAACAGGTATTGCACCTGAAGAAAATCGACGAAGAATTTTTTGAAGTATGAGCTGAAAGCTTTTAACCACTGATTTTAATGAGTATTGAGGCAGAAACTTCATCACTCAAATATAGAGAATAACGATTACATGAAACAAAAACTAACGTTAAGCAAATTAGAAAATCTACTTTTTAAAGCGTGTGACATATTACGCGGTAAAATGGATGCCTCGGAATATAAAGAATACATTTTTGGTATGTTGTTCTTAAAGCGCATGTCTGATCAATTTGAAGCAGATAAAGCCGCTATCCGCGCGCGTTTAGAAAAAGAAGGTAAATCTGAAGCAGCAATTGAAAAGCTTATTTCGTTGCCTTCACAGTTTGATTACTTTGTGCCAGAAGCTGCATCTTGGTCAACTATTAAGCACGTTAAGAAAAACGTGGGAACTGAGCTAAATAAAGCGCTTGCTGCACTTGAAGATGCCAATATCAAAAAGGGTCTTGAAGATGTACTAAAGCATATCAACTTCAACAAAAAAGTTGGCAAAAAGCCGATGGAAGATAAGGTACTGATTGATTTCATTCAGCACTTTGACCAAAAAGATTTTACTTTAACTAATGAGTGTTTTGAGTTTCCTGATTTACTTGGTGCAGCCTACGAATACTTAATTAAGTTTTTTGCCGATAGCGCTGGTAAAAAAGGTGGTGAATTCTATACGCCTTCTGAGGTAGTTCGCTTGTTAGTTGAATTACTTCAACCCGGTGAGGGAATGGAAATATACGATCCCACAGTTGGCAGTGGCGGTATGCTCATCCAAAGTAAGAAATACGTTGAAGAAACGGGTGGTGATGTAAACAAGATAGATTTATTCGGTCAAGAAGACAGCGGTACAACATGGTCTATTTGTAAAATGAATATGATTTTGCACGGTGTTGGCGGTGCGAACATTCAAAATGAAGACACCCTTGCCAAACCCCAGCATATTGACGCTAATGGCGAAATCCGCACTTATTCAAGGGTGATCGCCAATCCACCGTTTTCGCAAAATTACAGTCGCGATGGTATGACACACCAAAGTCGCTTCCACACATGGCTTCCTGAGGGCGGTAAAAAAGCTGATTTCATGTTTGTTCAACACATGCTTGCCTCACTTAAGCAAGATGGCAAGATGGCAGTAGTAATGCCACATGGCGTATTGTTCCGTGGCGGTGAAGAAAAAACGTGTCGTCAAAATTTTATTGAAGAAGGGATCTTAGAAGCGGTTATTGGTTTACCACAAGGTTTATTCTATGGGACACCGATTCCGGCATGTGTATTAGTGTTTAATAAAGCGAATGCTGCCAAGCGTAAACATGTCGTATTTATCAACGCAGATCGCGAATTCAAAGAAGGCAAAAACCAAAATAGACTTCGTCCAGAAGATATTGAAAAGATCACCCATGTATATGAGTCACTCACATCAGATACTGATAACCTAGTTGAAAAATATGCACGAGCAGTACCTATTAGTGAACTTGAGCAAGAAGAGTTCAATTTAAACATTAGACGTTATGTTGATAACAGCCCAGCACCAGAGCCTCATGATGTAAAAGCACATTTAAACGGTGGTATACCTGCTGATGAAGTTAACAGCCTTGAATCTCACTGGCAAAATTATGCCAAATTAAAAGAAGCACTGTTTACTTCAGGCCACCCTAAACAAAAAGATGGCAATTACTACTCTTTTGCGCAGGCTATTGAAAACAAAGCCGACATTAAAAAAACTATAGAAAACCACCCTCAACTAATTGCTAAGCATGAAGCTTTTTATGCACAGTTAGATAACTGGTGGAGTACGCACTTTGTTCCGCAATTTCATAAACTCGGTGATGAAAAATTAGGCTCTAAAGGTGTTTTTGCGTTAAGACGCGATGCCCTAGACAGCATTGTCAGTGCCTTGTTACCTGAAAACTTGCTTTCCATTTATCAAGTACGTGGTGCAATGGCGAATAATTTTAAACAACATGAAGCGGACCTTAAATCTATTGCCAACTCAGGTTGGAATGCTGAGCTAATTCCAGATGAAGAAATTCTTGAATCCCAGTTCCCAGAGGTATTAGCACACCTGAAAAAAGATGCTGCCAGAATTACAGAATTGGAAGCATTGTTTGCTGCGACAAATGAGTCAACTGAAGATGACGAAGCAGAGGAAGAATCTGAATCAGGCGTGTTACCAAAAGTTCAGGTGAAAGCACTTAAAGATGCCAAAAAAGAAAACAACGGTCAGCTTCGTGACTTAAAGAAGGAGCTGAAATTTGCTAAAAAGGAAGACCTTTCACGAGCATTGCAACTTGAAGCGAGCATTGAAAAATTCACCTCAGCTAACGCCGAGATTGACGCAAAGTTAGAGCAACACACCGAACTTGAAAAAGAACTAAAAGAGCTAAAAGCTGGCATTAAAGAAGCAGAAAAGAAAAAAGAAGACCTTGTTGATGCTGCGCGTGAAAAAATCACACCAGAAGAAGCTAAGGCACTTATTGAAGCACGCTATAAGCAGCAGATGACTGATAGTTATGCTCACTACCTTCGTCAAATTGTATCACAGTTAATTAAAGCTGTTGAGAATCTCCACAACAAGTATGCAATTACAGTTAAAGTTATTCTTGCTGAACGTGATCAGCAGTCAACTTTACTGCATAGCTTTTTAGTGGAGTTGGGTTATGAATAGTTGGCGATCAAGTTCGTTGGGGCAACTAGCTTCAACTTTCGCAGGAGGAACACCTAGTAGAGCTGTTGAAGACTACTATGGAGGCAATATTCCTTGGGTTAAATCTACAGAAGTTAATCAAGATTACATTACTGAAACTTCTGAGTTTTTGACTGAACTAGGCTTGAAAAACTCAAACTGCAAATTAGCTCCTAATGATTCAGTGTTGATTGCAATGTATGGCGCAACTGCTGGGCAAGTTTCAAAATTGCAAATTGCGGCTGCTACAAATCAAGCTGTTTTGGCTATTGTATGTGGTGAAGATTTAGACTCTGCTTTTTTGTATTATGTTTTAAACCACAATAAAAATAAGATCTTATATTTGGCTCAAGGCTCTGGACAGCCAAACCTTAGTAAAGAACTAATAGATAAGACCGAAATAGTTTTACCAAATCCTAATCAACAACAAAAAATAGCTAATATATTAAGCACTGTTGATAACCTTGTTGAGCAAACCCAAAACATTATCGATAAATATACTGCCGTTAAACAAGGCATGATGGCGGATTTGTTCTCTCGTGGTATTGATTTATCTGGCACACCAGAAACCAACAAAAACTACGGACAATTGCGTCCAAGCTGTGAAGATGCACCAGACCTTTATCACGAATCAGAACTAGGCTGGGTTCCTAAAATATGGGAAGAAGCGCCTCTTCGAGAGCAGCTTGTAAATATTGAACAAGGCTGGAGTCCAGACTGCGATTCTGAAGGTGCAACGGAGGGGTGGTGGGGCGTTCTCAAAACTACTTCTGTTGTTTGGGAGGGTTTTGATTTTTCTGCTAATAAAGCACTACCATCAGAACTGACACCGAAGAAAGAGTACGAAATAAAAGCTGGGGATGTCCTGATGACCAGAGCAGGTCCGGGCAATCGAGTTGGTGTTGTTGTACATGTAAGTAATACGCGCAACAAATTACTTCTAAGTGATAAATTGTATCGAATAATTCCTAAAGAACGCATTGGTAAACCATTTTTGGCGCTACTGTTGTCTTCTGAGTTAATACAAAAGCAAATTAACGCTACAAAAACAGGGCTTGCTGAGTCGCAAAGCAATATATCCCAACATATTGTTAAAAAATTAAAAGTGTTTATTCCTTCGATTAGAGAACAAGAGCTAATAGTGGGGCGCATGTCTGCTATTAACGAAAAAATAGACACCGAAAAAAAATATCTAAATAAATTAGAACTAGAAAAAAAGGGCCTGATGCAAGATTTGCTAACAGGGAAAGTAAAAGTATAACCAGTTTTGTTCTAGGGTGTGTTGGCCTTGATTGCTCCGGCTTGACTAGGTTGACCACTCACTTGTGAGTGCAACTAATATTGAAGAGCTTGTCTCTTAGTTGTGGCTTCTTCGGAGGCTTATAGCTTGCCCCGTCAGGGGTGTTAACTCTATGTAACCCACTGACACCCTAGAACGCCTAAATAAAAAGGAAGCAGTAAAATGGCATTTTCTGACAATGTTTGGTGGACAAGAAAAGCGAGAATACAAGCGGAAAAGCGTTTGCTGTCTAACGCATTTCAATCTCAGTTGTTACTACTGTGGTACTCATTTTTTGGCGTTGCCGTTTCAATATATTACTTAAAATTTACTCCGTCAGCAGGTCAAGAGGACTTAGCTGGTATTAGCTGGATCGTGTATTCAGTTCTGGTATTAAGTATGTCTGGGTTTATTGCAGGGCTATCTTTCAAAGAACGGGCTAGTTTAATCAAGGAAAGTTATGAAACCTTGAATACCTTCCTTCATAAAGCTAAAGAGGAGAATGCCGATATTGAACAAATATCAACGGAGTATGAACAAATCATGGGGTTATGTGAAAACCATACAGACTATGATTATTATCTTGCTCTATGCCTAGAGTACGTCACTTGTATTGTTCCATTAGACCCAAAGACAAAGTTAAAGCAGAAAAAAGATAGCAACGGTAAAATTACAGAAGGCTTAGATCGCAGCCCAACGTGGTATCACTGGTTAAGTATTACATGGTGGTTAACTAAACGATATGTATTGCTGACGCTTTTATATTTATTGCCCATTATTCTTTTGATTGCTATTGAGAAGTTAGCATGACAATTCAGCAGCAATTTAATAATCATTTTTCAGAAGAAAACTTAAAGCGAATATTCGTTGAATATGTGGTTTATTCAGGTGCGACAGGCATCGATAATTTAGATCAATATGCCTTTCGTGCTCAACTTGATGAGCAAATAGCCATTCTGTCTCGGAAAATGCTGGCAGGCACCTACAAATTCACTAAGTACAAGCTGAAATTGGTGAGTAAAGGCAAGGATAAAGCACCGAGAGAGATTTCAATTCCAACGGTTAGAGATCGCATAGCCATGCGAGCGATGTGTGATTTTTTAACTGAAATCTATGACGGTGATGTTGAATTTAATTTGCCGCAAAAAGTGATCAAACGTGTAAAGGCAGATGTTGGGTCAGGCGGTTTTACAGGCGTTATTAAGCTTGATGTCAGCAATTTTTATCCTTCGATAAAGCATAAAGAATTGAGAAGTCGCTTAGGTAAAAAAATACGTTCTGACAATATTAAGAATGTACTTTTTTCTGCTATTACTTCACCAACAGTGGCAGTGTCGAAAACAACAGATTCGCTTTCGACAAGAGGCGTACCCCAAGGTTTAGCGGTATCCAACATTCTTGCCGCAATATACCTCTTAAACATTGATAACTACTTTGAGTCGTTGCCAAACATTAAGTATTACCGATATGTAGATGATGTCATGGTATTTTGCAATTTTAGTGACGCGCAGACCATAGCAACTGAAATAGGGAAACGTTTTGGTCGTATCGGGTTAAAAATGTACGACCCTATCAAGCGCCCTGATAAGTCAACTATCGAACAATTAGGGCGTTCTTTTGACTATCTAGGTTATCACTTTTACGACTCAACAATCAGCGCTAGGCTTGGTTCTATCGAAAGGTTGAAGCATTCACTTGTATCTATTTTTACCAGTTACAAACATTCAAAACAGAAAAGTGAAGCGTTTTTACTTTGGCGACTTAACCTTCGTATCACGGGTTGTGTTTTCGATAATAAAGCCAAAGGTTGGCTGTTTTTCTTCTCGGAGATTAATGATGAGCAGCTATTACATACGCTTGATCATTACGTAAGTAAGCTTATTAAACGCTTTAACGTTTCTATTCAGCCTAAAAAGTTCGTCAGGGCATTCAAAGAGCTGAGCCACAGAAAATACGAAACAAGTTATATTCCTAATTTCGATGACTACACGTTAGCGCAAAAGCAAAAAGTCCTGACGGACTATTTTAAAGTCAACGTCAGCAAGCTAAAAAAAATCGAAGTTGAGTTTGAATTTAATAAAAGAATAAATAAACAAGTTAAAGACTTACTTGTTGATGTGCAAAGCTTTGCATATTAGTGAGTTAGGGAGATATTTTGTTAAAACGGATTTCCACAATAAAAAATATTGGCACCTATAAAGACTGCAATGGTCGCCAAAGCCAGTTTGAAAAGCTTACGCTCGTGTATGGTAGAAATACATACGGAAAAAGCACGTTGGGTGATATTTTTTCATCGCTTAATTCTGGTGAGTCAACTACCCTAAGCGCCCGAAAAAGCATTCCTGAAGATGGAACAACACAAAAGGTAGAACTGAACTTTTTAGGTGCTGATGGCAAGAAAGAAATAAAAGCTATTTTTAACAACAATGACTGGAAAAATAAATTACCCGAGCATTTAAGGCTAGCTGTTTACGATGATGCTTTCTATCACAAAAATGTTTTCTTGGGTCGCACACTAACTCGCAACACCAAAGAGAGCTTTAGCGATTTTATCTTGGGGTCGCAAGGTGTGGCTGAAGCTGAAAACATCGCAGCGAAGAATAAAGAACTAAAAGAGAAGAAGTCAGATCTCAAAAAGTTAGTTCAAAGCGAGTTTTCAAAAGTTGATGACTTAAAATCATTTATAGCTGAACCTGTAATTGCGGATATAGACGCTACCAAAGAAGAACTAGATAAAAAACGTGAAGAATATGCTTTGCTTAACTCACAAAAGAAAGCAAGTAAGGCGATTAGGGAAAGAAAGAATCTATTTCCGCTTAAAGTAGCTACAGATTTTAGTGAAGCGGTAACGGCAATTAACACTGTACTAAAAACCGGGCTAGACAACCCACATGAGGCAGCCAAAGCAGAATTAAATCGTCATATTGAAAAACACTTTGTTAAGCCTGAAGGTGCTGAACAATGGATTAAACAAGGCTTAAGTTTACTTGATGGTGATAACTGTCATTTTTGTGGACAGGCAATTACACCACAAGCAAATGAGTTACTGGATTTATATCGACAATGTTTTGATGACCAGTTTGCTAGGCATGAAAGTTTTGTGAAAACAACAATTGAGAGGCATCAGCACTTGCTGGGTGCGAATTGGCTGGAGAAACTTGATTCTTCAATAGCTAGCGCTAATTTAATTCTTGATAACTACCCAGAGCTTTCCAATGAACATGAAATTCCTGATACGGTAAACAATATCAGAATCTCTCATGAAGCCATACAAGGGAAGATCGAACAAATAACCTCAATAGTAAATCAAATAATAGAAGCATTTACTGCAAAGATTGATGCTAAATTGGCGAACCCCAAAGCAGAGTTCGAAACGGTTGATGCTGCTGAATTAGATCAACAGCTAAATGATTTATACAACGACATAAACAGTCTAAACACTTTTTACTCTTCGTTTAATAAACGAGCTAACGAATTCAAAGCTAGATTTGAAGTTGACCAAATTGAAAAAGATCTTGAACGCCTTGCACAGCAAGGTAAAGACATTGCGCTAAGAGTTGAACGATACGAAAAGAATGACGCCTGTAAAGAACACATCTCTTTATCAAAAAGCATCTGCGATCTTGAGGACGATATTCCAAAGCTAAAAGAATCGCTACGGAATGAACAAAGCGCCTTTTTAAATCTGTACTTCTCTAAAATTAATAAACATTTTAATGATTTAGGTAGTAGAGACTTTAAACTTGAATATAAGCCTGAACCTCTTGGTAACAAACCCATTTATAGCTTTAAAGTAAAGTTTAAAGGGACTGGTATTGCCGAGAGCGATTTAGATAAAATTTTTAGTGAATCTGATAGGCGTTCTCTTGGTTTATCAATTTTTTTAGCATCACTGGACTCACTTGAAGACGAAGTCTTAGGTAAAACAATTATTGTTTTTGATGACCCAGTAACCTCATTTGATGAGAACAGAGTCGGGCAAACGCATAGTAAGTTAGTGAAATTGGCAGATAGGTGCCAACAAGTAATAATGCTTAGCCACTTCAAGGATGGGGTAGCGAACTTTCTAAAGGTGCATGGGTTTTCAAAGAGTGATATTGCTTTAATCGAAATTAAGAAAAATGCTCAAGGTTCATATCTTGAAGTTGGGAACAAAAGTGCCTTTGTAAAATCAGCTCACCATTTAAACACTGAAGAGTTAATCGATTTTGTTGAACGAAATATTGATAAATTAAGTTGTAAGCCACGTGTTTATCTTGAAGAAGTTCTAAGTTTAAGGTTTTCGAAACAGATACGTAAAAAACAAATTACTAATGAATCGTTGAGTAAGCGGATTGATGCATTGAGCGAAGAAAAAATAGTATCGCAGGATATTGCAAAGCAATTGCATGATTGGCGCGAAGAGCTTAACCCTGAGCATCATGTTTGGATGGATGACGATATAGAAAATCAAAGGACTACGATTGCTAGCTTTTTAGAGTTCGTGTTTTATGAGCTAGTGCCAGAGCCAGTGGGAGAGGTTTAATGTCTGAATATCTATTTGTAGAAAAGCCTCTTCTAAATCAACTGGCAGCTATGGGATGGCAAGTTATTGAGCATTCCTCTAGTGTTATTCCTAATGATCCTCGTATCAGTTATCGTAAACATTTCAGAGAATGTGTTATCCAGAGAGAGTTTGCCAAGGCTATTAGTACACTTAACATTATTGATGGCCAATGTTGGTTAACTGATGCTCAAATAGATGGACTTTATGAAGACTTCACTGACTTTGGTGTTAAGAGCCTGCTTGAAAACAATCAAGAGTTTATGGAGCGAATCAAAAAATGGCAGGTAGATGAGAACACCGTAACTGGTGAGCAGAACCCTACAGTTAAGATTATTGATTTTGATAATTGGAAGGCCAACCGATTTGTTGCAATAAATCAGTTTCGTATTGATACCCCTGCTGGCGTTAAAGGTTGCATCGTTCCTGACGTTGTTTTGTTTGTTAACGGCCTTCCTCTGGTTGTTATTGAATGTAAAGATGTAAATAGCTTTACGTCAGACCCAATGAATCAATCAATAGAGCAATTAAGGCGATATGCTGACCTAAGGGAGCCGGAAGGTTCTCAACTGATTGAAGGGGAAGAAAAACTTTTTTATACCAATCAATTAATGATTGGCACATATGGTGACAACGCTAAATTCGGTACAGTTACATCAACAGAAGAGTATTATTTTAATTGGAAAACAATTTACCCAGATGATACTCCTTATCTAGACCCTACGACAGGGAAGCATCGTAAACAAGAAACCCTTGTTCAAGGTATGTTGCACCCAAGAAACCTGATAGACATTACAAATAACTTTACATTATTCATGGATGCTGGAAAGCAACGTATAAAGGTTGTTGCTCGCTATCAGCAATATCGTGCGGTTAATAAGATTATTCTACGAATTAGAACTGGTGAGACAAGTGATGAACGCTCTGGTGTCGTTTGGCATACACAAGGTAGCGGTAAGTCTCTAACAATGGTCTTTTTAGTACGCAAAATGCGTAGTACCGAAGACTTGAAAGATTACAAAGTATTGATGGTCAATGACCGAAGAGACCTAGACAGACAGCTTGGTGAAACGGCTGATTTAACAGGCGAAAAGGTTTATCGCATTTCAAGTAGTGATGAAGTTAAAACGGAGCTGTGTGATGATCGCTCAACTCTGAATATGGTGATGGTGCATAAATTTAGAGAAGCAGATAACGGCAATACGCCAGACTATTTAAATGAAGCTTTGGGAAAATCTGTTGCAGAACCTTCTTCTGAGTATTCTTCTGAAGCTGACAAAGACAATGTTGTGAAGCTATTTGAAAGCTTTGGCGAGGTTAACCCATCAAACAAAGTGCTTATCATGATTGATGAAGCGCACCGTACACAGAAAACAGGGCAAGATAAAGCCAGCTTGTCGGACAATATGTTCGATGCATTCCCCAATGCAACTCGCTTGGCTTTTACTGGTACTCCTTTAATTGCTGACCATCATAACGATCCAACTTGGAAGCGCTTTAGCAATAACCCTGATGAACCATATATCGATGAATACAAGCTTCAAGATGCCGTAGATGATGGTGCTACTCTGCAAATATTGTATGAGGGTAAAACAGCCGACTCTGCAATCTATGATAAACATGGTTTTGATACAAAATTTGAAAACTTGTTTAAAGACAGAACGGAAGAAGAAATAGCTGCAATCCGTAAAAAATATGGTGCAACTGGCGATATATTAGAAGCTGAAGATCGTATTGAAGAAATATCTAATGACCTTGTTAAGCACTATATACAAAAAGTGTTGCCTAGTGGCTATAAAGCTCAGGTTGTTTGTTCTTCAAAACAAGCGGCATTGCACTACCAAACGTTTATAAGAAAAACTCTTAATGATTGGGCTGAAGAGGAAAAGCAAAAACCTGCTGAAGAACAGGATAAAGAGCTACTCAGACAGGTTGAGTATCTAGATGCTATGGTTGTCATTTCTTCTGATGGAACGAATGAAAAGGCTTCATTCGTAGCTGCTAGGAACGAGTCTCGTAAACGTGATGCGGTGGAAAACTTTAAGAAGAAATTTGATTTCGACAAGCCAGATACAGGCATCGGATTCTTAATAGTTTGTGACATGCTTCTTACTGGTTTTGATGCGCCTATTGAACAGGTTATGTACATCGATAAGAAACTAAAAGAACATAACTTACTGCAAACAATAGCCCGTGTTAACAGAACATATCCCGGTAAAACAGTTGGGTATGTTGTCGATTACATAGGCTTAACTGAGAATCTAAAAGAAGCGCTATCGCTATACTCAGGCAAAGATCAAAAAGACATTTTAGATACATTTAAATCGGTCGAGTCTGAAATGCCTGTACTTCAAAGTCGATATAGGCAGTTGATTCAACTATTTGAAGATAAAGATATCTCACAAATAGAAAGTCTCGTCCAACAAAAGCTAATTTCAGATATTGAAAGGTACAAAGCTACAGAGTCCGTTATTCAAACTTTAGCGGATGTTAAAACTCGCGATAGCTTTAATGTCTACCTTAAGAAATTCATGCAAAGTATGGATATTATTTTGCCAAACAAACTGGCACATCCATACAAAATACCTATGTACCAATTTAGTCATCTACAAGCTAAAGCGAGGGAGCGGTATAAAGATGACTCTATCAATATTACTGGTGCTGGTGAAAAAGTTCGCAAGCTAGTTAGTGAACACCTAATTAGCCTAGGTATTAACCCTAAAGTGCCACCTGTAGAGTTATTCTCAGACAAATTCATAACCACCTTAAAAGAGCATAAGGATGATCGAGCTGCGGCTAGTGAAATGGAACATGCTATTCGTAAGCATTGTAAAGTGAATGAAGCTGATGATCCTGCAATGTACAAACGCTTCAGTGAAAAGCTTGATGATATTCTTAAGAAGTACAATGAACAGTGGGATCAGATGCTGCTTCACTTGGAAACATTAAGAGAAGAAATAGATGAAGGTAGAGGTGATGATTCATCTGCTGGAGATCCGTTTACTGATCTAATCATTGAGTTGGCATTTGATGGGTCTTGCCAGCCAAGTGAGATGGAAGCTGTTAAGAGTATTGTTGAACAAATACTAGAAATAATGGCTAATAAAATTGAAGGGTTAAACTTCTGGGATCGCCCTAATATGGTTGATGAACTTGAAGGTAAAATCCAAGAAGTATTTATATTGAGTGCCGTTCCGGCACTAGAAGAATCATTTGAGCTAGTAACAACAGAGTTATTGAATCTAGCCAAAAGAAGAGAGCTAGATATTTTGTCTAACAGAAAACAACAGGATGGTAATTAGTGGCAGATACTTTAAATGTCAGCACATATAAGGATATCAGCTACCAACTAAAGAAAAGTGACAGGAAGACAACAAGTATCTACATTGAACGTGATGGTACTGTTTTAGTAATAGCGCCATCACCGTTTGATGTTGAGAAAATTGAACAGATCATAGAGTCTAAGAGAAGCTGGATTTATAAGAGCCTAGCAGACTGGGAGGACCTTAACAGAACTCGAATCCATCGAGAGTATGTTAACGGTGAAAGTTTTTTATATTTTGGCAGAAACTACCGCTTGCAACTAGTGAAGGACCAATTAGAGCCACTCACTTTCCATTATGGGCAATTTAAGTTGTTAGATTCAGAAGTGGCTAATGCCCCTGATCACTTTAAGAACTTTTACAAAACGAAATTACAGCAGCGTTTAGATGAAAGGCTTAAGCTCTACCAGCCAAAAATGAAACTGAAACCTGCCAGCATTCGAGTTATGGAATTACAAAAACGCTGGGGGTCATGCACTTCGAAAGGAGTAATAAACCTTCATTGGAAGTGTGCCATGTTACCTTTAAGTGTGTTGGACTACGTTATAGTTCATGAACTTGCGCATTTAGAAGACAAAAATCACTCTCCCAAATTTTGGCGCACAATAGAAAAAGTGATGCCAGACTATGGTGAGGCAAAAAAATGGTTGAAGTTTAATGGTGCAGGGATGAGCCTTTAAAAAAGCCCACTTCAAAGTGGGCTTCAACTATGATTTAAACAACTTATTTACTATAAAAATCTTATTTGAAGCCTTTAAACAACTTATTTACTCTGAACATCTAGTTCGGTGTTATACCGTTATGGTAAACATCTTGTACGTCGTCACAGTCGTTCAGCATGTCCATGAATTTTTCAAACATTGGCATGTCTTCTTCGCTGATTTCTGATTCCGTTTGCGGGATCCAACTCATCTCTTCTGCATCAAAGCTAATATCTGGGTAAGCTTCAGTAAGCGCAGTTTTAACTTGGAAGTACTCAGTATGCGGTGCATAAACGGTAATTTTTCCGTCTTCGCCTTCCACTTCAGTCACATCAACATCCGCTTCCATTAAGACTTCCAAAATAGCGTCTTCGTCGTCACCATCAAACTGGAATACCGCTTGATGATCGAACATGTGCGATACCGCACCTTGAGCGCCAAGCTTTGCATTAGTCTTAGTGAAGCAGTTGCGTACTTCTGTAATGGTACGGTTAGCGTTATCAGAAAGACAATCCACAATTACCATGCAGTTGCCTGGACCAAAGCCTTCATAACGCATTGGTTGGAAATCTTCACCTGCGCCACCAGCGGCTTTATCAATCGCTTTATCGATAACGTGACCGGGTACTTGGTCTTTTTTCGCTTTTTCCATTAAGCGACGAAGCGACAAGTTAGTATCTGGATCGGCGCCGCCGTTTTTAGCGCACACGTAAATTTCTTTACCGTACTTAGAATACACTTTAGTTTTCGCGCCAGCGGTCTTGGCCATGGCGGCTTTTCTTACTTCGAATGCTCTTCCCATCTTAAGATTCTCTTTTTTACAAATGGAGTTCTGCCATCAGTAGCAGAAAAAATTGGGCAAATTCTACCGATTTTATGCCCAACAATACAGTGCCACGGGCACTCTCGCTGTTTTTATTGGTTAAGGTAAGTGCTCAGTAGCTAAGTATTCGTGCGATTGCATTTCGCTCAAACGACTTAAACAGCGTCTAAATTCAAAGTTTAGCAGCCCCTCGCCGTACAAATTTTCCATCGCAACTTCGGCAGAAATAATCAGCTTTACGTGGCGTTCGTAAAATTCATCCACCATGGCAATAAAGCGGCGTGCAACGTCGTCGTTGTGTTGCCCCATCACCTTCACATTAGCCAGTAACACTGAATGGTAACAACGACTTAGTTCTATGTAATCACTTTGGCTTCGTGGGCCACCGCAAAGTGCATTAAACTCTATCATTAACACACCATCGGCATCTCTAAGCGTGTCTATTTGCCTATTATTAACTTCTATCGTTTCGTTTTCAGAACCCGCTTCAGGCGCCAACTGAGCAAAGTAACCATGCAAATTCTTAATCGCTTCACCATCTAATGGATAATGATAAATTTCAGCTTGCTCAAGAGTACGAAGACGATAGTCCACGCCACTATCTACGTTTATTACTCGCGTATTCTGATTGATTAAATCGATCGCAGGTAAAAAGCGTGCTCGCTGAAGGCCATTTTTGTACAAGTCATCCGGTACAATATTTGATGTCGCCACTAACACAATGCCATAACCGAAAAGTTCTTCCATTAGCGTGCCTAAAATCATGGCATCGGTAATGTCCGATACAAAAAACTCATCGAAACAAATCACCTTGGTTTCTTTCGCTAACTTGGCAGCAATCGTTTTTAATGGGTCTTGTGCGTTTGTAAGCTGCTTAAGCTCGTCATGAATTCGGTGCATAAACCGGTGAAAGTGTACTCGCATTTTATTTTCGAACGGCAGGCAGTCGTAAAAGGTATCTACCAAGTAGGTTTTCCCTCTGCCTACGCCGCCATAAAAATAAATGCCTTGAATGCCTGCGTTCTTTTGACCTTTACCAAACGCCGACTTAAGTTTTACCCGCCAGGTATGCTTTCTCTCTGGCTGGGTTAACTCGTCGAACAAACGTTGTAATTCTTTAACTGCATTTTCTTGTGCTGCATCGTACTGAAACTCAGGCGACGTCAAATCTGCTTGATATTTTTCCCATGGCGTCATCGCCTATTCCACTCCCGCAAAATGTCAATAGTGGCCGTGGCTGCACCGACCTGCTTGAAATTATCAATTATGACCTTAATTTTAATGGAAATCACGGTAGAATCGCACCTAGTTAATTTGCATAGCTCGTATAAACACAATTAATGCGATCTCTATGCGCTTTTCATACCGGCTCTTGCTATATTCAAGTAATGGTCGAATGCATTAAGTAGCACGTATCAAGGTGTACTTAATGTGAGTAGTACGTTAATTCGGAGAATAGAATGGAACTGTTAGTGTCTCTTGCTTTACTAGTGGTGGGTTTAATCATTGGCTTTTTTATAGGTCGTTTTGTACAAACCAAAACGGGCGGGAATAGTGCGGCTCAAACTGAGCAACAAGTGAAAGAGATATTAGCTCAGCAAGCTCAACATCATATTCATCAAACTCGTCAAAGCCTTGAAGGTATTGAAAGTCAGTGCGAAACACTGAAGCAACAAATTGAAGAATACGAAGCATTGCTCACGCAAAGCAGTGACGATGAAGACGCTAAAGTCCCCTTCTATGGTGAACAAGCGACGTCTTACCTTCGCAACAATTTAAAAAGTTCTGAAAAGTCTAAAGTGAATAAAGTTTCCGACACCCAACCAAAAGATTTCGCAAATTCAGGGTCGGGGCTATTTGTCGGCGGTTCTGAGCAATCTACCGCAGACAAATCATAATTTAGGAACTTTTTCAGTTATTTCAGAGTCTTTAGTTAAATGATTCAATATCGCAATAACCTGAAGGAGTATAAGCGAGCATGAAAGTGTCTTTTCGTCAGTATATCGTGGCGTCTGCAGTATTAGTAAGTTCTCTTGGCTTTAGCGTGAACTCTTATGCGGCATTGCCGTTCTTTTCAGATAAAAAGGATGAGGTGCCCTCTCTAGCGCCCATGCTAGAAGAAGCGACCCCTGCGGTGGTGAGTATTGCTGTTGAGGGAACGCAAACTTCTCGTCAGCAAGTGCCAGAAATGTTTCAGTATTTTTTCGGCGCACCGCAAGAACAGGTTCAAGAGCGACCGTTTAGGGGCCTTGGCTCTGGTGTTATTATTGATGCGGATAAAGGCTATGTGGTAACGAACAACCACGTTGTCGATAATGCCGATGAAATTACTGTCAAGCTTACCGATGGCCGTGAGTTTAAAGCGAAAAAACTAGGCTCTGATGAACAAAGTGATATCGCTTTATTAAAAATCGACTCAGATGATCTCACTGCATTGCCGTTAGCCGATTCAGATGCACTACGAGTGGGTGATTTTGTGGTCGCTATCGGTAATCCTTTTGGTCTTTCACAAACGGTTACCTCGGGTATTGTGAGTGCATTAGGCCGCTCGGGTTTAAACATTGGAGGTTATGAAGATTTCATTCAAACCGACGCTGCGATTAACCGTGGAAACTCTGGTGGGGCTTTAGTTAGTTTGCGCGGCGAACTTGTTGGTATTAATACCGCTATTTTCGGTCCTAACGGCGGTAATGTGGGAATTGGCTTCGCTATTCCTAGTAACATGATGAAAAGCTTAGTCGATCAAATTGCTGAGTACGGTGAAGTTCGACGTGGTCTATTAGGTATTCTAGGCAGTGACATAGACGCTGGTCTTGCAGAAGCCATGAATGCTGATGTTAATATTGGAGCATTTGTAAGCGAAGTAACCCCAGACTCCGCTGCTGACAAAGCAGGTATCAAAGCGGGTGATATCATTACCGGTATTAATGGTAGAAACTTGCATAGCTTCCAAGAGTTGAGAGCTAAAATCTCTAGCATGGGAGCAGGTGCAGAAGTTGAACTTACCATTATGCGTAAAGGTAAGGAAATGAATATGGATGTGGTACTTGGCGATGCTACACAATCAACCGTCACGGCTGCACAAATTCACCCTGCATTGGAAGGGGCGACCTTAACGAATGGCACTGATGAAGCAGGTAATGCGGGCGTGGTGATTTCTGAACTGGCTAACGGCAGCCCCGCCGCACGTATTGGCTTGAAGCCTGATGATATTGTGATGGGCGTGAACCGCCTACGCACGCCATCTGTGGCTGAGTTTAGAGACGCGTTAGATAAAGCAAAAGGGGTGATTGCCCTTAATGTTAAACGCGGTAACTCTACGCTTTACTTATTGATTCGTCAGTAGTTGTAGCAAACTTATGCATTAAAACAGCGCCCATAGGCGCTGTTTTTTTGTGCGTAATTTAGTGAAAATGTGGGTTTGTCGTAAAATGCTTATACCCAATCGGATTAAAGACGACAGATTGACGGATAAGGTGATATCCTTTAACTTAATCAAATAAAAAATACCATTAACACATAGCCTTATTTTGCCATCTATTTTGGCTCAAATTTGTGGGCTGAAGTGCTTTGGCATTAAAAACAACGTAAGTGTGGCTTGTGACTGGCAGCTCGATAGTTAATTTCATCATAAAATCAATATTCCTTGGAACAATAGTAGCCTTGCTTCTGTTGTTTTTACTGCCGGATTTACGTCAAGGTAGCGGCCTGACACAAGGACTTTTCACTGAGCCCTCTGTGAGTGCTAGCCGTGAGAGCTATTTTGCCCCCTTAAGCCGCTCTGCCCCTGCTGTAGTGAATATTTATAGTGTCAGTATCGAGAACGACACTGGGTTGTTTCGTAATCAGCCTAGAGAGCGCGCCAGTTTAGGTTCAGGCGTAATCATGACCGAAAACGGCTACATTCTTACCTGTCACCATGTGGTAGAAAATGCTGATAGTATTTATGTTGCGGTACAAGACGGAAGAATTCTGGAAGCACAAATAGTTGGTAACGATCCACTTACCGATTTAGCAGTATTGAAAGTTACTGCAGACAACTTACACATTATTCCCCAAGTTTCTGAGCCAGATATTCATGTAGGTGATGTGGTAATGGCTATCGGTAACCCCTTCGATTTAGGTCAAACGATTACTCAAGGTATTGTGAGCCGCGCTGGACGCAACGGTCTATCTAACTACGTTGATTTCATTCAAACCGATGCCGTGCTGAACCAAGGTAATTCGGGCGGTGCACTGGTTGATAGCAACGGTATATTGCTGGGTATTACCAACGCAAATTTCCAGGTACGTGATTCTCGTAATCGTGTTCGGAATGTAGATGGTATTAACTTCGCGGTACCATACGAACTCGCTAAGCGAGTGATGGACAAAATTATCAATAACGGCCGTGTTATTCGTGGTCAACTAGGATTTATTGGTGGTGAGTACCGAAATCGCCCTGGAATTGAAGTTACAGCGGTGGCTAACGGTAGCGCTGCTGATGAAGCTGGCTTGCAACCAGGTGACATTATATTAGCCATTGACGGCATCCGGTTAGAAAGTGCATCTAAAACGTTAGACATGATTGCAGAAACTGCGCCTGGTACTACTTTAGAGCTTGAAATTAGCCGTGGTGGTAACCCGCTTACTATTAACGCTTTAGTTGCTGAGCTGCGTGCCCAAGAATAAGGCGCTGTAGCGCAAGCCTACGCTTACAAGCAAAAGCTTTTATATCAAGCACAAAAAAGCGCCTTATGATAAATAATCATAAGGCGCTTTTTTTATGAGCCGTTAATTAGCGCTTCATTCTTTTACACGCTCGATGTTGGCGCCAAGTGCACCTAGCTTCTCTTCAATGGCTTCATAACCGCGATCTAAGTGATAGATACGGTTTACATGGGTTTCGCCATCGGCAATAAGCCCAGCAATCACTAAGCTTGCAGATGCACGTAAATCGGTTGCCATTACAGGTGCGCCCTTAAGCGCAGAACTCCCTTTAGATACCGCAGAGTTACCTTCAAGGGCAATTTCAGCGCCCATGCGTTGTAGCTCTGGCACGTGCATAAAACGGTTTTCAAATATCGTTTCGGTAATAACACCTGTGCCTTCCGCAACGCAGTTTAATGTAACGAACTGGGCTTGCATGTCGGTGGGAAATGCAGGGTGTGGTGCGGTTTTAACGCGAACCGCTTTAGGTTGCTTGCCTTGCATGTCTAGCTCAATCCAGTCTTCACCTAAAGTGATAACCGCACCGGCTTGTTCAAGCTTATCGATAACAGCTTCTAACGTTTCCGGTGCAGCGTGAGTACAACGAATTTTTCCGCCAGTTACCGCAGCAGCAACTAAGAAAGTACCAGTTTCAATACGATCTGGCAGTACACGATAATCACAACCATTTAGGGTTTCTACCCCTTCAATCGTAATTTTATCAGTACCTGCGCCAGAAATAACCGCGCCCATCTGAATAAGACAGTTAGCTAAATCGACAATCTCAGGCTCACGTGCGGCATTTTCTAGCACGGTTGTGCCATCTGCCAGCGCCGCTGCCATCATTAGGTTTTCAGTAGCACCAACGCTCACCATGTCCATGAAGATGCGAGCACCTTTTAAACGGCCATCGACTTCAGCGCGAATATACCCTTCGTCTACTTCAATTTTAGCGCCCATCTTTTCAAGGCCAGTCAAATGAAGATTAACAGGGCGTGCACCTATCGCGCAGCCGCCAGGAAGTGATACGTTTGCTTTACCTTGCTTTGCAAGCAAAGGGCCTAACACCAAAATAGAGGCACGCATGGTACGCACTAATTCATATGAAGCTGTAATGCTTTGCAGCGTACTTGAGTCTAACACCACGTCATTCGCAGCAGGTTGTGCTACTTCAACGCCTAGCTCTCGTAGTAGTGCTACTGTGGTATTAATATCACGCAGTCGAGGCACGTTGGTATAACGACATGGCTGGTCGCTAAGCAAACTGGTCATTAGTAGTGGTAACGCAGCATTCTTAGCACCGGAAATACGCACGGTTCCCTGTAGTGCAGGGCCTTTCTTTATAACAAGTTTATCCACGAAAAAAGACCTGCTTACTGAGGAATGTGAAACTGGCGCTCACGCTCCCAGTCTTTTACTGAAAAGGTTTTGATGGTAATGGCATGCATAGACCCATCTGCAATCTTATCTGATAAAGGTGCATAAACAGCCTGCTGGCGTTTAACGCGGCTCATTTCATTAAAAATATCGCCTACCGCGATAATGTTGAAATGAGAACCTTCGCCTTTTACATGAACTTCATGAAGCTCTAGGGCGTCGGTGAGAATTTTTTCAATTTCGGACAATTCCATAACTTACTTCTTTACCTGCTTGTTCTTTACCTAGCTAATTAGGATCATTCTACTGGTAAAAAGCCATCAACGTCGCTTATTTTAGCCAGTTTACGTAATTTTTCTGGGAGTTCACGCAAGCTAACATTAATCCCCTCACGCTTTCCATCCCTAATTGCGTTTAATATCCAAGCTAATCCAGCACTGTCTACTCGCTCAACATCGCCCAAATCTATACAACACGTGCCGGCTTTAGCCAATATAGCGCTTTGCGATGAGGTTAAACTTTCAAAAAAATTTTTAGACAGAGTGTCACGATCTAAATGACCGTGCACGCTGACTTGGGCGTTATCGTTAACCTGAAAAAGGCTCACGCACTCTCTCCGTCAAAATCGATAGGCTCATCTTGGTTTAGCTCAACAGGCTTACCAATCTTATCTCTCATTAGCGCAATCACTGCATCAATACCGTCTTGACGAAGGATAGATTCAAACTCGCTGCGCTTACTATTTAGCATGCTGATACCTTCAGCTACCATGTCGTATGCTTTCCACTCATTTGTTTTTGAGTCTCTACGTACTTTAAACGCAATTTTGATTTCTGGGCGCTTAGGATCTTGTACTACGGCGCGAACCGTTACTGATTTTTTATCATCAAACGATGACTCAGGCTCAAACTGAACCGTTTGGTTGTCGTAGTAGCCCATAGCTACCGCGTAAGACGTAATAAGATATTGTCTGAATACGGTAATGTATTCACCCATTTTTTCTTGTGGAACCGATTTAAAGTGCTTGCCCAATACCATGAAAGCAGCAAATTTATAGTCGATATGAGGGACTAGCTCTTCTTCCATAATGGTGCGCAACATTTCAGGATCAGCTTTAACCGCTTCTTGGTTCGCTTTAATTCTATCGAAGGTTTTAGAAGCAACGCCTTTAACCAATTCATACGGGTTTTGCTCGTTGATTTCTTGAGCTTGCGCCATTCCCACTAAAGAGAACATCAACACACTCATTATTACCATTAACTTTTTCAATGCCTATCTCCTGAAACTAAATTCTTATTACAACAGACCTGACAATTCCCTTTTTGGTTTCATCAGGTCTTTATTAATTCTAATTAACCTTCGTATTCTTATTCTTCGTCACTACCGCGACTAAATAAGAATTGCCCTATCAAATCTTCTAATACCAATGCCGACTTCGTATCTTGCAAATAATCGCCGTCTTTAAGATTTGCTACCCCGTCAAACGAGAAACCTGGCTGGAAGCCAACGTATTGCTCACCCAGCAGGCCAGAAGTCAGGATTGAAACTGAGCTGGTTTCTGGAAAGCCGTCGTAGCTTTTCAAAATCGATAACTCTACTACGGGCGTGAAGTCTTCTTGATCAAGTGTGATGGAAGAAACTCGACCAACGTTCACACCCCCGACCTTTACAGATGACCGTGCTTTCAAACCACCGATGTTGTCGAATTTAGCGTATAGGGTGTAGGTATCACCATCGCCGCCTACCGATTGATTAGCCACTTTTAGTGCCAGCAACATAACTGCACCAATGGTTAATACAACGAACATGCCAACCAATACTTCAGATTTATATTTATTCATGACTCAACCCTACTCAATGCCAAACATAAGGGCGGTAAGCACGAAGTCCAGCCCTAATACTGCTAATGAAGAATACACTACAGTTTCTGTAGTAGCTTTGCTGATCCCTTCCGATGTAGGAATAGAATCGTAACCTTTAAATATGGCTATCCAGGTGACAACCAAGGCAAAAACAAGGCTTTTAATGATGCCGTTTACCACATCTTCGCCCCATTCCACCGTAGACTGCATAATTGACCAATAACTGCCAACATCTACACCCAACCAATCAACGCCCACTAGGTGACCGCCTAAAATACCGACCGCACTGAATATCAGCGCTAGCATTGGCATTGAAATGATGCCCGCCCAAAAGCGCGGCGCGACAATACGTCTTAGCGGGTCAACCGCCATCATCTCTAAACTGCTAATTTGTTCAGTTGCCTTCATTAAGCCAATTTCCGCAGTTAGTGCAGAACCAGCTCTACCAGCAAACAATAATGCGGTAACTACAGGACCAAGCTCACGAAGCAGCGATAACGCCACCATAGGGCCTAAGCTACCTTCAGCGCCGTAATCAACTAAAATAGTATAGCCCTGCAACGCCATTACCATGCCAATAAACAATCCTGACACGATAATAATTAACAAAGACTGAACGCCCACCACATGAACCTGTTTAATGGTAAGCGGAATGTTTTTTAATCTAGGAAGGGCAAGTAGCGCTCCCATTAACATGTAGGTAGCACGGCCAATGGCAGTTAACTTGCCAATGGTTTTAGCGCCTATCGATTGGAAGAACTTCATTTATCCCCTCCGAAAAAGGTATTTTCTATATCCGGAGCAGGGTAATGAAACGGCACAGGGCCATCGGCTTTACCTTTTAGGAACTGCTGAACCAGCTCTGAGTCGCTTTCTCTAATTTGCTGCGCGGTTCCTTCACCAATTACCCGTTTGTCTGCCAAAATATAAATATAATCGGCAATAGTGAGCACTTCAGTCACGTCGTGGGTTACCACTACGCTGGTTAAGTTTAGTGCGTCATTAAGCCCTCTGATTAATTTAACCAGTACACCCATTGAAATCGGATCTTGGCCGGCAAAAGGTTCATCGTACATAATAAGGTCTGGGTCTAACGCAATAGCTCTGGCTAATGCTGCACGACGTGCCATACCGCCAGAAAGTTCGCTTGGCATGAGTTGCGCTGCGCCTCTTAGGCCTACAGCCTGTAGCTTTAATGCGACAGTTGTGGCGATAAGATCTTCCGATAACTTGGTGTGTTCACGCAGCGGAAACGCCACATTGTCAAAAACGGTCATGTCTGTGAACAAAGCACCGCTTTGAAAAAGCATGCTCATTCGACGACGTGCTTGATAAAGCTCTTTACGGCTCATAGCGACAACAGAGTCGCCATCAAACTGTATATCACCTTCATCTGGTGTTAATTGCCCGCCAATAAGGCGCAGTAAGGTGGTCTTCCCTATACCGCTGGGGCCCATAACGGCCGTAATTTTTCCTTTCGGAATGCTCAGCGTAATACCGTCATAAATAACACGGTCTGCGCGTCGAAAGGTTAGGTTGTCTATCTCGACTAAATGGTCCATAGCGATTTTATTTATCGACCCTTGAATAATAAGTGATACCAGCAAAGCAAGTAATGATGCACATCACTCACTTCCTATAGATGTAAGGTTTAAGCTACTTAAGTCGCCTTTAACGCTATACTGTTTTCCATAACGGCTTTACATAACAGCTAAAGCCAAGGCAAGTTCTATGCCTTTGAGTACGTTAAATCGATAAAGTTTACTGAGCAGTGTAATTTAGTGACATTGTACGCTTTTTCAAGCGCGGCACAAAAGCAAAACGTTACAAGTTATGTTCGATTTATTCGAATTTACAAAATTCGAATAATTTTCAATCAGTAAGCACGATCAAAGGGGCACTTAATACCACCTTTCCTAAAATAAGCGATAGTTCCCATAGGCAAATGGCATTGTTTTTGCGACAATCTTGTGAAATTCCTAACTATGCTGGTTGTTGTGCTTTTAAACGTAGTCATTTTTTTAGTTGGACTGATTGTACTTAGCTGGAGTGCAGACCGTTTTGTTTACGGTGCATCAGCGTTCGCCAAGAATATTGGTATGGCGCCCATGATGATAGGCTTAACCATTGTCGCAATGGGGTCGTCTGCACCTGAAATTGTGGTGTCAGCTGCGGCATCTATTAACGGTAATATGAATACCGCCGTAGGGAATGCATTAGGCTCAAATATTACCAATATTGCCCTTGTGCTTGGTATTACTGCACTAGTCAAACCGCTTCTTGTTGCGTCCTCTACGTTAAAGCGTGAACTCCCCGCCCTGCTTGTAATTACCATCATTGCCGTGGTTTTTCTTTTCGATGGCGAGCTTACTCATCTGGAAGGTATTATCCTTATTAGCCTCTTCGTGATTGTTTTAGGCCTAATGGGCTGGCTATCTATGAAAGTAGATAAAGAAGACCCGTTAGTAAGTGAGACAACAGATGAAATCCCTAACGATGTGCCCACCTCTTCCGCTGTTTTCTGGATTGTCGTTGGTCTAATACTGTTACCGTTAAGTGCACACTTCTTAGTGGGTTCAGCAGTAGAAATAGCCCAATACCTAGGCATGTCAGATTTAGTTATCGGCCTGACCATTATTGCGTTGGGCACAAGTTTACCCGAACTGGCTGCCAGCATTGCTGGCGTGCTTAAAGGGGAAGATGATTTAGCGTTAGGCAATATTATTGGTTCTAATATTTTTAACTTGCTTGCTGTATTAGGCATGCCTGGCCTAATAGCGCCTGGCACATTAGACCCCGATGTGTATAACCGCGATATGTTCGTTGTACTCGGGTTAACCCTATTGCTATTTTTGTTTAGTTTCACCTTAATGGGTAATCGACGAATAAGCCGAAGAAATGGCGGCTTATTGATTGCTTGCTTTATTGGTTATCAATTTTGGCTTTTTGCGTAATGTCACAAGAAAATAGCTTCATCACTTCAGCCAAGCGCGTTATAGAGATTGAAGCGCAGGCAATTTCAGCGCTTTCATCGCGTATGAACGATGATTTTGTTACCGCATGTAATTTATTACAAAACTGTGTGGGCAAAGTTGTCGTGTGTGGAATGGGTAAATCTGGGCATATCGGGCATAAGATAGCAGCAACGCTTGCCAGTACCGGAACACCTTCGTTTTTCATGCACCCAGGTGAAGCCAACCATGGCGACTTAGGCATGCTGAGTAAAGGTGATGTGCTACTCGCTATTTCTAATTCTGGTGAAACCGCAGAGCTAGTCAATTTACTGCCCATTGTGAAGCGGTTAAATGTGCCTGTTATAGCAATGACCAACAGCGTAACCAGTTCATTAGGACAGCACGCAGACGTGGTGTTGAATATCAGTGTAGAAAAAGAAGCGTGTTCTTTAGGCTTAGCACCTACCTCTAGTACCACCGCTACCTTGGTAATGGGTGACGCCCTTGCCGTGGCCCTACTTGATCGTAAAGGTTTTACCTCTGACGACTTTGCGCTTTCTCACCCGGGTGGCAGCTTAGGCAGAAAATTACTGCTGAAAGTGAGTGACATCATGCTAACTGGTAGCGAATTACCCTTGGTAGACGAAAACGCCTTGGTTGCCGAAGCACTATTGGAGATATCCAAAAAGGGGCTGGGTATGACCGGTGTTATCGATAGCGATGGCGTTTTAATTGGAATTTTCACCGATGGTGATTTACGTCGTATTTTAGATGCCCGCATAGACTTGCATACTGCCACGGTTACGCAGGTGATGACTAAAGGCGGTAAAACAACAACGCCTGAACAACTCGCCGTAGAAGCGCTAAATGTAATGGAAACTCATAAGATAAGTGCGCTTATGGTAACGGATGAAGCCCGCAAGCCTGTAGGCGCATTCAATATGCACATGCTACTTAAAGCGGGAGTTTTATAATGCGCGACACCCAAACAACCGTAAATACACTTTATACCGCTATGCCAACGGCGTTGTATTCCTCGTTAACACAAGTTCGATTATTAGTCTGTGATGTGGACGGTGTGTTTTCAGATGGCCGTATTTACCTTGGTAATGCTGGCGAAGAGTTAAAAGCATTTCATACCCGCGATGGCTATGGTGTTAAAGCGCTTGTGAATTCAGGTGTGGCAGTGGCGGTCATTACGGGCAGGCGCTCTGCCATTGTGGAAAATAGAATGAAAGCGCTGAATGTCGCACACATTGTGCAGGGTGAAGAAAATAAATCTGACGCCCTTGCTGAACTGATGGCTCGCTTATCACTTAAGCCCGAACATGTGGCGGTAGTTGGTGACGATATGCCTGATACGGGCATGTATCCTCACGCTAATGTAAGAATTGCGGTAAAAGACGCCCACCCTGTGGTTGCACAGCAAGCGAATTGGATCACCACGTTGCCCAGCGGCTTCGGGGCCGTTCGCGAAATATGTGACACCTTGCTTCAAGCAAACGACAAGCTACACGGAATTCAAGGTGCTAGCGTATGAAGGTATTAGGTTTTGACCGATTAGGCTTAAGTATTTCGGTGTTATTTATATTGGCATCCGCCCTGTATATTCCTATTTGGATGGACGAAGATCCTGCTCAGCAATCTGATCAAGGGCCGGACGCATTAAAGCCTGCATATAAAGCCAAAAACCTAACGACCACCTTATATAATCAAGAAGGACAGCTAAATCACAAAGTATTTGCAGCGTCGATGGAACATTACGACCAATTGGGCTTTGTTTTATTCCAAAAGCCCAGATATACATTGTATACCGACGATGCACAGTCACCGTGGGAAGTTACCGCGACAGAAGGCACTTTGTATAATAACGAATTGATACAGCTAGAAAATAATGTCGTTATTGAAAACCAAAGTGTCGATGACTTTGTAAGAACAATACGCACAGCGTTTATAGAGATAAACCTGTACACTAAGCAAATGACATCTGATCAGCCCGTGGAAATACGTGGCTTACAATATGTGATTAACAGCAATGGGTTTAACGCTAATTTGCGTACCCAGGAATACGAGTTAATAGACCATGTACAAACCATTTATTCGCCTAGCCACTAAAGCATTAGCGACCAGCCTCGCTGTTAGCCTATTCGCTACTGTGGCTATAGCGGCTGAAAGCGACTTTAACAAACCGATTAAAGTTGACTCGAAATCGCAATTCGTTGACGGTAAAAACAAAACCTCATTGTTTAAAGATGATGTGCGGATTACTCAAGGTTCTTTGGTGATAAATGCCGATGAAGTTGAAGTGATTGCCAGCGAAGGTGATGGACGAGAGATATTCGTGGCTCGCGGCAAACCAGCCAGCTATTCGCAAAAACTTGAAGACGGTGCTCCTGTCACAGCGAAGGCCAATGAAATTCGCTATGAAGTAGTAAATCGAACTATTTCTTTACAAGGAAATGCTGAGCTACAGCAAGACACCAGTAAAGTACAAGGCGACAAGATTACCTTCGACATGGTCACTGAACAATTACTTGCAACAGGCGGCGAAGACGGCGAAGGTGGCAGAGTCACTACCGTATTTACCCCTGAGGCAATACGTAAAGCGTCATCGAATAACGAAGACGATAAGGCGGACGACAATTAATCATGGCAACGTTGAGCGCACAGAGCCTTGCAAAGGCGTATAAAGCACGTCAAGTGGTTCGCGATGTAAGCTTATCAGTATCGACGGGGCAAATCGTTGGATTACTCGGCCCGAATGGTGCCGGTAAAACGACTACCTTCTACATGATTGTTGGCTTAGTTCCTCTAGATAAGGGCAAAATCAGTATTGATGACAGCGAATTAACCCACGAGCCCATGCACGAACGTGCTCGCCGCGGTATTGGGTATTTGCCGCAAGAAGCCTCTATTTTTAGAAAATTGACGGTGTTTGAGAACATCATGGCTATCTTGCAAACCCGTAAAGGGTTAAGTTCATCAGAACAAGAACAAGAAGCCGATGC
Source organism: Alteromonas sp. KS69 (assembly GCF_003989595.1). Taxonomy (NCBI): domain Bacteria; kingdom Pseudomonadati; phylum Pseudomonadota; class Gammaproteobacteria; order Alteromonadales; family Alteromonadaceae; genus Alteromonas; species Alteromonas sp. KS69. The sequence continues at coordinate 169,922 of NZ_PYHU01000010.1, read as the reverse complement.
GCTACTTGATGAATTTAATATCAACCATATACGTAATAGTACGGGTATGAGTTTATCCGGTGGTGAACGCCGCCGAGTAGAAATCGCACGAGCATTAGCAGCCGATCCGCAATTTATTTTGCTTGATGAGCCATTTGCTGGTGTTGATCCTATATCGGTTAATGATATAAAGAAGATCATTCAACATCTTCGTGACAGAGGAATTGGAATCCTCATCACCGATCACAACGTAAGAGAAACACTGGATGTGTGTGAGAAAGCGTATATTGTGAGCCAAGGCGAACTCATCGCGCAAGGGACGGCAGAACAAGTTTTAAGTAATCAGAAAGTAAGGGATGTATACCTAGGAGAACAATTCAGGCTATAGTTACTGTAACCGAATTGTCATTTTCAGTTTTAAGCACGGGTATATTCACAACAAGAGTTTAAAAATAAGACGTAGATGAAACCATCTTTACAGCTAAAGTTCAGTCAACAACTTACCATGACACCGCAGTTGCAGCAGGCAATCAAGCTGCTGCAGTTGTCTACGCTCGACCTGCAACAAGAGATTCAGGAAGCACTTGACTCAAACCCTCTTTTAGAAGTTGAAGAAGGCGGTGATGACCACCCTGTTGAGAAAAACAACATGGACGGCGACGACCCTTCTGTAGAAGCTGCTCCTACTGCTTCTAGCGATTCATTAGAAGCTGGTGACGCGCTTGAAAAGAACGATCTTCCCGACGAGTTGCCAATCGACAGCACATGGGATGAGTATTACTCGGCCTCTTCTGCCCCCGCTCCTGGCCCATCGAATAATGATGACGACCAATTGTTTCAGGGTGAAACCACCGACAATATTCAAGACCATTTGCTTTGGCAGATGCGCTTAACCCCGTTTTCAGATACAGACCGCGCCATTGCTACCGCCATTATCGACTCAATTGATGAATCTGGTTACCTTAACGTACCCATTGAACAGATTTTAGAATCGGTAAACTCTGACGATGTTGAAGAGTTGGTAGAAATGGACGAAGTTGAATGTGTACTAAAACGTATTCAAATGTTCGACCCTATTGGTTCAGGTTCACGTACACCGCAAGAATGTTTGCTCGTGCAGCTTCGCCAGTTCTCAGACGATACGCCATGGCTTACCGAAGCCAGACAGCTTATTAATGAGTACTCAGACCTGCTGAGCAGCAAAGATTACCGTACGTTAATGCGCAAGAGTCGTTTGAAAGAAGATCAACTTCGTGAAGCCATGCGCTTATTGCAAACGTTGAATCCTCGTCCTGGCAGTGCATTAATTACTAAAGAACCCGAATACGTTATTCCTGATGTTTCGGTAAACAAAAAGAATGGCCGTTGGGTAGTAGAACTTAATCCCGACAGCTTGCCAAAATTAAGCGTAAATCAACAATACGCTGCCATGAGCCGACGCTCTAAAAACAGCAGCGATTCGCAATTTATTCGCTCGCATATGCAAGAAGCCAAGTGGTTTATAAAAAGCCTTGAGTCAAGAAACGACACCTTGATGAAAGTAGCAAACTGTATTGTGCAGCAACAAATGGGCTTTTTCGAGCACGGCCCAGAAATGATGAAACCAATGGTGCTAAATGATGTCGCAGAAATGGTAGATATGCATGAATCCACCATTTCACGAGTCACCACGCAAAAGTATATGCATACCCCTCGTGGCATTTTCGAGTTGAAATATTTCTTCTCTAGCCATGTAGCAACGGAATCTGGTGGTGAGTGTTCATCTACCGCTATTCGCGCACTAATTAAAAAGCTTGTGGCAGCGGAAACGCCCAGCAAGCCATTAAGCGATAGCAAGATTGCTCAATTGTTGGCCGAACAAGGCATTAAAGTAGCCCGGCGAACAATAGCAAAATACCGGGAATCGTTATCGATTCCGCCGTCAAACCAACGCAAAAGCCTTATTTAAAGGCCTTGATAATTTAAGGAAGACGAAATATGCAAATCAACCTTACCGGTCATCATGTCGAAATTACTGATTCTTTGCGTAGCTATGTCGATACTAAGTTCAGCAAACTAGAGCGTCACTTTGATCACATATCTAATGTGCATGTCATCCTGAACGTCGAAAAACTCAATCAAAAAGCCGAAGCCACCATGCACCTTAGCGGCGCAGAAGTGTTTGCTTCATCTCATAATACAGACATGTATGCGGCGATAGACAGCATGATCGACAAACTCGACAGGCAAGTTATCAAGCATAAGGAAAAGCTGAAAAAGCACTAAATATTAGTATGGAAATTCAAGCCATAGTAAGTTTGGACCGCACCGAGTGTGCGGTTCAATGTAACAGTAAAAAACGTATTCTAGAGATTATTAGCGACATTGCTGCTAAAAATAATCCCGACATCGATCAGGCTAGTGTATTAAATAGTCTACTAACCCGTGAACGAATGGGGAGTACGGGTATTGGCAATGGTATTGCTCTGCCCCACGGTCGATTACCGGGCTTAGAACACGTTATCGCCATTATTGTAACCAGCAACCCTGCCATCGATTTTGATGCGCTTGACGATCAGCCCGTAGATATATTCTTTGCCCTATTAGTGCCAGAAGAGAAAACAGAAGGTCACTTACAAACACTCGCTACCGTGGCGGGTAAGCTAAGTGATAAAGAAACGGTGAAAGCCATTAGGCGGGCCTCCACCAGTGATGACATCATTACGGCTTTAAGCTAAAAAAGCACTGCACCATATTTTAAAAGGGAGAAATGCAGGTGAAACTGATTATTATCAGTGGTCGATCCGGTTCAGGAAAATCAGTTGCGCTACGTGCCCTTGAAGATTTAGGTTACTATTGCGTAGATAATATTCCGGTTAACCTTCTCCCTACTCTGACCCATACCGTGGTTGATGAATATGACCAAGTTGCGGTAAGTATCGATGTAAGAAACCTACCCAAAAATCCAGCGGACTTGGTAGAGATCTTAGATTACCTACCCTCATCGTGGTCTATGACCATTGTGTACATCGACGCGAGTGACGATGTACTGGTGAAGCGTTTCAGCGAAACCCGCCGATTACATCCGCTAGCTAAGCTCAACAAATCTTTATCTGAATCGATAAAAGCCGAATCAGACTTACTTGCGCCTATTGTTGAGCGCGCCGATTTGTATATTGATACGGATAAACTCACTATTCATCAACTCGCAGAGCTTATTCGCGAGCGAATTCTAGGCAAGAAAAGCTCTCGCCTAGTATTGGTGTTTGAATCGTTTGGCTTTAAGCACGGTATCCCCAAAGACGCCGACTATGTATTTGACGCCCGCTTTCTCCCCAACCCGCATTGGGAACCCGATTTAAAACACTTAACTGGCTTAGATGCCCCCGTAGAAGTATTTTTAGGTTCCCAGCCTGTTGTAACCAAATTTATTTGGCAAATTCAGAACCTAATCACTACATGGCTGCCACACTTAGAACGCAATAACCGTAGTTATGTCACCATTGCGATTGGTTGTACCGGCGGTCAGCACCGCTCAGTATTTATTGCTCAATCGTTAGCGAAAACCTTTGGCGAAATGCATCCCGATGTACAAATTCGCCACCGCGAGTTAAATCAGTAATGACAATCGAAAAAACACTTACCATAGTCAATAAATTGGGCTTACACGCCCGCGCTGCCACACAGTTGGTTCAATTAGCCAATCAATTTGACGCAAAAATCGTGTTGGTGAAAGGCGATAAGAAAGCCGATGCTAACAGTGTGCTGGGCTTAATGATGCTGGAAAGCCACCAAGGTGAACAGGTAAACGTTGTGGTTGAAGGTAATGATGCCGAAGCGGCATTAAACGCCATTGAAACGTTAATTGAAGGCCGTTTCAACGAAGACGAATAATGCAGCTTCCAATACGACTGAGAAATTCTGCTAAAAGCCGTCTATAATTTCACCATACGGCTCGTAATTGTCTGTACCTACTGCGCTTTTGTCATGACAGCGTCATGGCAAGTGCGATATCCTACCATTATTGAAATTCCATTTTTTAGGCGAAAGCAGTGGCAGAAGCGCTGGTCTCAAAATACGTACAAAGCCAACTAAGGGCACTAAATGGCGCGTTGAATAATGGCCAATTTGTTTCTGTACGTAAGCTTCTGCTTGAATTACCCCCATCTGATGTTGCACACATTCTAGAATCTAGCCCCAGTCGTACTCGTGACGAGTTGTGGGAGCTTATCGATGGTGATTTCCATGGTGATATTTTAGAAGAACTCTCTGACGACGTACGTAACGGTATCATCACCAAAATGCTGCCTGCTAACGTGGTAGACGCGTTAGAAGAGATGGATACCGATGACTTAGCGGTTACCCTTAGTAGTCTGCCTGAGCCTGTATTACAGGACATTCTAGACTCTATGGATGCACAAGACAGGGTACGTGCTGAACAGGCATTGTCTTACGGCGAAGAAACTGCCGGTTTCATTATGAATACCGACACCATTACACTTCGCCCTGATGTCACCATTGATGTGGTCCTTCGTTATATTCGCCTCAAAGGTGAATTACCTGAAAATACCGATACCTTTTATGTGGTTAACCGCACCGATAATTTGGTGGGTATTGTACCGGTAACGCGATTACTCACCGCTGAGACTGAAGCCAAAGTGTCTGATGTGATGGATGAAGAGTCTGAAGCGATTCCTGTGCATATGCCAGATGATGAAGTGGCGAGCTTATTCGAGCGCTATAACTGGCTATCGGCCCCCGTGGTTGATGAGAAACACCGCTTAGTCGGCCGAATTACCATTGATGACGTGGTAGATATTATTCGTGAGGACGCTGAGCACTCCATGATGAGTATGGCGGGTTTAGATGATGACGAAGATACTTTCGCCCCTGTGCTTCAAAGTACCAAACGACGCTCCGTTTGGTTGGCTGTAAACCTGGTTACCGCGCTAATGGCAGCCATGGTAAGCGACTTGTTTGAAGCAACGCTAAGCCAATTGGCCGTACTTGCCATATTGAACACCATAGTACCAAGCATGGGCGGTGTTGCCGGAAACCAAACCCTTACCCTTGTTATTCGCGGTATGGCGCTTGGGCACGTTAATGCCAACAACTCCCGCTGGTTAATAAGCAAAGAGATATCTATTGGCTTCTTAAACGGTGCTATTTGGGCAATCTTAATTGCTTCGGTAATAGCGCTTTGGAAACAAGACTACATGTTAGGGATTATTATTGCCTTTGCCATGCTGGTTAACATGATAGCCGCAGCAATGGCAGGCGCTACTTTGCCGCTCATCATGAAGCGTTTGAAAATAGACCCTGCACTAGCAGGAAGCGTAATTCTGACCACCATCACTGATGTGGTGGGTATATTTGCGTTCTTAGGCACTGCGACCCTGTTTTTAATGTAATGCCGCGACAATCGTGTAGGCGTTGTTCTAATGCTATTTAGCTTGGCATCATGATGAACGCCACCACATCGTTTTGATAATCACCGGTTGTTTTGTACTCTCTATACCCTTTAGACGCGGCAATACCAATTGCGTATTTCTTACCTTGATAATTTGTAATTCGAGAGTCTTTCTCGCCGCTTTTTAAACCTAAAAGTGTGTCGTCTATCTCGATAACGTCCCCCACCTGCTGAGGGCTACCTTCGGTAGCAGAAATAATCATCCCATCACGCTGGCAAAACATGCCAAAACACCCGGTTACAGTATGCCCACTTTCATCTTTAGGTAGCGAGTCGTTTAACATTTCAGTGAATTGTGGCCCACTGTCAAACACAATTCCTATACCGCCAACTACGTTGTTTTGTTCTAAACTGGTGATTGATGCGTTGTAGATGTAGGTGTGCTTATTATCGTACTGCGCGCTAGGAACAAATTTCGACACGGAATATTTTTGTGAATCTGTACAACTCAACGCATCTATAGCGCCGCTCTGTGTATCGACTTTGTCTCCAATGACTGACGCATGGTCTTTGTTAGATACCGCGACAATAATGCCATTTTTGTCATAAACGTATAAATTGGTGTAAACCGTGTATAGGTCATTAATGTAACCAAGAATATTTGAAATTTCTTGCTGAGCATCAGGCCCTACGGTGGGAAGTTGCAAGTACTGTCGAAACACAGTGGTAAGCGCCCACCAGCGACAATCGTTCGCTCTCTCGTACAGATTTCTGTCCATAATATCTACTGCTAAGCTTGCGCAAAACCTTACGTCACCAAGCCGTGCGCTTATCACTGTAGATTGTAGGTTATCGATAGAGTCAGAAAAGATTAACGCGATACTCTCACCGGTCGATTTGATCTCAGAAAGTACAGGCATGAATTCAACAGCATTATTACGCGCTGCTGCAATAATGCCATTCAATACCACTAAACTCAGATCGTCATTGATTAACATCGACGTTTTGAATATTTGCTTTAAATCATCAGAAAAGAGTTGAGAATTGAGTAACTGACAAGAGTCTGTTTGAGGTTTTCCAGTTTCTTTTGAATGCTTAAAAGCATCGTTGAGTGGCGTCATAGCTACACCCTGCCAAGATAAACCTTTAAAACCTTGGTATCCCTTAGTTTCCGACGTTGTAGATATATAGCTTTTATTTTTTATGGTGATTAAATCAGGAGACCCACTGTTAGGTATTTTTTCACCCACTTTAAACTTTTGTGAATGGCTAGTTGCCATGACTTCTCTGCTTTCAGACAAAATCATAATACTACTGGCGGCACGTTCAGATTGTAAGTTGCTAAAAATTGACTGCATTTCATCGTCAAATTTGAAGCATAGACAAAGAACACCTAGTGCTTTGGCATCTTTTTCGTTACTTTCCTTAATGACACACGAATAAATTAATGAATTGCGCTTGTGAGGCTGAAGATCTGAATAACGAAAAGTTTCTGTATAGTCATCTGTAGACGCCAAGGTTTTTGAAATTAGCGGATCTTCGCTAAATTCAATTGAGCTATCAATATCCAAATTAGCCTTAACCCGCCCCTGGGTATCGAGAAGAACAATCTCATCATATACGCTATATTTTTTTACGTATTCCGCTAAACGGTGGCGAATATTTTCAATGTCTTCGACTTGCCTATCGGTGTGAAGCAAGAAAGCTCGGATATCATCATCAGTAGCCAAAAAGCCTACATCGGCAGTACGCTCAAACAAATTTCTAATCAGAATATCGATAGCGACTTGAGATTTATTATGATCGTCAGCCAAACGCTTCAATAAATGCTCTTTCATCAGGTTTTGAATGAGCCGACCTTGTAACTCAGAAAATTTCTCTTTGGTGCTAAGCATTTCTTCCAAAATGCTATCAGATACATTATGGCTGTTGATTTTACCTATCAGCGATATTTTCCCCCACCAATGGTTCAAATCATCAAACCTATCGTTGTAATTATTGATAAGTGGAATTGCCGCTTGTAATTTTTGTCGGTTATTTGAAAGTAACTGTTCCAATACTGCACTGCCTATTATTTTTATTTTATGACAAATAGTTTTTGTGCTTGAAGAACGAATTTTCTCTTACAAGGTTGTGGTTAGTCGTATATTTTGCGTTTGACTTTACAAGGTGTAATGCACTTTTTTACCTTCCCAGTATATTTGCGACAATGCAATACAATCGGCTTACACCTTTAGTTTAATATTACAGCAATCCTGCAGGTACCTGCCTATCGTGGCTCCATTGCTTAGGTGACTGTCCATACAACCGTTTAAACTCGCGGCTAAATTGCGATGTACTTACATATCCTACATCCATTGCAGCTTCATTTACGGTCATCCCACCTACAATTTTCATTGCAGCCGTGTTCAGGCGCATAGACTTTACGAACTGAATGGGCGACAAACTTGTGGCTTGCTTGAACTTTCGATGGAATACCGCACGGCTCATGTTCACATGAGACGCCACTTCATCTATTGTGATTGGCTTGTCTAAACGGCTTGATAAATAGTGAATGGCGCGGGCAATCTCATTATCTACACCAAACGCTCTACTTGCCGACGCTCCAGCATTGCCCTTTAAAATAGCGTAGTACACTTCCCGTAAACGACTTTCACCTAGGATCGCGGTATCCGCAGCACTCTGGGTTAACTGTAATATTCTATATAGCGCCTCGGAAAAACACTCATCCCACGAAGAAAGTACGATACTTGGAGGAAGGGCACTACTGCGAGGCTGACGTGTTACCCCCGTCGCGCGCTCATATTCCATTGTAACCTCCGTCATCATCGGGGGCTCTAGCGCAATAGACACCCCTAGCAAGGGGTTCTCTTTAGATGCGTTAGGGGTTCCTGCTTCTACAGGCATAGACATACAACAGCACATATACTGTTCGGCGTCATAAACATAAGACTTTCCATCAACAATGGCTTCTTTTGTGCCACTGACTATAGCAATAACAGCAGGCTCATAGATGGCTGGTGAACACCTTACCCCTTCTGTAACTCGAAACAGTCGTACCCCTTTAACGCCGGTCTCAAACAGGCCATCTTCCGTAAGCTTACTTTCAATTAGTTGCTTTAATTTTTGCTTAAACATAGTACCGCCCAAGCTACTTCACCGATATTAGGGGGCGAAAAAACGCCTATTATCCCGCCCTATATATCAAAATACCCGTTTAATTATTGTGACTTGGTTGTTCCAAAACAGAGTGATATTTAGTCAAGAGTTTTTCGAAAGAGTCACTCCTAATTTTCCAAGTACCCTCTTCCTTTTTAAAACTCCATTTATTGTAATCCGTTCCTGGATCTACCATTTCACCTGACTCATTGACAGTAAGATTAAGTGCTATTCTTATTGAAGCAGCGTCGTCATTGTGCATTCTCAGCGTTCTTATCGTTTTAATAGTAACACTAAGCTTTTTACAGAACCTCTCTAGCGCACCTAGCCGCATTTCGAAAAGCCGCGTTACATCGGCATCAAAAGATAATTGCTCTTGACTAATGTACGTTGACGCTTCGTCGATATCACATCGATTATATGCACCAATATAATTTTCGATTATTGGCCTAAACTCGCGATTAAGTATTTTGTTTTCCAGCGCTAATTCGGCCTGGCGCTCTTTTTCGGCGATGCTAGATTGATACCACGCGAAAGCCGTTGCACATAGGACGAAGACAATAATTAAACCCAATAGAACCTTTAAAATTTTCATAGTAGTTATTATTCTTTTATTAGTTTATTAAACAATATCTATTAGAACGCAAAGCTAAAGGGAAGTGCAAGGGAAACACTAGAACAACGGGGGGGAAATAAGCTGACTTCCTGCTAAGGCAGCAGGAAGTCAGAATGCTTATTTAATCACTTTTAAGGTGGGTTTTCCCTTTTTAGGGGGAACGGGTGCATCTGTATTATCCGACGCGTCTACGTCTTCAATAGATGCTGGCCCAGTGGCTTGAGGTTCAGATGGCTTACTTGTTTTGGCCATCTCCTCTTCGGTTGCAAATACAGTACCGGCGCCATTTTCACGCGCATAAATCGCCATAATAGCTTCGCTAGGCATGCTTAATCTTCTTGGTTGGCCACCAAAACGAGCTTGAAAAGAAAGCCCGGTTAAGTCCAACGAAAAGTTAACACACGCACTAGGCGACACGTTTAAAACGATTTGCCCGTCCTTAACAAACTCTAAAGGCACTTCCACCATTTCATTCGTTGCATCAACAACAATGTATGGGGTGAGATCGTTGTCCACTATCCATTCGTAAAAGGCCCTCAAAAGGTAGGGCTGATTAGACGTCATAGATGTCATAGTGGGTTATGGATCTCGCGCTCTTGATCGGTTAGCGATGCTTTAAATGAACTGCGAGAGAAGATACGGTTCATGTAGGCATTAATTTCTTTACTACCTGCGCCATTAAGCTCAATACCTAAAGCAGGTAAGCGCCATAATAACGGAGCAAGATAACAATCAACTAAGCTGAATTCTTCGCTCATGAAGTAAGGCAATTCACCAAACACAGGTGCTAATGCAAGTAGCGCTTCACGTAAGTCGTTACGCGCAGCTTCAACATTACCTTCGCCACGGAAGATACGAGCTGCTAACGAATACCAGTCTTGTTCGATGCGATGCATCATAAGACGACTTTGGCCACGAGATACCGGATAAACTGGCATAAGTGGTGGATGCGGGAAACGCTCATCAAGGTATTCCATGATGATATGCGATTTATAAAGCACCAGTTCACGATCAACAAGAGTTGGAACGGTTCCGTAAGGGTTTAACTCCAACAGATCCTCTGACAGATTGCTAGGATCTGTGTAGCTTATTTCAACACCCACACCTTTTTCTGCCAACACAATACGCACCTGATGGCTGTAAATATCAATTGTGTCAGAGAACAACGTCATAATAGAACGTTTATTCGCGGCTACGGCCATTCAATTTCCTCCGTCGAGAAACTAGTTATGCCCACTAAATCGGGCGAAATTCAAATACTAAAAAAGGGGGCGAGAAGCCCCCTTTGCTATTATACATAATTCTGTGCGATTAGTGCACTTCTCGCCAGTATTCTTTCTTCAGCAAGTAAACAAATACAAACAGTACGGCAATGAAGATAAGAACCCATTTACCGATACGGTGTGAATCTAGCTTAGCTGGCTCACCGGTATACTCTAAGAAGTTAACAATATCGGCAACAGCTTGGTCGTACTCATCTGGAGACATTGAACCTGTACCATCAGATTTAATACCTACATATTGTTCAACCATTTCACCGTCGACCATAACTTCTTCGTGCATTTCAGTTGGTGTACCTTGCAAAGGTTGAAGCACATGCGGCATACCCACTTCTGGGAATACTTTATTGTTCACACCAAATGGACGACTCTCATCTACGTAGAAAGAACGTAGATAAGTGTAAATCCAATCTTCACCACGAACACGAGCTACAAGAGTCAAGTCTGGTGGCGCAGCACCAAACCAACCAGCCGCTGCGTCTTCAGGCATTGCACGAGTAATGTAGTCAGCAACCTTTTCGCCGGTAAACTGAAGGTTTTCTTGACCTAACTCGTCAGGAATACCTAAATCGGCAAACGTACGCTGATAACGCTGATACTTCATTGAGTGACAACCTAAGCAGTAGTTCATGAACAACTGCGCACCACGTTGCAACGAGGCCTTATCGGTTAGGTCGATAGGTGCCTTATCTAGATGCACACTACCACCAGCGGCTAACGCTACACCCGGTAGAAAAAATGCTAAAAAGCACATCAATTTTTTCATTAGGCAATCCTCTCTGGCACAGGCTTAGTTTTCTCGTTACGGCTGTATAGGAACAACAACACGAAGAAACCAAAGTACATAACGGTCGCGATTTGCGACGCAACAATCTTCCAGTTTTCTTGAGGTGTAGCACCTAAGTAACCTAAGAAAACGAATACAATTGCGAACACAATAAGGTTTACTGTGTGTAAACCACAACGATAGCGCCACGATTTAACACGACCGCGATCTATCCATGGTAAAGCAAACAAGGCTGCAATAGCACCAAACATAGCAAGTACACCAATTAGCTTATCAGGTACTGCCTTAAGGATGGCGTAGAACGGCGTGAAGTACCAAACAGGGAAGATATGTGCAGGTGTTTTCAACGGGTTCGCAATTTCGAAGTTAGGATGCTCAAGGAACTTACCGCCCATTTCAGGTGCGAAGAACAAGATATAAGTGAACAAGGCTAAGAAAATACAGAACGCTACTAAGTCTTTCAGCACCATGTGCGGGAAGAATGGCAAGATGTCATCAGCGATATCATACTTGCTTGTGTAGTACTCATGGATTTGGAATTTAGTCTTTTCTGACTCAGGTAACGAGCCTTTCTTATGCTTAATCGCAATACCGTCTGGGTTGTTTGAACCCACTTCGTGTAGCGCAATAATGTGTAAGAACACTAAAATAACAATAACCAACGGCAATGCAATAACGTGCAATGCGAAGAATCGGTTTAGGGTAGCACCCGAGATTACATAGTCACCTTGTAACCAGATAACTAAGTCTGGACCTACAACAGGAATTGCACCAAATAGCGATACGATTACCTGTGCACCCCAGTAAGACATTTGTCCCCAAGGCAATACATAACCCATGAAGGCTTCAGCCATTAGTGCAAGGTAGATGAACATACCAAACACCCAAAGCAATTCACGAGGCTTTTGGTAAGAACCGTAAATCATGCCACGGAACATATGCAGATATACCACAATGAAGAACGCTGAAGCGCCTGTACTGTGCATATAGCGGATAATCCATCCGTAATCAATTTCACGCATGATGTATTCAACAGACGCGAACGCACCTTCAGAAGTCGGTACGAAGTTCATTGTTAACCAGATTCCAGTAATAATTTGGTTAACTAAAACGATGGTAGCCAAGAATCCAAACACGTACCAAAAGTTCATGTTCTTAGGCGCTGGGTATTGGATGGCGTGCATATTCGCCACACGCATAATTGGAATACGCGCTTCAATCCACTCTAAAAAAGCATTCATATTACACAGCCTCCGCTTCTGAGCCGAGGATGATGTTTGTGTCATCTACGAACTGGTAAGGCGGAACAACAAGGTTCAACGGCGCAGGTACATTTTGGAATACACGACCAGCCATATCAAACTTAGAACCGTGACATGGGCAGAAGAAACCGTCTGGAACCCCTTCAACCACTTCTTCGAAAGCGCCATCTTTAAGGTGCTGCGGTGAGCAACCTAGATGCGTACAAATACCGACTAAGATAAGGTACTCTTCTTTCATAGAACGGAAACGGTTCTGGGCAAACGTAGGTTGTTGCTCTGCTTCAGAGTTAGGATCTTTCAGTTTATCTTCGTGAGTGCTCAATTCTTCAAGAATTTCAGGAGTACGACGAACAATCCATACAGGCTTGCTTCGCCACATCACACGCACTAGCTGTCCAGGTTCAATCCCGCTGATATCTACTTCAACGTCAGCACCGGCCGCTTTCGCTTTGGCACTTGGATTCCAGGACGCAATAAAAGGCACTGCCGCTCCAACAACACCTACACCACCAACTACCGACGTGGCAACGGTCAAAAACCGACGACGGGTGTTGTTTTCTGGCTGGTTATCATTGTGTGCAGACTCTGTTGCATCTACAGATACATTGCTCATCCACATTTCTCCAGGTTCGGATAATTATGATGTATAACCCTAACTTTTACTGGTTTTATCACGTTAGGATCGTCCATCATATGGCTTGTCATGAAGTTAACTCAAAGGCACTTATGTGCTCATTCGAGAATTCACTAAAGTTTCGTCAAATTTCGACCGCAAATGATAAAAGAAAAGCCCTTATAAACACAAGGTTTTACTGGTATTTAAGCAATAAATTAATCTGAGGCCACTGTTAAGAATTAGTGAGTGATTGGAATAAAATCAAGAATTTGACCGAAATTCGGTCAAATCCCTTTGTTATATTAAAACATTGTTATAAACCTTCGACCCAGTAGTGCGAAGATATTCTACTTACGATAATCGAGTGCTGGTGCTCTCTGCCCTAGCATGGATTCATAGTTCAGCGTACTTTTTCGTAGCTGAAACTCTTGCTTCGCTTTACTAATATTTTCAGGTTCAGAGAAAAGGGATATAGCGGTTTGCGTGATGACCTCACTGGCCAAGTACATACCTTTGTAACCAATGTCAGTACCACTCATTGCTGACGCCTGCCAAGTGTGAGGAGGAGTACCTTTTACCCAGGTGGTACTAGATAGCCCCACGGTAGGTACTTGCCAACTCACATCACCTACATCAGTTGATGCCGACCAAACAGTAATCTTTTCATCGAAGGGCTCTGGTGTGCTGTGAGCATTGTGACTAAAGGTCTGCTCGCGGGTGCTACTTATTTCGCTAGCAAACTGCTGCTCACTTTTGGTCAAAATAATCGGCGGTGCGGCGTCAATATGCTTGTGCATTAATTTTGATAAGGTCACATTAGGTAATACATTCCACACTCCACCTGTGACTTCCCAATCAACACGGGTTTCAGTGCCAAGTGCTGCACCCTTCGCCGCTTTTTCCAATCTATCCCATAATGATAACACGACAGCAGGCTGTGCTGAGCGGACGTAATAATACACTTCGGCGAAATCCGGCACCACGTTCGGCGCCGTTCCGCCATCGGTGATCACATAATGAATTCGCGTGCCATCCGGCACATGCTCACGCATTAAATTTACCATCATGTTCATGGCTTCTACGCCATCTAATGCCGAGCGCCCTTTGTCTGGCGCTGCGGCAGCATGCGCAGCTACACCGTAAAAACGAAACTTACCGCTCTTATTGGCCAGCGAAGATGAGGGTGAAGAAGATGTACTATCTGATGGGTGCCAGTGAAGCGCAACATCCACATTTTCAAAAACGCCTGCTTTTACCATATAGACTTTACCTGAGCCCCCTTCCTCTGCGGGTGTGCCAAAAACCTTTAGTGAACCTTGGTTTGGGTGAGTATCGAGATAATCAGCTAAGCTAAGCGCAGCGCCTATTACCCCGCCGGCAAACAAGTTGTGTCCACAAGCATGACCTGCGTGAACATGTCCGTTAGTGCTAATCGGCTGTTTGTCAGACGTGTTTAATACTCCCATGCTGGGAAGAGCATCCATTTCGGCAAGTAAGCCGATAACAGGCTTATGCTCGCCATCTTCCGTCTGGTCTGCTGGGCTGTATTGCGCAATAAATGCAGTAGGCATGCCCGCAATGCCAGCAGTAACATCAAAGCCACGTCCAATCAGCGTTTGTTGCATTAATGCGCTGCTGTTGTGTTCTAAAAAACCTAGTTCAGGCTTTTCCCACATGGTTTTTGCAATATGCTTCATCGTGCTTTGATGAGCAAACGTAATCGCGGCTTTAGAGTCTATAGCCGAAGCATCGGTTTGCTCAACACTTTGAGCCTTCACAGCGCCAACAACACTAATGAAGGATATGAGTATAGCGAAAGCGAGTTTATGCCAAAATGCTAAGAGTTTAGTTGTGCATAAATGCATCATCATTGCTCACAACTTGTTGCTTCAGCAGTACACGCTTTAATATAAAATGCCTCGGCAGGGGTGGCAATTAACGTATCGACAAGCGTATTGGCAGCATGCTTAGCGACGTAACGTGTTTTCTCATTGGGTTCATTATCACCGACTTCATAAGTAACGCCATGCACGTGATAAACATCAGCAAAAAACTGTTTAAAAACGCCCTTCCCTGGCGATGTGCCAGGTTTATCTACGACTTTGAACACGCCTCTTGTTTGCGTTTGCAACTCGGCTAACCAGTCTACAACCATGTCGCTAGGGGCAATACTTTCATCTACCGGAATGGTATAAAAAACATTGTTGTGGGTAGAGTGAAAGTCCATACCCATTACAATTTTCCCGCCGGCATCCGTGATTTTATCTAAATACGTTTTCACTGCTCTGGTCTCTGGTTGAGAGAATACATTCCAATCGCGGTTTAGATCTTTATGCCCAAGGCTATGTCGCCAATGTCCATTAGCTACACCATCAGGGTTTATGTTTGGCACTACCAACACATTAAATCGTGACAAAAACGCACTGGTTTCAGACGTAGTGGTTAAGAATTGATTTAGAAAAGAGAACATAGCTACTGCGCCTGTTACTTCCGGTGGGTGTTGGCGACCAACGAAAATAACCCACTCTGTGTTTTCTGGCTTTTCTAGAGCAAATGCAGAAAGCGTGCGGCCTTCGGTAGATTTACCAATCGTAAACGGCTTAATGCCAAAGTCTTGCTCTGCTTGTTTTAGCCAGTTTATGTAAACTAAATTTGGAATAGGACGCTGGGCTGCCACATAGAGTGGTCGTTTTGACACAGGTAAAGATATTGTCATTCCCTGCTCTGTGGTATCAAACGCAGTTATCTCCCAGCTTTTTTGATCGTAACTCACTTTAGGTAAATACCTTGGCGTATAACCGTCAAAGGTCAGCACTACGTCTACTTTTTCTGCTTGTTTTGACGATGAATCACCTGATGCGGTAACACTAAAGTAATACCAAGGACTAGGGTTTATGGGCTTATCTTCTGGTAAGAAGCTCAATACATAGGTGCCGTTTTCGTCGACTTCACAGGAATCTAACTTACCGGCTTCAAAATCTGCAGAAAAAGTAACGCCTTCGAATTCACACGCCAAAGTAACTGGGGAAGCAAATGCCAGTGCAATGAAAAGTAATCGAAACATGATATCTCCATGAAATAAGCGCCCCCTAATGGTAGGCGCTTTTTTATGATGTAAAAGTAGGTTAAGTATTTAACTTAGAATTTATGATTAAGTGTTACGTAGGTATAACGGCCAATCGATGAATGGAGGCTACTGCTGAATCCAAAGGTTCCATCGGCAAACGGCGGTTCTTCGTTTGTCAGGTTACGCATGCCTACGGTCACTTTCGTTTTTCCGCTAAATAAGGCGTCTTCACTTAAGCGGTAACTTACGTACGCATCTAACGTTGACCAATCATCAATGACGTAAGTCACTAAATCACCTGAATCGTCGGTATAATTTAAGCTAGTGTCTTCAACATCACTAACGTAACGATATTTAAGACCGGCACGCCATGCATCGCGAGAATAGGTTAGCGATAAATTAGCCCGCCATTCTGGGCGTTCGTTTTGACGAATAAGGTCGCCATCGCTACCAAATATGGCAACTCGCTCCCCTTCGTACAATAACGCTTCGTTTCCAGCTTCTTGCGCTGCAACCACTAGGTCTGTGATATCGTCAGATCCTTGATCGAACTTTCGTAAGTTAGCGGCACTGAGCTTAATGGAAAAATCACCTACTTCAGTTTCAAAACGGTAATCAGCACTGTAATCGATACCAGAAATGTCTCTTGGCAATAAGTTAGTGTAGTCGTTTCGAATATATATAATTTCGTCATTTTCATCACGAACCACATTTTCATTCGCGCTACCCTGGCTACGCAATAATGCGTCATACAAAATTTGCGTTTGGCTATTTAAAATACCCACCGTGTTCTCTTGCTTGATTTGCCACCAATCGACTGTAAGGGTTAACGCTTTGGTAGGCGTAAGTACTACACCAAACGAGTAGTTTTCACTTTCTTCGGGGCTTAAGGTATCGCTACCATTTCGAAGTTCTAGCGTACCGCGACTCGTTTGTGTCAACGGATCGGTTCTGGTATTTGAACGGGCAACATTTACTGCTGTGGTTTGTGGCAACCCTGGCGCTTTGAAGCCCCCTGAATAAGCACCACGAATTAACGCGTTTTCATTTACCGTCCATGCAAGGGCAAATTTAGGTTTAAATATGCTGCCTACGTCAGAGAAATCTTCGTATCGGCCAGCCACCTGCAAATTCAAACTTTCAATAAAGGGTTTATCGGCCAGCAACGGAATAGCAAATTCCGCGTACGCAGATACCACATTGCGACTTCCGCTGGCATCAGGCGTGGGGCTACTTCCTAATACTTGGCTAGCAATTTCAGACGAAGTGCCACCCACTACGTCACTGAAAAACACCGTGCCGTTCAAATCATCGGTACGTTTGTCGAAAAAGCTTTCATAGCGATATTCAATACCTGCGGCAAAACCTACATCACCGGCGGGTAAACTAAATAAATCTGGTCGAGATACTTTGGCATCAATTGAAGCAAGTTCTGTTTCTGACTCCCGCTCAACGTCTACCATAAAGCTATCGATAACACTTTGTGATACCGGCGTATCGTCAACCGTATTTGGGTTAGTTACACTGGCGCCGCTAAAAATATTGTAAGCCGTGCTTTCATCGGTACTATTAACCGCTTGTTGGAACAAGGTGGTGTTAATTCGATTTGCGGTATCGATAGTATTGGCTTTTGAATACAACACGGCTGAATCGAAGTCCCAATCGCCGATATAACCCCGAAAGCCTGCCAATAAACGATAACTGTAGTCATCGACTTCGATATTTCGTGGGCCTGTATCAATGGGACGATAGCGACGCACTGTCACGTCCTCACCAAAAGGGTTGTAAAATGCGTCAGCCGACACCGTAAAACGCTGTGCTGTTAGATTGCCCGATTGTTCACGAATACGTTTTGCCGTTGCTGAGTAGTAAAGGGCTTCACCGTATATCTCAACGTCATCGTTGATTTGATGATTCACCAAAGTGTATAGGTTCAGCCTATCGACTTCAGAGCTCAAGCTACGCTGTGAGTTTGAATCGAAGCGCATATCTCGAGGTGTTGACCCGGAAGACGCGCATACATCGTCGCTAGCGTCTGCGATACAGTCGTTGTATGAGGCTGGCTCTAAATGAAATGTACCTAAAGTGTCAGTCGAAAACTCGCCCCAAGGTGTTACCGTTGAACGGTTATCTAGTTGCGTATCCCCGACAAAATCAGCAGGTACTTCGCTGTAGTTACGTAAGTCAGAACTGGCTGAATAATCTCTCTCACTCGCCATGACCATGTCACGATGATAGTACCCACCACTAAAAGTAACGTGAGTTTTATCATTATTAAATAACCAGCCACCAGCGCCTGATAAATTGATTTGGTCGCGACCTGTACCTTGACTACTACCATATTGGGCTTGAAGCTCACCGCCGGTATACTTATCGTCTAATACATAATTCACTACACCTGATATGGCATCAGTACCGTAAATAGCCGCAGCGCCATCGCGTAACACTTCAACGCGTTTTAGCCCTTTAACTGGCAGCGTATTTGAATTCACAGTAGTAACAGGCACTAAGTTTTCGGCTTGCGTACCTGGGTGCAGCACTAATCGGCGACCATTCAACAGCGTAAGTGTGTAGCCTGTACCTATACCACGTAAGTTTACTGATGAGACATCGCCACGTGCGTCGTTAACACCACCAACTACACGCTCGCTATTAAAATTTACGGCACCTTGTTGCGGTAACTCCGCTAAGATTTCAGCGCCACTGCTTAAGCCCAAACCGTCAATATCTTCAGATGACATCATGGTAACCGGCAAAGCGCCAGTATCTTGCATACCACGGATGTTCGAACCGGTAACTTGAATACGCTCTACGCTTGCTTCTTGCTTTTGAACGTCAGTAGGAGCAGAGGTAGCAGGGCGCGTACCTGATTGGCTCTCCTCTTTATTTTCAATTGGAGTAACAATGTAAGTGCTTTTAGATGTCTGCTTGTAGGTAAAGCCAGTGTCTTTAAGCAAGGTAGAAAGTGCATCCTGCAAATCCATACTGCCTTCTAGCTTAGGGCTTAGTTTTTGCTTTATTCTAGCGTCTGAAAACAGAATTTGAATTTCACTGTGCTGTGCCAGTGAGAGCAATGCGTTATCGAGTGTGGTGGCTTGAATTGAAATGTTGTCTATTTGCTGTGCTTTGATACTTGCACTTAGTGATAGTGCGACACACAGAGCTAACGTACTTGTTGTGGTTTTTGGCAACTTCATGGCTGCTCCTATAGTATTTTGTTGTGTTCCCATAAGCTAATACGCAGCCAAAAACAAAATCCTCCGCTATTTTTTCACTAATTTAACCTTTTCATTCTCTTTTTTTATTTCTACAGGCAAGGTCGCTTCAAGTGCCGTTAAAATAGCATCACCATCTGAAAGTTTAAAAACGCCACTAATACGTAAATCAGCAATCTCTTGGCTAATCACTATTTTTTTGCTTCTATAGCGGTTAAAACTGGTAATCACTTTCTCTAGCCGTTCTTCATCAAAACGTAAGTAACCGGTACGCCAACTTTGCGCTTTTACTACACTGTCCACACTTTGTTTTGCGATAAGAGCACTGGTATCATTGAACGACGCGACTGCGCCGGCTTCCAATAACACTTGAGTATCATCTTTCGCTGGTTTGTCGGTGTTCGGCTCTGCCTTTTCTTCTATGGCAACGATACCTTCTTCTACTGCGATATTAAATCCAGCCTGTGATAGCTTAATATTAAACTTCGTTCCTACGACTCTCACCGTCTTGTTTGCGGTATGAATTAGGAATGGACGAGACCGATCTTTAGCAATATCAAAAAATGCCTCACCTTGTTCTAGCCAGAGCTCTCTGTGCGCTTCACTAAACTTTATATTAATGCGGGTATCTGTATTTAACGTAATGGTAGAGCCATCTGATAATCCAACATTGCTTACCTCGCCAATGGCAGTAGAGTAATTATTGGCAAGCTCACTGTTATCAATACTTTGGTCAGGCGCATTGTGATGAGTGATGAGTAAAAAGCAGAACGATGCAACAACAATAGATGCCGCTAGATAGCGCATTCGATAGAAGCGCTTTTCCAGCTTTTGCCGCCAGCCTACATGAGGAGCAATTTGAGCTGAAGTTTCCCACAAATAAAGCGCATCGTTAAAAGCAGCTTGATGTGCGCCTTTCGCATCGCACCACTCAAGGATCTCACTTTCTTCTTTAGCTGTCAGTTCACCAGAGTAAAGACGCACAACATATTCGCTTGCACGTTTATTAATTGAATGCTGGTTCAAAGCCGTAGCCATTAATCTTGCACCTTATTTCGAATAGCCATCAGTGCGGCTGAAATATATTTTTCTACTGTACTCACAGAAACGCCTAATATGTCGCTGATTTCCCGGTAAGCCTTACCTTCAACGCGGCAAAGCACAAATGCAGATTTGTGATGAGGGTTAATATTTTCAAGCACGTTTTCAATTTCAATTAGCTTCTCAGCAATCCCTGCACACTTTTCCGGCTCATTGTTCCACGTAGAATATAGAGTATCAGAAAATGGTTCGTGAGCATCATGAGCGCGCACTTTTGCCCGCCGTTCCCTATCTATAATTAAATTAGTCACAACGGTAAACAAAAAGCTTCGAAACGTATCTTGTCGCGCTTCAACCTTCTGTGCCAATTCATCAAGTGAAAAGAGTTTGGCGTACATTTCTTGAAGTATGTCTTCTACCTCAGGGGCATTCGCACGGGCTCGAACACGAATAAACCGACGAAGCGCGGGCTCATGTTCAGAAATGAGTTCGTAAAGCATAGCATTGTCGCTTTGAGACTGCGCTATAGCTGATTGAGTATTTAAATAAACGACTTTCACACTAATTCTTCATTCATTTCTGGCTTAACTACTAATACGCAGTAGAGCATAACCCCCTCCACTATTATTCATTTTATTAGCGCCAGAAAATAAAAAACCCGGCATGAGCCGGGTTTTTTGCACAATATATAAAACGTAAAATTAACGTTTTGAGAATTGTGGACGCTTACGTGCTTTGTGTAGACCCACTTTCTTACGTTCAACTTGACGAGCGTCACGAGTAACGAAGCCAGCTTTACGTAGAGCAGGACGTAACGTCTCATCGTACTCCATAAGAGCACGAGTGATGCCGTGACGAATTGCGCCAGCTTGACCGTTAGAACCACCACCTTTAACAGTGACGTATAGGTCAAACTTTTCCAACATTTCAACAAGTTCTAGAGGTTGACGAACAACCATGCACTCAGTCTCGCGACCAAAGTACTCGTCTAGAGCACGTTTGTTTACTTGAATGTTACCTGAGCCTGGACGCAGGAACACACGAGCGGTAGAACTTTTGCGGCGGCCGGTGCCGTAGTATTGAGTATCTGCCATGTCGATTGCCCCTTAGATGTCCAAAACTTGTGGTTGCTGTGCTGCGTGCTTATGTTCAGCACCAGCGTAAACTTTCATTTTACGGAACATTGCACGGCCTAGAGGACCTTTTGGCAGCATTCCTTTCACTGCTTTCTCAATAACCATTTCTGGTTTGAAAGCTAGCAGCTTTTCAAAGTTAGTTTCTTTCAGACCACCTGGATAGCCACTGTGTGCATAATAGATTTTGTTCAATGCTTTACGGCCAGTAACCGTAATTTTATCAGCATTGATAACTACAATGTAATCACCAGTGTCCACGTGAGGCGTGTACTCTGGCTTATGCTTACCACGAAGGCGCAATGCGATTTCTGAAGCCAAACGGCCTAGAGTTTTGTCTGTGGCGTCAACCACGTACCAGTCACGTTGTACCGTTTCTGGCTTTGCAACAAAAGTTTTCATTTAAATATCACCCGAATAATATCGTCGTTACTGATTTCTGAACACCAGAAATCACCATAAAATCAACACAAAGACCCCTTCGAGCCGGTCGATTCTTCCACCTTCCCAAAGGTGGGCGTAACTGGGCAGGGCGCGAATTATACAGGTTTTGACGAAAATGCGAACCCCTAATTTGCAATTATGGGTTCTTTTTCTGCACAAATTTTCTACAGAAACCGTGACAAGCCTAATTAATTCCGTTAATTTCAAGTAGAAGATTTTTCTGAAGAGAATGAATAGGGAAATAATGCGTTTATCGGCCTTGGTTTTAGTTGTGCTTCAATTTGTGGCAAGTACTCATGTTAAAGCCGAATTTAATGATGTCACGCTCACACAGGCATTCGCCGATGACAACTATGGTTTGTATCAGCAAAAAGTCCTTGAGGCTGTTTTTTCGGCAACGCCCGAATATGGTGAAATACAGATTTCGCTACATCCTCAACCAATGTCACAAAGTCGACAAGTAGTAACTCTGTTAAAAGGTGATGCCCATGTAATGTGGAGTGTGACCAATGCTGAGCGTGAGAAATTACTCACCCCAATTAAATTCCCCCTCTTAAAAGGATTGGCTGGGTACCGAGTATTAGTGATTGCAAAAAATGCCCAACACAATTTCCAACAGACATTAACTACCGATGAACTTAAAACCCGCACCTTGGTGCAGGGGAACGACTGGCCTGACTTACACGTACTTAAATCGAACGGGTTTAATGCGGAAGGCGAAGAATGGAGTTTATGGTTTACATCAATGTACACCATGGTGGAAAAAGGTATCGTGGACGGCTTTCCTCGAAATGTTACTGAGGCAAACAGAGATTTAATACGTCATGCCGATAAAGCCGTTACTATCGATAAAAATCATCTATTTATTTACCCCAATTACGAATACTTCTTCGTGCACCCTGATAACAGCGCTCTAGCAAAAAGAATTCGTGTTGGCCTGTCACGACTGATTGAAAACGGTACCCTTGAAGCCCTGTTCAATCAATTCGAGTCTCATAAACTCGCCCTTACATTGGCGGACGACCCTCATCGCGCTAGGCATTTACTGCAAAACCATTCTTTACCTTATGTGCTTGATTACGCCCGATGGGATTTAGAAAAAGCAAAAGCCATTAAGGCCCTTTTAAGCGAATAATTACCTCGTGTGGCCATTTTTCTTGTTTTATACCCCGTATTACTGGTAAAACACCCGCCTAAAACTCTACTTACCATCAATTAGGAACCCCACAATGCGCAGTAAACGTGGACTTATCTCGGTTTGTATCTCTCTTATGGTTTATGCCAATCTTACCTTTGCTGACAACAGCAGCACATTGCTTAATATCCAGCAGCAGTGGGCGTCAATCAATTATGACGCTGATAGCAGCGAAAAAGAAAAAGCCTTTATAGCGCTTATCGCTGATGCTAGAGCCTTTGTTGCATCATCGAATAACAGTGCCGAAGCCCTCACGTGGTTAGCCATTACCCAATCTAGTGCTGCGAAAGCTAAAGGTGGCCTAGGTGCGCTCGACTTTGCAAAAGCAGCTAGAGCAAACCTTGAAAAAGCATTAGAGCAGGATGAGCAAGTATTACAAGGTACAGCATTAACTGTATTAGCGGCGCTATATCACAATGTACCTGGCTGGCCGGTTGCGTTTGGCAGTGACAAAAAAGCAGCGCGCTTGTTTGACAAAGCGCTAGCGCTTTACCCAAACAGTATGGATACGCACTACTTTTACGCAGAATACTTGTTTGATGATGGCGAGTATGAAGAGGCAGCTCGGCATTTGACATTAGCCAAAAGCGCGCCTGAAAAACAAAACCGTCCTATTGCGGATAAAGGCCGCAGAGCAGAAATAGAAAGTTTAGAGGCCAAGGTAGCGAACAAGCTTTAAAAGTAGCGAGCAAGCTTTAACGGCTAAGCTTTAGTAAGACCGGTAAAGCGTTATGAATTAGCAGTAGTGATTTTTGCTTGCTGCCATAGTGCTTCCATCTCATCAAGCGTCATATTAGCTAATGGTGAGCCCTTACTCTCGGGCCCGCCTTCTATTATCGACAAGTTTTCTGAGTCTATTTTATGGGCTGATTGTGCTTTGAAGGCTAAAGACTCTACCACTTTAAAACGTTTGGCGAATTTGTTACTGGCGTTACGTAACGCCGTATCTGCATCGACTTTACAATGTCTTGCCAAATTAACCATAGCAAACAACGCATCGCCAATTTCTTCTTCTAAGGCTTGCTGATTCAGGGTTTCGGCGTCAAGTTCTTGTTGAATTTCTTCAACTTCTTCTCGCACTTTATCTAAAACAGGCGCAACGTCTGGCCAATCAAAACCCACCTTTGCACAGGCTTTTTGTAATTTTTGGGCATACATTAATGCCGGCATTCCCACTGGCACATCATCAAGTAGACTCGGGAAAGTCGGTTCATTATCTTTACTCGGCGATGTAGAAGTCAGTTTTTGCTTTAAAGCCCGTTGCCTTGAATTCTCATGCTTTAACGCTTTTTCTTGCGCTTTTATACTGTCCCACTGTGCAGTTAAGCCTTCTTCGCTACTTGGCTGCGCTGAAGCATTGCCGAATACATGTGGATGACGGCGGGTCATTTTGTCGCTAATGCTTTTCGCAACATCGTTAAAGGTGAAATTGCCTTCTTCCTCTGCAATACGGGAATAGAACACCACCTGAAACAACAAGTCACCCAGTTCGTCCCGAATATCTGAAGGCTCCCCTTTCGCGATAGCATCAGCCACTTCGTAGGCTTCTTCAATGGTATAGCGGGTTAGGCTTTCCATCGTTTGCTGAATATCCCACGGGCAGCCAGATTCCGGATCACGAAGCGTCGCCATTATTTCTTGAAGTCGCTTTATCTCAGGCAACTCAGAATTGTTTGCGTTTTGCATCCGTAATGCCTTTTAACTGACGTAATCGTGCAAGTACTTTTGATAAGGTATCTAAGTCTTGTACTTCAATAGAAATGGTAATTAGCGCCGTTTGCCTATGTTTATCACTTAAACTGTTCACACCCAGTAATGGCACGTTTTCATTTGCCAGCACGGTAGTGATATCACGCAACAAACCGGTTCTGTCGTGACAAAAGATATCAACTGAGGTTTCAAAACCTACTTTAAGCTCTTGTGACCAGTTCACCTCAATTTGACGTTCTGGGTGCTGCTCAAGCAAATGCTGCAACTGATCGCAGCTTTCTTTATGTACGCTTACTCCACGCCCTTGCGTGATATACCCCATGATGGGCTCACCCGGAACGGGTTTACAGCAATTGGCCAACTGGCTCATCAAGTGGCCAACCCCTTGTACAACAACTGCGTCTTTCTTGCCTGCGCCTTTAGCCGTTCGCTTTGTTTTTACTTTAGGGCTAATTTCAGGCTCTTCTGGCTCAGGCTCTTGTAAGAAATGAATAAAGTTGATGACTTGCATCACCCTCACATCGCCCGTACCTATAGCTGCATACAAATCGTCAACGCAATGTCCATTGAACTTCTCGTATACTTCACTGGTGATCTTCAAAGGCAAATGGGCGCGATGCAATTCACGCTCTAGCAGTTCTTTACCCGCAGCTAAGTTTTTATCCCTGTCTTGTTTTTTGAAATAGGAATGGATAGTAGCGCGAGCGCGAGATGAGTGAACATAGCCCAAGCCTGGGTGCATCCAATCGCGACTGGGGTTAAGCTCTTTGCCAGTAAGCACTTCCACTTGATCGCCGCTATGCAGCTGATAAGTAAAAGGCACAATTCGTCCATTGGCTTTCGCCCCAATGCAGCGATGCCCTACATTGCTGTGAATATAGTAGGCAAAGTCGAGGGGCGTAGCGCCTTGTGGCAAGTCGATAACATCGCCTTTTGGGGTAAACACATACACACGGTCATCAAATACCTGACTGCGCAACTCTTCCACCATATCACCAGATTCGGCCACTTCTTCTTGCCAGGCTAATATGCGGCGAAGCCAGTTTATGCGTTCATCGTAGCCCGACTGTTTACCCGTACTGCCTTCTTTATATTTCCAATGCGCTGCAACACCTAGCTCGGCGTCTTGATGCATTTTGTGAGTACGAATTTGGATTTCTACTGGTTTACCTTCAGGACCCACAATAACGGTGTGAATAGACTGATAGCCATTCGCTTTAGGCGTGGCAATATAATCGTCGAATTCATTGGGCAAGTGCTTGTAACTGGCGTGCACGGTGCCAAGCGCGGCATAACAATCTTGTAACCGCTCGGCGATAACCCGCACAGCACGTATATCGAAAAGTTGTTCGAAGGTAAGGCGCTTTTTCTGCATTTTTTTCCAAATGCTGAAAATGTGTTTTGGCCTGCCGTACACATCCGCGCGAATATTTTCGCTATTCATTAATGATTGAAGGTCATCAACGATGCCATCAATATAATCGGCTCGCTCTCGACGTTTACCGTCAAGTTGCTTAGCGATTTGTTTGTAGGTAATAGGATGCAAATAGCGAAAGGCTAAATCTTCCAATTCCCATTTTAACTGACCTATTCCTAAACGGTTGGCCAACGGGGCATAAATGCTGGCACATTCACGGGCCACCATAACCCGCGTTTCTTCATCCGCTTTTTTCGCTTGTTGAAGGGCGCAAATACGTTCTGCCATTTTAATCACAACGGCACGTACATCTTCAACCATAGCAAGCAACATACGACGAATACTATCTATATGTTGTTCATCAGATTTTTCGTTGAACGGCGAGCCATTATTTTTTCTAGCGTGTAAGGTTTTAATGGCGTCCATACGCCTAACCCCCACGACTAAGTCACGAATTTCAATATCGAATTCTTGCTCAATATCAGCTTCGGTTAAACAGTGTTGTTCGCAGTAAGGAAAGACCAATGCCGCCTGCAAGGTGACGTCATCCATATTTAACTGACAGAGTATTTCGACCATTTCTTGGCCTACTAGAAGACGCTCTGGCATAGAAGACACACTGCGTAGTTTGTCTTTCGTTTCTTCACTTAAATCGAGGCTGTCTAGCCACACCTCAAAAGGAGGCCTATCGGCTGCATGCACTTTTCTTGTTGTCACCATAACCGCTGCTCGCTATTGCTGTTGGCGTGTAAATAGCGCCATCGTTTCCATGTGATGGGTAAAGGGGAACATTTCAATCACACCCGCTTTTTGCATTTGATAACCTCCATCTATCAGTACACGCGCATCCCGCGAAAAAGTGTTCGGGTTGCAAGAAACATACACTATCGTACTAGGAGTTGCTCGAACCAGGGCATGACAAACCGTCAATGCTCCTTCTCGAGACGGATCAAGCAAGACTTTATCGAAGCCACCCGCTAACGCTTTATCCACTGATTTTTCATCAGCCAAGTCAAGCTGCATCCAATCCACGTTCGTTATGCCCTGTTCAAGGGCGTTACTTTTGGCGCGCTGCACCATTTCAGCAACCCCTTCTACCGCGCTTACGGTGGCGCCACTGTTGGCAATAGGCAAAGTAAAATTACCTAAACCACTGAACCAATCGGCTATACGTTCACCGGCTTTTGGTGCTAACCACGACAGGGCTTGCGCCACCATTTTAGTATTTACTTCTGCGTTCACCTGAACAAAATCATTAGGCCCAGGTTGCAAATAGAAGCCATCTACTGTGTTACAGGTAATTGGCGCTATTTCATGCAAATGAGTAAATTCGCCATTACCGTCTTCGATTGTCATATTCACGTTTTGTTCCACAGCGAACTGGGAAAGCGACGCAATAAAGTCGTTGGCCAATGAACGGGTATGCTTTACCGTGACTTGCACCGCGTTTTCTCCGGCCAACAAGCTGACATGCCCAACCAAGCGAGCGCTAGCATAGCCAGTAATGGCAGATTTAAGTGGCGCGATAAGTTGGCTTAACGATTCAACTAAAACTGGGCAGCCTTCGATATCAACAATGTTTTTGCCTGCATTTTCTCGAAAGCCAAGTTTTATTTTATCTGGATTTCTTGCATCAATTGCTAGTCGAGCTTTACGGCGGTAGCGTGGTCGATTACCACTGACGGGCGCTTGCCAGGCCCCCTCGTTGAAACCGAGTTTACGCTGGAACATACTTTTAAGCGCATCGTCTCGCAGTGCGAGGGCTTCCTGAGGCTCTACGTGCTGGAGCTGACAACCACCGCACTGATTTGCCACCCCGCAAAACGGTTTTTGGCGGTGCTCTGAGGGTGTATTCACTTTAGTGACTTTCGCGTTAACAATCTGCTTGTTGCTTGAAAGTGCTTTTATTTCTACGGTTTCACCAGGTAAAGCGCCATCAACAAAAAATAAGGTTTCACCCCGAGCAACGCCCTGCCCCTGCCAATCCATACCATCAATGGTTACCGCTTCATTAGCAGTATTAATGTCATCAACCGAGGGCCATGATTGTTTAGTTTTTACAATGTGCTGCTTTTCACCTGAGCCAGCGCCGCGCACTCGCCCTTTCAGATTACTTTTGTTTTTGCCTTTGCTCGGCTTATAAAATATGGCCACGTGGTGCTCCCGTTACATTAATTTTCAAGAATAACGGTAGCAACCGCATAGTGAGTTTCATCGGAAATGCTGATAACACTAGAGGTAATAGCTCGCTGTTCACACAGCATGGCAACCTCTCCAGTAAAATGAAGTTCTGGCGCGCCTAAAGCATTATTGCGCACTTCAATATGTTGCCAACTGACGCCGTTACCAATACCTGTCCCTAACGCCTTCACTGTTGCTTCTTTAGCGGCGAATCGCTTGGCTAAATAGCGCACGGGCTCATTACTAGCAACATAAAGGTTAAGCTCGTAAGGCGTGAGTACACGTTTGGCGAGGCGCTCGGTAGTAGCGTCGCTTTTATTCAAACGTGCAATTTCAATAATGTCTGTGCCTAATCCAGCTATGGCCACAAGGTATTCTCTTTTTGGTTTTTAGCGTTTACTTTCAATTTTACTTGTTTAGCAACTTAAACGGATGTGACGTTAGATTCCACTTCTTGCTTCTAACATGAGCTTACGCATATCAGCCACCGCAGTGGCTAAGCCATCAAACGCCGCTCTTGCGATAATTGCATGGCCAATGTTCAGCTCAATAAGTTGAGGGATAGCCGCAATCGGTTTCACGTTATGGTAATGCAAACCATGACCAGCATTCACTTTAAGACCTCGTTTATCGGCATACTCAATACCTTCCACTAATCGAGCTAGCTCTTCTTCAAGTTCGGCTTCACTGGTTGCTTCAGCATACTGGCCAGTATGAATTTCTATATAAGGCGCACCGCACTCAACCGCTGCATCTATTTGTTGTTTATCTGCATCGATAAACAAAGACACCAAAATGTTCGCGGCCGCCAAACGCTCGCATGCTTGTTTCATCACGGCCAAATTACCCGCTACGTCAAGACCGCCTTCAGTGGTTAGTTCTTCACGCTTCTCGGGCACTAAGCAACAAAATACCGGTTTAACTTCCTCGGCAATCGCTAGCATCTCGTCGGTAACCGCCATCTCCAAGTTTAGGCGGGTATTGATAGTTTGCGCCAAAATGCGTACATCTCTGTCTTTTATATGGCGACGATCTTCACGTAAGTGAACAGTAATACCGTCCGCTCCAGCGCGCTCCGCAACATCTGCTGCATGCACAGGATCGGGGTAGTTGGTACCACGGGCATTTCGAAGTGTGGCAATGTGATCGATGTTAACGCCAAGAAGAAGTGTACTCATTAACAGATACCTATAGTAGAACAAGCCTTTGGTAATCAGCGCTTCATAGTAAAGGCGCGTATTACCTATCTAAAATTGATTAAGCGCTATTGTAACAAACTTTCGAACCATCACATGGCAAAAAGCGTGATTAAATATGCGTAACACTTATTGTTTTATTACTTTCTAACCACAAACAATTCTCTACTTTTTAGTGGTTTATCGCCAATAAGCGGCTTGAGTAAATCACGGCATAGCACTTTGGCCACACGTTTACTCATAGGCGTAAATTCACCTTGTGCTAGGGCGAGTAGCGCACTACCCGGCAAGCCCTTGCGAGTATGGCTATTTGACACATCATCTGGCAGCGCACAAAAGCCAAATTCCGGCTG
Source organism: Alteromonas sp. KS69 (assembly GCF_003989595.1). Lineage (NCBI taxonomy): Bacteria > Pseudomonadati > Pseudomonadota > Gammaproteobacteria > Alteromonadales > Alteromonadaceae > Alteromonas > Alteromonas sp. KS69. Next base: position 139,882 of record NZ_PYHU01000010.1, on the reverse strand, counting down.
CAGTACATAGTGCTTTTCGGCCTCGATGGGCATTTCATATTCTACATCTTCAGTGAAATCAGGCAGTAATCCCATTTCATCTAGAAGTGACAGTTCAAACTTTCGCAGGGTAATTTCAATGTCATCATCGCTAAATAGCGCCGTAAGCGCCTGTCCGTAAGCCTCAAATACCGCATCACTGGCAAGGCCAGCAGGCATTATTCGATTGGTAAGTTCATTGAGGTACATAGCACAAAATAGCGGCGTGCCCACTAAATTAATGGATGGCGCAGTGCTTTCGACATGCCGCAAGTTTTTTAAATCAGATTTACCGGCAAGTTGTAGTTTGAGAGCTTGAAAAGGTTGAAGCAGACTTTTTTTATCAGACTTGCTGTTACGTACACCTTTCGCCACGGCACTCACTTTGCCTTGTTCTAGGGTAAAGAAATCGACGATATAACTGGTCTCTCTATAGGCTCGGCGGTGCAACACAAAAGCAGTCAACCAGTCGTTATTCATTCATTTTCCCGTATGTATTAGCAACTCTAACAGAGTAATGGGCTTAGCTTCGTTTAATGCGTACCACTTTCATGGTTTCAAACTCAATCCCTGCCACCTCTTCTACCTGTCGGTAGTAAGTGATATTGACCCGCGCCCCTTTTAGGCTTTGGTATAGCTTTTTTCGGCGATAAATAAACGGCACATCAATGCCTTCTAACATTACGGTGTTGCGCACCCAATCATCTTCTTCACGCTGGACGTGCGACACCACCTTCATATTATCTGATTGATTTAATTGGCCATGCTTGCTGATTAATTTGTCAGTCTCTGATTTCATATTATTCACCTTGCACCGCGTTGTATTCTGATATGCGAACCTTAAGCGCTTTGCCTTTAAGTACTCTAGCTGTTTGATTTATGCGCTTTCTAGCTGTCTAATCTATGCGCTTTCTAGCTGTTCAATAATAAGCTGCACCGATTCTTGGCCGCGAAATACGTTTACATCTAATCGGTAGGCAATGCGTACTTGTTTCACCATGGCATTGGGCCACGCTTTAATATCAATATTAAAGGCAATCGCATCCACTTCGCCAACCGAAGGCTCTCGTAGTACCAACTTTAAGTGTTTTTCACCCACCAGTCGCTGTTGCACTACTTGAAACTCGCCATCGAATAATGGCGATTCAAAGCCCTGCCCAAACGGGCCAGCTTGCCTAAGCAAATGGGCGAATGGCAACGATAGCTCTTGGCCCGTTAGGCTGCCGTCAGACAGTAACACTTGGTTACCGTCTAGTTTATCCATATGTTGCTTAGCAATATCGATGAACGCCTTTTGGAATGCGGCTAAATTAGCCACCGGCAAACTTAGCCCTGCTGCCATTGCATGGCCACCAAATTTGTCAATAACACCCGGAAAACGCGTATTCACTTCATCGAGTACATCACGAATATGCACCCCTGGAATAGAGCGAGCCGAGCCTTTTATTGTCGCCTCGTCTTGATGAGCAAAAGCGATAACCGGTTTCAAATACTTTTCTTTTAAACGCCCCGCCACAATGCCAATCACACCTTGATGGAAATCGGCTTGATACACCACTAACGCGGCAGGAATATCACCTTCAGCTAGGGACATTTTTTCTAGCACTTGTTCTGCTTGCGCCTTCATTCCGGTTTCTATTTCTCGGCGTTCACGGTTAAGTGCATCTAGCTCCGAGGCTATCATGCGAGCTTGCATAGTATCGTCTTCTAGCAGGCAAGCTATGCCTTGAGACATATCATCTAACCTGCCGGCAGCATTTAAGCGAGGGCCAATAACAAAACCTAAATCGGTTGAAGTAAGGTGAGCACAATCACGGTTAGCCACTTCAACTAACGCTTTAATACCCGGTCTGCATTTACCTGCACGAATACGCTGCAGGCCTTGATGTACCAAAATTCGGTTGTTTTTATCTAAAACCACCACGTCGGCCACCGTACCTACGGCTACAATATCTAGTAACGATGCCAAATTAGGCGCTGGAAGATTCTTTTTAGTAAACCAATTACGTTGTTGTAGCTCGGTTTTAAGGGCTAACATGATGTAGAACGCCACCCCAACCCCCGCTAGGTTTTTAGAGGGGAAAGTACAGCCTGGCTGATTGGGGTTCACAATAGCATCGGCGGGAGGGAGCGCGTCACCGGGTAAGTGGTGGTCGGTAACAATAACCTCTATGCCCAAGGCTTTTGCATGCGTCACTCCGTCAATACAGGCAATGCCGTTATCTACCGTAATAATAACGTCAGCGCCTTGCTGCTTGGCGATATCCACAATAGGTACGCTAAGGCCATAACCAAAATCGAAACGATTTGGCACCAAATAATCAACCTTATTAAACCCCATCATATGCAATGAATGAATACACACTGCAATACTGGTGGCACCATCGGCATCGAAATCACCCACAATAATGAGCGTCTTATCTTGCTCAATAGTGTCAGCCAGAATACTTGCCGCACCGGCCATGCCTTTTAGCTCATTGAAATGGGTAAGGCCCTTCAGCCCATTTTCTAGTTCGCTAACATCTTGCACATTTCTGCCGCGATAAATACGGTCTATTACAGGGTGCAAAGTAGAAGCAAGAGGGGCGTCACCAGTTTCACGGCGCACTACAGGCAATATCATCGACATTCATCACTACGGTTAATTAGAGGGTAATGATACCCAAGGGAATGAGGTAGGTAAAATCAGAACATAAAAAAACGCACCTAGCCTGAGTATTCACTTTTGCTACGGTGCGTTTTAAAAAATTAAAATTGGCGCTATTCGGCTTGCTCAATAGCCTGTGCAATCATGCCTGCAGGTTGGTAACCTGGAATTAGCGAGCCATCTGGCAAAACAATGTTAGGGGTACCGTTTACACCTAGTTTTTGTCCCAACAAATATTGCTCTGCCACTTTGTTAGCGCATTTAGCGGTTGCTACATCGTTGCCCGCTTTTGCATCAGTTAATGCTTTTTGCGGATTTGCTGCACACCATACCGACACCATATCTTGGTAATTCTGGCTGTCTAACCCTGCACGAGGAAAAGCCAAGTAGTTTACCGTAATCCCCATGTCGTTTAAGTCGCCCACTTCTTTGTGAAGCTTGCGGCAATAACCACAGGTGGTATCGGTGAAAACACTGATCACATGCTTTTCGTTTTTAGCTTTAAACGTAATGGCTGATGATTCCATTTCCTTCACACCTTCGATGCGAAGGTCCGAATAGGCGACTTCGGTTTCATTACGCATGCCTTCATCTATATTGAGAATACGCGCCTGAACCAAATATTTAGCATCATCACTGACATAGAAGAAACCGCGATTGGTCGATACTTGTACCAAGCCTGGAATGGGTGAATCGGCAAGAGAGTCAACCTCTAGCCCCAGCATATTAGTCAGCTTACTTTTAATTGCCGTTTCATCAGCTGCGCTTGCGACACTCGCGAAAAGGCTCGTAGTGAACACCATTGCAACCAATAAGCTAAATTTTACTACTTTCACTATATTTACTCCGACAGCAATCATGCTTTCAAAATATTAAAATGGGATATAACTAAGACCGCCCATGCATTAGAAAAATTTCATTTGCGCATTTTACTAAAGCGATACTTAGCGAGTATTTAACGTAATGCTATCACACCACTCGCTGGGTAACACTGAAGTTTGCCTTACCAATTAGTGGAGTTATCCCCTAGGGTGATGGCTGTGAATGAGCGTTTGTAAACGCTCGGTCGCCACATGGGTATAAATTTGGGTCGTCGACAAATCACTGTGCCCCAACAACATCTGCACAACCCGCAAATCGGCGCCATTATTGAGCAAATGGGTGGCAAAGGCATGACGCAAAGTGTGTGGAGAGAGATGCTGTTCAATATTCGCTTTCACAGCATAATATTTTATACGATGCCAAAAGGTTTGCCGCGTCATTTTTTGACCACGTTTGCTCAAATACACATAGTCTGACTGCTTAGTGGCCAGCACGGGACGGGCAGTTTTTATATACGTTAACAGCCATTCTATGGCATCTTCCCCAAGTGGCACTAATCTATCTTTATTACCTTTACCGGTAACCCGTACCACGCCTTGCTGTAAGCTTACCTCGCTCATTTGCAAACCGATAAGCTCACTTACCCGCAATCCTGTGGCATAAAGCACTTCTAGCATGCTTTTGTCTCTGCACTCTATCGGGTCTTCTATTAAGGGCGCAGCGAGTAAATCTTCAACTTGGCGTTCACTTAAAGAGGCAGGCAAAGATTTAGGTAGCTTGGGATTTGATAAGGAAGATATAGGGTTATCTACCCGTATTTGCTTACCGATTAAATACGTATAAAAGGCTCGTAGCGCACTCATTGCCCGTTGTGTGCTTCGCGCCGAAAGCCCCTTGTCGTGGCGGTAGGCAAGATAGTCTTGCATCATTTCAGTGGTCAGTACCGCAATGTCTTTAATGCCTTGGTTATTACAGAATATAGCCAGTTTAGTTAAATCGGTACGATAGCTTTGCTGAGTATGATCTGATAATCCCTTCTCAAGCCACAGCATGTCTATAAAGCCATTGATATGTGCCTGACTAGCAGCAGGCACATAAGTAAGCTCACGCGCCATTAAAAGCCACGCTTTTGCTTGATAAGCTCATAGGCAGACTGAATATCTTGGGTCTTTTTCTTCGCCATTTCCATAGCTTGCTCAGGTAACCCTTTCGAAACGAGTTTATCTGGGTGGTGCTCAGACATACGTTTTCGGTAGGCACGCTTAATGGTTTTTTCATCATCTGATGCACTAACACCCAAAATACGATAAGCATCATCAAGAGATTGTTTTTCGGTATAGGCGCTTTGTTGCGAAGAACGCTGACGTCCATTGGAGCCACTTTGTCCGCCTCGCTGCCTAAAGCGTATTTCAGCTTCAAACATGGAAATAAGATAATCGAGATCACGACGTCTAAAACCCAGTGGCTTCGCTACTTTTTCTAAAACCACATACTCTTCTTGGGTTAACTTGCCATCGGCAAATGCCGCTTGAATCAATATCTCCAAGAAAACTTGTAATATATCTCGGCGACCATGACTAGCCTCGTACAACCCTTTCAACGTATCAGTAATAGGGAAGTCTCTGGCTTTACCTTCACGAAACGCTTCTTGTGCTTCTTTTCGTGCATCACCGGTTAACTTCATGTCATCCATGAGTGCAGTAGCAATTTGAATTTCACGACTGGTTACTTTGCCATCAGATTTCGCTAAATGACCCAGCGCCGAGAACAAGCTATGAAAGAAGACAGCTTGTTGCTTCATACTATTTTGATCGGTAAAGAAACGGCCGAACCCACCGAGTTGATTAAAGTCTTGGCTGTACGCCTTATCAAAGAAGTGCCCTACAATTAATCCTAAAATAGCACCGGGGATTTTTAAAAACATAAACCCAAAAAGTACACCAAGGATTTTTCCCCACACGGCCATGTCAGTATTCTCCTGTAATCATTAGCGAATTATTGATGATGATTTTGCACTCAACCCACGTCTGAAATCGTTGTTTAAGCACTATGATCTGCAAGCCTTAAAAGGCTATAAAAATAAAGTAATCTTTAGAAGTAGGTACAGCTTGACGCTTTTCAAGCTAAAAACTCGTCTATTCGCTTCATTAATTGAGACGTTTTTTACCCAATAAGTCAGTAAATATGCGGTAAATCCCTATTTAGATAAAGAGAAATACGATTTTTTTAATCCAATGGTTGGTAAATACAACAGAAGTGCTTAGAATTGACGGCTAATTACATTGCGTTAACTGCCAACGCTACTAGGTTGGCGTAATATTAACTCTATGCAGAACTATATGTGCGCCTTAAGGTCACATCATTATAGTGTCAGCACCGAATAACAAAACAGGCCATTCACCACCGCATGAAAAAGACCTGCGCCATGCTTGTTTCCGCGACCTTGTCTACTCACGTCGCGTTTGCACAGGAAGCTAATCCAGAATCAGTCTCACCGCTAGCCTTTTGCTCGGTGGAGCCCATTGTCTTTAAAAGCTCAGCACTTATGCCGAAAGGGCATGTGAAAGTTGAAGCTAACCGAACTGAAATCATCGAAAATAAAGTGGCACTGTTTTCAGGAAATGTTGATATTACGTCTGATAGCGCCATCATCAGTGCGTCTCAAGCACAAGTGAATGGCAATGGTGAAGACGTGCTGGCAAAAGGCGATGTGCATTTTCGCGATGCACAGTTAAGCGTAGAAAGTGATGCGGTGTCACTTCGTTCAAAAGAAGAACGCTTAGAAATGCAAAACACCCGTTATCAACTCACTGGGTTTGTTGGACAAGGCGCAGCCGAAGACATATTGGTCGATACCAATGAAGGTATTGTTTTAAAGGAAGTGAGTTTTACTACCTGCCCCGAAGGCCATGAAGATTGGATGATTCGGGCCAGTGAGATTAGCATTGAAAAAGGCACAGCATGGGGTAAAGCCAAACATACCCGCTTTTATGTCGCTGATGTTCCTGTTTTCTATCTCCCTTATTTCGCATTTCCAGTAAGTAATGAACGTCAAACGGGCTTATTGTTTCCCGAAATAACAAGCTCTAGCAATACCGGTATCGATTACACACAACCATTTTATTGGAATATTGCCCCTAATTTTGACATGACTATTTCGCCTCGGGTGATGACCCAGCGCGGTATTCAGCTAAATACAGAGTTTCGTTACCTAACCGAAAAAAGTGAAGGGACCGCTTACGTAGAATACTTGCCAAGCGACAGTGATATTGAAGGGTCTCCCGATCGTTATTTCTACCGCTTACAGCATCAAGGTCAACTTAACGATAACTGGGTACTGGGCATTGATTTCAATGGTTTGAGTGATGACAACTATATTGTTGATTTAGGCTCCGATTATTATAACAGCGCAGATACACACCTTTATCGTACCGTAAGCTTGGGTTATTACACCCGAGATCTCACAGTAAATATGCAAGTAAAAGACTTCGAAATATTGGGTGATACCGCCGACAGTTATCGTGCGCTTCCTGAAGTTAAAATTGATTACCGTACGCCTTTTGGCCGCTATTTCGAATTTAGTGTTAACTCTGAACTAGCGTATTTTGACAACACTTCTGAAACCGCGCCAACAGCAACCCGCTTTCATGTAGCCCCTACCCTTGCTATGCCTATTCGTGCTGCATGGGGTGAATTTGTTGCTGAAACCACCGTGTTGCAAACTGTCTATAAACAAGAAAATATTCAAGATACTGACTTAGAAGAAAATGTAGAGCGTACTTTAGGTCAAGCTCGCCTATTCGGCGCGCTGTATTTCGAAAAAGATTCCTCATGGTTTGGTCACGATACCGCCATGACGTTAGAACCTAAAATTCAGTATCTTTACACCTCATATGAAGACCAAACAGCGATTGGGCTGTATGATTCAACGCCTCTGTTAACCGATGTTGAAGGGCTATTCAGAGGGCAAGAATTTACCGGATTGGATAGAATTTCAGATAACAACCAAGTTACCCTTGGTATAACCAGTCGAATATTGGATAAAAACAATAGGGAACAATTTGTACTTAGCTTGGGTCAGATATTCTACCTTGAAGATAACAAGGTTATTGCCGCGACTAAAAATCAAGACCGTTCGGCGCTAGCCGCTGAGATGGACTGGCGCTTTAACAAAAACTGGTACGCCCATTCTGATATTCAAGTGACTACCGACACCGACAAAGTTGACTTAAGTAGTGTTGGCTTAGAATATCGACAAGATGCAAAGCGATTTATTCAGTTGAGTCACCGATATGTTCGTGACTTAAGTGGTGAAACCATTGACCAAGTGGGAATATCGGCGAGTTGGCCTATTACTGAAAACTGGCAATGGGTGGGTAGAACTTACCGTGACATCGAGCGCGATAGAAGTATTGAGACTTATGCAGGTATTCAGTATGAATCCTGTTGTTGGGCAATACGCTTAGTGGCAGAAAGAAGTTTAAGCAACCGTTATGATTCATCGGGTGAACAATCTACCGACGATTTCGATACGGGTGTGTCATTACAATTTATATTCAAAGGTATCGGTACGTCTGGTACACAAAGAAGCATGTTACAAGATGGCATGTTTGGCTATCGTCAGCCATATAGTTTAAATTAATCCGTTGTAGCGTGGGGAGTAGCCCTACGTTAAGCATTAACCAATAATAAAAGAGTGAGTATGAAGTTCATAATCCGGGCCTTGTTAGTCAGTGCAGTGTTGTCGTTTAGCAGCTACGCGCAAGAAGTAATGCTTGACCGCGTAGCGGTTATTGTCGATCAGGGTGTTGTACTTCAAAGTGAAGTCGATGCACTCATGAACGATGTAAAACGAAACGCAGAGGCAAATGGGCAAGAACTTCCTTCTGACCGCGCACTGCGTACTCAAGCCATTGAGCGTTTAATCACCAAAAGTCTTCAATTGCAGATGGCACAAAGAATGGGTATTCAAATAAGCGACCCACAGCTTGAACAAACCATTGCAAATATTGCTGCAAACCAAAATACCACGGTAGATGAACTACGCAGACAATTGCGTTTAGAAGGCATCGCTTATGAAGATTACCGTGAAGATATACGCGAAGAAATCGTGATGGGTGAAGTACGTCGCGCGAATGTTCGCCGCCGTGTTTATATTACCGACCAAGAAAGAGAAACCCTTATTGAACTTATGGAACAACAAGGTGCAGAACAAGAAGAATACCGTCTAGGCCACATTCTTATTGGCTTTCCATCGGATCCTTCCGACGAACAAATCGATGCAGCAAGAGAGCGTGCAGACAAAGTACTTTCTCTATTAAATTCTGGGTCAGATTTTGCTAAAATAGCTATCGCATCATCATCAGGTAATGAAGCCTTAGAAGGTGGTGACATGGGTTGGTTGAACATTAACGCTATGCCTACCTTGTTTGCTGAAGCGATTCAGGGGAAAGCAAAAGACGAGCTGGTCGGCCCTATTAGAAGTGGTGCTGGTTTTCATATCTTGAAAGTATTAGATACTCGAGGCATTGAAAAAGTCACTATTGAAGAGGTTAACTCTCGTCATATCCTCGTTAAGCCTTCAATCATACTCAGTGAAGACAAAGCCAAAGCGATGCTAGTTAAATTCAGAGCTCAGCTTGAAGCGGGTGAAGTTGAATTTGAAGATCTTGCTAAAGAACATTCAGAAGATCCAGGTTCAGCCCTTAAAGGCGGCGAGCTCGGTTGGTCAGATCCAAACAACTACGTACCAGCTTTTAAAGACGCCCTTGCGCAATTATCAGCTGGTGAATACAGCGACCCAGTACGTTCAGTACACGGTTGGCACTTAATCCAATTAATCGATAGACGTGTAGACGACGCAACAGAGCGCCGCAAAGAAGACAAAGCGTATCAGCTTATTTTCAACAGAAAGTTCGCAGAAGAAACGGAAAACTGGTTACGTGAAATGCGCGACGCTGCCTACATTGAAGTTATCGAGTAATATATAGAGCATAAATGACACCGATAAAAATTGCAGTAACACCAGGTGAGCCTGCCGGTATTGGGCCAGACTTAATTATCAAGCTGGCTCAAGAATCATGGCAAGCTCAGTTAGTGGTATTCGCCGATGGCGAGATACTTGAAACCAGAGCGAAGGCACTTGGTTTACCGCTTACACTGCTTCCTTATGATGCATCAAACCCGCAGGTTCAGCCTGCGGGTTCGCTGTTTATTAAGCAAATTGATAAAGCGGCCGATGTGGTTGCAGGAACCTTAGATAGTGAGAACGGGTTATACGTAGTAGAAACCCTTCGACAAGCGTGCCAAGCAAACATGGAAGGCGACTTTCATGCGGTAGTCACCGGACCGGTGCACAAGGGCATTATCAATAAAGCTGGCGTATCTTTTAGTGGTCATACTGAATTTTTCGCGTATCAATCCAATACGATTGATGTTGTCATGTTGTTGGCAACAGAAGGCTTAAATGTCGCACTAGCTACTACCCATATTCCTTTAGAATATGTATCTCGCGCCATTACTAAAGAACGCCTTCACAAAGTGCTCCATATTATTAACACCGACTTTAAACTAAAATTTGGTGTTCGTAATCCGCATATTTACGTGTGTGGGCTTAATCCCCATGCAGGTGAAGATGGTCATATTGGTACAGAAGAAATTCAAACCATTATTCCGGCGCTAAACGAGTTACGTGAAGAAGGGCTAAATATTACCGGGCCACTTCCTGCCGATACGATATTTCAGCCTAAATATCTGGAAGATGCAGATGTTGTTCTTGCGATGTACCACGACCAAGGCCTTCCCGTGCTAAAATATAAAGGGTTTGGCGCTTCGGTTAACATTACCCTTGGCCTTCCATTTATAAGAACATCCGTCGATCACGGTACTGCACTAGATTTAGCAGGCCATGGTAATGCCGATCCTGGCAGTTTCAGAAAAGCATTGGAAAAAGCCATTGAGCTTGCACATCATCAACAATGAGTAAAACACATTTAGGCCACACGGCCAGAAAACGCTTCGGACAAAACTTCCTTCATGACGACTATGTGATTGGACAAATCGTGTCGGCCATTAATCCGCAACACGAGCAAAACTTGGTTGAAATCGGCCCTGGCTTAGGCGCGCTAACCGATCCTGTTTGCGATGAAGTTGAAGCACTTACCGTTATCGAGCTTGACCGAGATTTGGCTAAGCGTTTACGAGAACATCCGTTTAACGGCGATAAGCTAACTGTTATTGAACAAGACGCAATGACCATGGATTTCACCGAGCTGGCTAAAACTATGCCCGTGAAAGATAAAGGGTTGCGCGTTTTTGGTAACTTACCGTATAACATTTCAACGCCGCTAATGTTTCACCTGTTCTCTCACGCTGCGTGCGTAGATGACATGCACTTCATGCTACAAAAAGAAGTGGTGAACCGTTTAGCCGCAGGGCATGGCTCTAAAAGCTATGGTCGATTATCGGTAATGGCCCAATACTATTGTAAGGTTATGCCGGTACTCAATGTGCCACCAGGTGCCTTTAAGCCGCCCCCGAAGGTTGATTCTGCGGTAGTACGTCTTATTCCGCACAAAACACCGCCAGTAGATGTGGTTTCAGTGGCTACCCTCGAACGAGTATGCGCGCAGGCGTTCAATCAACGTCGCAAGACAATACGCAACTCGTTGAAAGAAAGTCTTACTGAAGCACAAATCAGCGCGCTGGGTATAAACCCAACCGTAAGGGCTGAAGTGCTATCCTTGCAGGATTTCGCCACTATAGCGAATGCAGTATCAGCGTTAGAAGAAGCACAAGAAAATTAAAGTTAGCTTATGAATGAGTCTGAAATTAAGGTACGGGTGAAAACCCGTCACCTTCCCGAGCACCTACCTTCTGATTCGCCACAATTTGCGTTCGCTTATCACGTGACCATTGTGAATGACAGCCAGGAAACGGTACAACTTATTAATCGTTACTGGCAAATTACCGATGCTAATGGTAAAACCTCAGAGGTGAGTGGCTCAGGTGTTGTGGGTAAACAGCCCATATTAAAACCGGGCGAAGATTTTGACTATACCAGTGGTGCAGTACTCGATACCCCGGTAGGAAATATGCAAGGCTATTACGAAATGGAGCGTGAAAACGGAGAACGTTTTCGTGTTCCAATTGAAGTATTCCGTTTAGCGGTTCCCAACATTCTTCACTGATTTTTGAGATTTATGACTTATCGCAACACCTTCGTCGTGGGTGATATTCAAGGTTGTTATAGCGGGCTACAGCGACTGCTAGAAAAAGCCAAATTCTCTGCGGATAAAGATAAACTCTTCGCCGTCGGCGACTTAGTTGCCAGAGGCGAAGACTCGTTAAGCACCTTACGGTTTCTAAAAAGCTTAGGTAGCAGTTTTGAAACAGTACTAGGAAACCATGATCTTCACTTGCTTGCGGTTGCGAACAAAATTCGTAAACCTAAGAAAGCTGACAACCTACAGCCCTTGCTTGATGCTCCCGATTTAAAAGCACTACTAGATTGGCTTCGCCGATTTCCCCTCGCGAAAAAAATCAATGACAATCACACCATCGTACATGCCGGTCTCTACCCTCACTGGAGTACAGACACACTCGTCAGCTTAAGTGATGAAGTCAGTAAAAAATTACAATCGAAGCACTACACTGATTTTTTAAAAAACATGTATGGCAACACACCGGTTAAATGGTCTAATAAACTTGAAGGTGAATCGCGAACCCGCTTTATTGTAAACGCGTGCACCAGAATGCGCTTTCTACACGCAGATACTAGCTTAGAGTTTGAGACGAAAACCCACCCTGCTCAGGCTTCGAAATCTGTTGTTCCTTGGTTCAAGGTAGATAACCTCCATCTTAAGGCACAAGAACAGGTACTCTTCGGTCATTGGGCTGCACTTAACAGCGAGACGCAAGATGATCGTTTTGTCGCGCTAGACACTGGGTATGTTTGGGGTCAAGAAATGACCATGCTGGACGTCAATACAGGTAAACTCATCAAAGTACATGCGTAAATGACTTAATTGATACAGCAAACTACTAAATCGCAATTTCTTGTGCTTTACTTGTTAACTTAATGGCTTACCTGCCGATACGTTGGTTATATACGTTAGTCTATAATCCCATTACCGTTCATGTTATACATTTTAATACCTTCCTCTAGGTCATTGAGGTGTATTTTGGACGTAGTGCGGGGTAGTATCGTCACGCAAAAGAATAAAAAATAGTCTAGGAGTTTCAATGAAGATTACAGTAGCCACTCGCGTAGTCGGCGGTTTTGTAGCAATTACTTGTCTACTGATTGTCATTAGCGTTGTTTCGTTGTTTAACCTCAATTCCATTGGTTCAGCAACCGAAGAGGTAAATGACGTTGCGCTTCCTACAGTAGCGGGTAGTAACGCCTTAAAAGCAAACTTCCTAAACATGGGTAGATTGACATTCGAAGCCTATATTGAAGAAGATTTATCTGGCCTTCAGGAAAAGCGTACAGCGTTCAATCGAAGCCGAGACATGTTCGAAACTGAATATAAAAAGCTTGCGACTGCGGTTGCCAATGAACCTGAACTTCAGAGTAAGTTAAACAGCGTCCGAGCTTCCTATGATAATTACATTAAGAATGTTGAAGCGGTTTACCTGAACCACCAAAAGTTCATGGATATTCGAAACACCATTGACGACCGTTTAGGTGATGCTGAAGACAATGCTGACGATGCGTCTACTTACCTACTAGACTTTTCTGACCTTGACGCAGTGCAAAGTGATCCAAATCTTAGACGCGCAGCAGATATTGGTAGCCAACTAGAAACCTCATTGCTTTCTTTACTTACCGTTTCTTATGAATACGTAAAAACCGAAACTATCGTGCGCTCTCAAACCCTAGGTAACGAAGTTGACTTAGTGGTAGATAAGGTTGCTACTTTACTTAGCGATATGAGCCAAGCCGCTGGACAGCGAGACCAGTCTGGTACGCTTAGCGATATTAATGAATTAGTAAACGATGCCCTTAATGCGATTACAGCCAGTGACGGCGTAATGGCGTTGCATGTAGAGAGGCTGGAACGCAGAAACGATTCTGAGGCGGCACTTAATGCATCAGATAAGAACATTGCAAATGGTATTGTTGAACTTGAACAATTACTAGCGCTTGCAGACGCCAAAGCAAAAGACGTCGAAGACCAGGTGAATAGTGCTATTACTACAGGCAATATCATCATTATAGCGGTGGTAATATTTTCAATTTTGATAGCCGCTGCGATTGGTTACGTGACGGTAAGAGCTATTACCCGTCCTCTTTATCGCGTGAACGAGTTGCTTACCGTAGCATCATCTGGAGACTTAACACATCGCCTTGACGATTCTGCTCAAGATGAATTTGGTCTGTTAGCTAAAAACTGTAATACCCTAATTGGCAACCTCAAAGAGCTGATTTCAGGAATTAATACCCGTGCGGAGCAACTTGCCGCGGCATCAGAACAAACCTCTGCCGTTACTGCGCAAACCACGCATTCGATTCAAGATCAGAAGTCGCAAATTGGCCAAGTGGCAACCGCCACTACAGAGATGCACTCTACCTCACAATTAGTAGTGCAAAACGCTGAAGATACGCTGAGCCAAATTCGCCATGCTGATGCCGAAGCTGAAAATGTACGTCAAATCTCACTTGAGAATAAACGTATTATCGAAATTCTCGCCAAAGACGTTCAAGACGCTGCCGATGTTATCAACAAGCTTCACCAAGACAGCGCTAGCATCGGGGGTATTCTTGATGTTATACGCGGCGTGGCCGACCAAACTAACCTACTTGCCTTGAATGCCGCCATTGAAGCTGCCCGTGCGGGTGAGCAAGGTAGAGGCTTTGCGGTAGTTGCTGATGAAGTACGTACACTAGCGAGCCGAACGCAACAGTCTACGCAAGAAATTAACGCGATGATTGAGGTACTTCAAGCGGGTGCTGAACGCGCGGTATCAGTAATGAATCAAGGTAAAGAGCAAACCGTAGCCTGTGTAGAGCAAACGGAAAAAGCAACTCAAGCGCTTGATATCATCTCTGAAGCGGTACACAAAGCCCACGACGTAAGTTCTCAAATTGAACAATCGGCACGTGAACAAAATACGGTATCACAAGAAATTAGCGAGAAGCTTGAAACTATCGTTAATATTGCTGAAGAAACCACTTCAGGAGCTCAGCAAACTTCTGACTCTAGCCACGAAGTGGCAAGGCTTGCTGAAGAACTACAGCAATCTATCCGTCAGTTTAAGGTATAGAATCTCACTGCGTATTTGGTTTAATTGGATTGGATAGACTTAAATACTTAGCGTTAAATGACAAAGGGAAGGTTAACACCTTCCCTTTTTTGTCTGTGAAAAACACATTACACGCTATTCAAAAAGCGCTTTATGTAAGTCCTTCACTATTTTATCGCTGTCAGTTTCATTCACTAAGAATGACAGGTTGTGCGGATTTGCTCCAAAGCAGATCATGCGTAAGTTAAAGTCAGACACCGCAGCAAAAATCTTGCTAGACACACCAATGGCAGTTTGCATATGGTTACCTACCACAGTGACTAAGTCGTAACCATTCTCTACTTTCACATCACAGATAGTTTCAAGTTCTGCAATGGTTTCTTTATTTAAGCGCTGCGCCACTGAATTGGCCGGGTTGTCTAAGGTAAACGACACCGAGATTTCCGACGTAGTCACCAAATCCACACTTAGCTTGTGCTTAGCGATGATGGCAAAAACCTGCTGTAGGAAGCCCTGTGCATACATCATCTTGGGTGTTTTCACTGTTACCATAACTTGGTCTTTACGGCGAGTAATGGCACGATAAGGTGGTTCTTCAACACAATCGCGAACAATCCAAGTACCGCCTTTTTCTGGCTCTTTACTTGAACCTACAAACACTTTAATGTTTTTACGAAGGGCTGGTTCCATGGTGGCAGGATGCAGTACCTTAGCACCAAATGTCGCCATTTCAGCCGCTTCTTCAAAGCTAAGTTCTGGTAATGGGCGAGCAGCAGCAGTAATACGTGGATCAGTAGTATAAACCCCAATCACGTCTGTCCATATTTCACAGGCGTCAGCGTCTAATGCTTCTGCTAGAAGCGCGGCAGTAAAATCAGAACCACCACGACCTAAGGTCGTAGTTCGCCCTTCATCATCGGCTCCCACAAACCCTTGTGTAACCACAATAGCATTTTCAATTTCAGGGGCCAGCAACTGCTTTGCCAAAGCTTCAATAGTGTCTATCTGCGGCACTGCTTCACCAAATTCACTGTCGGTGCGCAAGACTTTGCGTACATCGAAGTTCATGGTAGTCACATTTTGTTCGGCTACTTTTTGTTCGGCTAAGACTGCACTGAACATCAATGACGACATGCGCTCCCCCATAGAAAGCAACTGATCTTTCAAATCGTTTCTATGTAAAATCTCTTCGTGGAACGCTAGCGATTTCATTTCATCTAGCAAATCATTTAGTTTGCTTTCAACCGAGCTCTTATCTGCAAGCTTGTTGAGAATGGCAAGTTCAATATCAACAATAGACTGGCAAGTAGATTCTATTTGCTCTTGGGTAAGTGGGCTGTGCGCTAAATTCACCAGGTGGTTTGTCACCCCTGCTGATGCGCTGACTACCACGATACGGGTCGCACTGTTTGAGGCAACAATTCGCGCACAGTTTTGCATCACTTCATAGTTCGCAACACTGGTTCCGCCGAACTTGGCGATGGTTAAAGCATTTGCCACGATTTTACTCCGAATTTCTTTTACCGAGCATACTGCTCGATACCGACCGGCGAATTAATTATTCGCACCGGTTTAACGATTAATTTTTATCTGGTCACCCACACGAATGTCATGTGAAGCGAACCACCCTTGGTTCATTTCTAGCGCGTAGAGTACCTCTTTAGTTGCCTGCACTGACGTTAGGTCGTGAGGCTCTAGAGGTTTTATATCTGTAATTACGCCATTTCTGTCGATATAGGCGACATCTAAAGCAACATTTGTATTCTTCATCCACATACTGGCGTATCGCGGCGATGCAAACTTAAAAAACATTCCACAGTCATCACACAGTGATTCTCTGAACATTAACCCTTGAGCACGTTGTTCAAAAGAATGCGCGTATTCCATTTGGTAAAGTTTTCCATCAATCGTTAAAGTAACTTGATCAAACTTTACGCTAGGTTCCATTTGCGCGCTGGCATTTAAAGCGCCATACCCTAGAAGCACAAAAAGCGCGATTGCGATGACAGTAGTTTTAGCCATTAGACATTCCTTTTACCCATAAAAAAAGCCGGACACTTACGGCGCCCGGCTTTGTAGTTTATACACTAAATCAGGCAACATTCAACGTTGGAATGATATTGGCCTTTGCCTCTTCCTCTGCCTTCTTGAAACTTGGCATTTTATCGAAGTTTAAGTAACGGAATACTTCAGACGACATGGAGTTAATTTTGCTCGCATATTCCATGTATTCTTCTGCCGTGGGAATACGGCCAACGATAGCACCTACCGCCGCTAATTCAGCCGACGTAAGGTACACATTCGCCCCGTCACCTAAACGGTTAGGGAAGTTTCTGGTAGAGGTAGACAGCACCGTAGCACCTGCATTTACACGTGCTTGGTTACCCATACACAATGAACACCCGGGCATTTCTGTACGCACGCCCACTCGCCCATAAATGTTGTAGTAGCCTTCTTCCATCAACTGAGCCTTATCCATTTTCGTGGGTGGCGACATCCACAAACGGGTAGGTAGGGTTTTATTGAACTGCTCAAGTAACTTACCGGCCGCTCTAAAGTGACCAATGTTTGTCATACATGAACCAATAAAGACCTCATCTACGTTCTCACCAGCTACTTCTGATAAGGTTTTCGCATCATCAGGATCGTTAGGGCAACAAACGATAGGCTCCTTAATATCGCTAAGGTCTATCTCGATAATTTCTTTGTACTCAGCATCTGCATCGGCGCGCATAAGTTCAGGGTTGGCCAACCACTCTTCCATCTTCTGAGCACGGCGTTCAAGCGTACGTGGGTCACCGTAACCTTCGTTAATCATCCAACGAAGCATAGTGATGTTTGAGTTCAGGTATTCAGCAATAGACTCTTCTGAAAGGTTAATACTGCAGCCCGCCGCAGAACGCTCTGCCGATGCATCAGATAATTCAAATGCTTGCTCTACCGTTAGGTGTTCCAGCCCTTCAATTTCAAGTACGCGACCAGAGAACGCATTAATTTTGCCTTTCTTCTCTACGGTAAGTAAGCCTTGCTTAATACCGTATAACGGAATGGCGTGTACTAAATCACGCAGGGTAATGCCCGGCTGCATTTCGCCTTTAAAACGAACCAGAATGGATTCAGGCATATCAAGGGGCATCACACCGGTTGCTGCAGCAAAAGCCACTAAGCCAGACCCTGCTGGGAATGAAATGCCCAATGGGAAACGGGTGTGTGAATCGCCACCGGTACCTACTGTGTCTGGCAACAACATGCGGTTTAACCAGCTGTGAATAATGCCGTCGCCGGGGCGAAGGGATACTCCGCCTCGGTTCATCATGAAGTCTGGCAAGGTATGCTGAGTTTCAATATCAACAGGCTTAGGGTATGCCGCGGTATGACAAAACGACTGCATGGTTAAGTCGGCAGTGAAACCAAGACAGGCTAAGTCTTTTAGCTCATCTCGCGTCATAGGGCCTGTAGTATCTTGCGAACCAACGGTGGTCATCTTAGGTTCGCAATAGGTGCCGGGGCGAATGCCTTCTACGCCACATGCTTTACCTACCATCTTCTGGGCAAGAGTGTAGCCCTTACCGGTATCGGCAGGTTGTTCTGGCGTGCGGAACAAATCTGTTGCGCCTAAACCTAATGTTTCTCGTGCTTTTTCAGTGAGCGCGCGGCCAATAATAAGGTTGATTCGACCACCAGCGCGTACTTCATCTAAAATGACTTTAGATTTGTATTCGTACTCAGCTAACACTTCACCTGTTTCATGGTTGGTAATTTTGCCTTCAAACGGGTAGATGTCGATAACATCGCCCATATTCATTTTTTCTACATCAGCTTCAAAAACCAAGGCCCCAGCGTCTTCCATAGTATTGAAGAAAATGGGTGCTACTTTGCTGCCAATACATACACCGCCGCCGCGCTTATTTGGCACGCCAGGTAAATCTTCACCAAAGAACCACAGCACTGAGTTGGTGGCCGATTTACGTGAAGAGCCGGTTCCTACCACATCTCCTACAAAGGCAACGGGATAACCTTGGTTTTTTACATCTTCGATTTGCTTCATTGGGCCTTTAACACCATGCTCTTCTGGCTCTAAGCCATCACGGGTCATCTTATAAGCGGCTAAGGCGTGAAGAGGAATGTCTGGGCGCGACCACGCATCTGGGGCGGGAGACAAGTCGTCGGTATTGGTTTCACCGGTTACTTTAAATACAGAGTAAGTGATTTTATCGTCCATTAATTTACGCGAGGTAAACCACTCACCTTCTGCCCACGACTTAATAATGTCAGTGGCAAATTCATTTCCGGCTTTGTGTTTTTCTTCAACATCATGGTAGGCGTCAAACATAAGCAGCGTGTGCTTAAGTTCTTTAGCCGCTAGTGGCGCTAGGCCCTCATCGTCGAGAAGCTCAACTAATGTCACGATGTTGTAGCCACCATGCATGTTGCCTAGAAGCTCAATGGCCTTTTCTTTTGAAATTAACGAGCAGCTGTCCTCGCCTTTAACGATAGCACTTAGGAAACCGGCTTTAACGTAAGCGGCCTCATCTACGCCAGGTGGAACACGTTCAGACAACAATTCTAGTAGATTGTCTGCTTCGCCTTCTGGTGGATTTTTAATTAACTCAACCAAGCCTGCTACCTGTTCAGCATTTAGCGGCTTTGGAGGGATCCCTTCAACAGCACGTTCTTCTACGTGTTTGCGATAGTCTTGTAACACGATGTCTTCCTCTTGGTTTAGCTTGCGCAATGGGAATAACGGTCTTGTACGGTCTTGACGCAAGGTCTGATTAAAAATACTTCATAAGTATAACGATTAACCTGCCTAAATTAAATTTTTGAGGCTTTTTATTCGCTTATAGTCGCCATTCAGCGCGCTTAATATTGAACGATTAAAGCTATTAAAAACTCTAAAATTAAACCTTAAAAACAATCATATTTATTGGGTGTTATTGCTTCCTAGGATTATTCCCTGTCATCATTGAAATGGAGGCGATAATCGTGGAACACAAGCTCGGTTTGAACACCATTGGGAGATAACATCTTATAAATCGGGAAGGTCTTTGTCTGGGCGTACATGCCTAAAGCTTGCAAATCGGGGGATCCCCTTCTTTGTAACGCCAAAGTATTTGAAGGTGATCCAACTGTTCATTGGTGGCGGATATCGGCGCTGTTTCATACTAAACCCCGTGCCGACTTTAAATTGTACCCCTTCGGGCGTCTCGACAATAAGCGAGCCCATCATGCCGGCGAACTTTCCTTTACCTTTTACATAGCCAACCACTTTGGCTTCAGCATCGTTGAACCGTTTCGCTTTTAATAATTGATTACTGCGTCCGTCCTGATAAAAAGCAGCTTTGTGATGTAGCATTAGGCCTTCACCGCCCTTCGCAGTGACCTCATCTATTTTCGCTTCAAGAAGCCGCTGAGAATCCAACGTAAACTGGGGGATAGTAGTTAAACTATTGCTATTTGCTTGCTTTACCAGTGCCTCCATCGTAGACAAGCGTGTGGCAAACGGGACATGACTGACGGGCATATCAAACAGCATCATCTTCACCGTCCTCCAGCGTTCATCAGGCGTATGACTAAGCACAATAGAAGCGATAGCTTCAAAACTGCTTCGCTGAGTCCATAGCTCTCCATCAAGGGCTACATCAGGCCAGTTCTTGGTAAACCACTCAGGTGCGTGAATTTTATTACCGTTGCGGGTAAGAAGCTGCGTACCCGTCCAGCGGGCACGCACGCCATCTAACTTTTCGCTAACCAAATACTCAGCAATATTGATGTAGTCACTCTTATTGTAGGTCGCTGCCAATTGGATAGGCATTACACCCTGCTCTGTCACGGGTTTAATGGGGCTAAACACTGGCTTGGCGACATTAGCCATCGGCTTAGCAGCATCAGAAATTGGCTTAGCAAAGTCAGACATCGGTTCAGTTGTGTCAGACGTTAGGTAAGTGACGGGGGTGGTAACGGGTGTCGCAACGGGTGTGGCAAATGAAACTGTAGGCTGGCTTATCGCAAGTAGTAGTATCGAGATAACATATTTAATATTCATTTTGGCATTCTTGTTAAAAAACAAAAAGCTTACGCTTATCAACTTATGTGTAAACTGGGCTTAAGGTGGGTTTACATGAAGGCTTTGAATACAGGCGGAATACAGGCGGAATACAGGCGGAAATACAGGTGGGAATAGAGATATAAAAAAGCCCCAACCGAGGTTGAGGCTTTATATGCTAGTTGCTATTTAGCGTAAGGTTAAATAGCGTTTTAGCCTACTGTTTTAACAGCAACGCTTGGCTCGAACTTAGCTTTAACGCTCATGTCTTCTGCTGGCGGCGCGAAGTCAGTAAGGTTAATACCCTCAACCGCAGCTTTGTACTCTTCCATTGTTGGGAAGCGACCTAGCACAGCAGATAGCACGACTAATGGTGTTGAACCAAGAAGTGACTCACCTTTCTTCTCGTTAGAGTCGGCAACAACACGACCTTGGAATAAGCGCGTAGAGGTAGCAATTACCGTATCACCAGGTTCTGCCTTTTCTTGGTTACCCATACAAAGGTTACATCCTGGACGCTCTAGGTACATGATGTTGTCGTACTTGGTACGCGCAGATTCTTTTGGCTTGTCGTCGTTAAACTCGAAACCTGCGTACTTAGTAAGAATGTCCCAATCGCCTTCCGCTTTTAGTTCATCAACAATGTTGTATGTTGGTGGTGCAACAACAAGTGGTACGTTAAACGACACGCTGCCATTTTGCTTTTCTAAATTACGAAGCATTTGAGCGATAATCTGCATGTCACCTTTGTGAACCATACAAGAACCAACAAAGGCTAAATCAACAGTTTTGCCGTCGTAGAAAGAAACTGGGCGAATAACGTCATGGGTATAACGCTTGGAAACGTCATCGTTATTTACGTCTGGGTCAGCAATCATTGGCTCGTCGATTTGGTCTAAATCAACAACCACTTCTGCGTAGTATTTTGCGCTGTCATCTGGTGCAAGCGCTGGCTCTTCGCCAGACTCGATTTCAGCAATACGCTTATCAGCAAGGTCAATCAAACCTTGAAGCATGCTGGCATCGTTTTCCATGCCCTTATCGATCATTATCTGAATGCGGCTCTTCGCCACTTCTAGCGACTTGATCATAGTCTCGTCGTTAGAAATACAGATTGAGGCTTTCGCCTTCATTTCTGCTGTCCAGTCGGTAAAGGTAAACGCTTGGTCAGCAAGCAAAGTACCGATTTGCACTTCAATAACACGACCTTGGAACACATTCTCACCGCCAAATTGCTTCAGCATTTGAGCTTGAGTAGCATGAACAACGTCACGGAAGTCCATGTGGCTCTTCATGTGGCCTTTAAAGGTCACTTTAACCGACTCTGGAATTGGCATCGCCGCTTCACCTGTCGCAAGCGCTACCGCTACCGTACCCGAGTCAGCTCCGAACGCGACGCCTTTAGACATACGTGTATGTGAGTCACCACCAATGATAATAGCGCGATCGTCAACGGTAATATCGTTCAATACTTTGTGAATAACGTCAGTCATTGCATGGTAAACCCCTTTAGGGTCACGTGCCGTGATTACGCCAAAGTTATTCATGAAAGACATAAGCTTAGGAATATTAGCTTGGGCTTTCTTATCCCATACCGACGCTGTGTGACAGCCCGACTGGTATGCACCGTCTACAAGCGGAGAAATAGTTGATGCTGCCATCGACTCTAGCTCTTGGCATGTCATCGGGCCGGTTGTATCTTGTGAGCCTACAATGTTTACTTTAACGCGAACGTCTGAGCCAGCGTGAAGCGGAGTCTCAGACTTAACGCCTACCGCATTGCGGTTAAAGATTTTTTCAACAGCTGTTAGACCTTGGTTCGCTACAGATACTTCTTTCGAACGTGCATAAACTTCAGGTACGTCTGTACCTAACACTTTTGCAGCAAAAGTTTGTAACTGCTTACCAAACGTTACCGCGTAAGAACCACCGGCTTTCATAAACTCCATTTTTTGCGGAGTGAAAGCGCTTGATATATCAGCAAGTTCTTCTGAGCCGTTAAACAGTTTCTTCGCTTTAGTGTCGATGGTAAGCACGGTGCCTGTAGCAACAGAATATGCTTCTTCTAACACTGGGTCGCCGTTAGCATCGCGAACCACATCACCGTTAGCATCCGTCTTTTTAACCCAGTTTTTAAGGTCTAAACCAATACCGCCGGTAACGTCTACGGTCGTTAAGAAGATAGGCGCGATACCGTTGGTACCTGCAACTACTGGCGCTTTGTTCACAAATGGAATGTAAGGGCTTGCTGCCTCACCGGCCCAAAGTGCAACGTTATTCACACCTGACATACGCGAAGAACCTACGCCCATGGTGCCTTTTTCAGCAATAAGCATTACTTTAGCGTTAGGGTGCTTTTTACCTAGCTCAACAATTTCTTGCTGTGCTTCAGGGGTGATCATGCACTGACCGTGTAGCTCGCGATCTGCACGAGAGTGAGCTTGGTTACCAGGAGAAAGCAAATCAGTAGAGATATCACCTTCTGCAGCAATATAAGTCACTACATCAATTTTTTCTGGAACGTCAGGCAGTTTAGTAAAGAACTCTGCTTTTGCGTAGCTCTCTAGGATCTCTTTTGCTATCACATTACCTGCGTTGTAAGACGCTTCTAAACGTTCTGTATCAGCTTCGTATAAGTAAACCTGTGTTTTAACTACTTCAGCAGCAGCCTTAGTGACGGCTTCGTTGTCTGAAAGCGCCAAATCAAGAAGCACTTCAACAGACGGACCACCTTTCATGTGTGAAAGCAGCTCTAACGCAAACTCAGGTGTAATTTCAGCAACAACTGACTCACCTAGTACGATTTCTTTAAGGAATGCAGCTTTAACACCTGCAGCACTTGTTGTACCTGGCAGTGTGTTGTAGATGAAGAAGTTAAGAGAGTCTTCACGGTGCTCGTTATTCGTATCTTTAATTTGAGCAATAATTTCTGACAGTAAATCGGCACTGTCGATAGGCTTAGGGTGTAAACCAAGCTCCGCTTTACGGGTCTCGATTTCGGCCATGTAATCTGAATACAAACTCATATAATTCTCTCGGTCTTGGTTATACGTAGGTATTTTTATACGCAGGGTTTAATTATACGTCGGTCTTAGCTATACGCATGAAATTATAGTGGTTATTTTAACTGATTTTTAAGCGTCAGGTAATCATTAGAAAACCGCAGAATGGCGCAAAGCCCTATTTACACTTTTTATTAACTTCGGCGTATTTACAATTTTCTTACTTGTCAGTTAAAAGCCAATTGACTAAAACAAAAAATAGTTACTAATTATCATTGAGTTAGAATAAACAGTTAGCGTTAAACTACTTTTATACTGCTTCTTTGGGCAATATGAAAAGCGAGCTATACAAAGTACGACTTATCTTAGGTATTTCTCGTATTTATGGTCGAACCAGATGAAATAATAAACAATAATGTAGTAATTTTACAATATTTTCTAGTTATTGAATTCTCTGTAACTAATCTAAGTTTGTTTCAGCGATAAAAGGGTTAGGGGGGAGTAACTGTATCAGCTCGGCTCTTTCCCCATCAGTCAGCACATAAACGCCGCCATCGTTTCCTACCGCAACATCACGAACCCTTTGATTTACCGAAGAAAATACCTTTCGATATTGAAAAGACTGGCTTGATAAGTCAACCGCATAAAGCGCCTTCGCTTTTAAGGCCGAAACAAGCAAGTGATTAGAGAGTGCCGGAAAAGTATTGTGGTTGTATATCGCCATAGACGATGGCGCTATAGATGGCGTCCAATCCACCAGCGGATTCA
Organism: Alteromonas sp. KS69; assembly: GCF_003989595.1. Classification (NCBI taxonomy): domain Bacteria; kingdom Pseudomonadati; phylum Pseudomonadota; class Gammaproteobacteria; order Alteromonadales; family Alteromonadaceae; genus Alteromonas; species Alteromonas sp. KS69. Next base: position 115,332 of record NZ_PYHU01000010.1, on the reverse strand, counting down.
CCATGCCTTCGTAATGATTAAAGGGGGAAATGGTTGCCCCTGAATAATCTTTACCTAGCGTAACCACCGGCCAACCATAGTTCATTCCAGGCGTAAGCTTGTTTAACTCATCACCGCCATCAGGGCCGTGCTCATGCAAGTAAATATCACCATTTTGCAATTTCACTAACCCTTGTGGGTTCCTGTGCCCCAAGGTATAAACAAACGGTGCATTATTAAAAGGCACATTTGAGACAGGCTCTCCTTCTAAAGTAAAACGAAGCACTTTCCCTAACTGTGAACTTAATACTTGGGCCTGCTCGCGGTAATCGAAACCATCGCCTGTGGTTACCAACCAAGTACCATCTTTCATGGCGACAAGCTTACCGCCAAAATGCACAGGCGTAGCTTTACTGTCTTTAATTTCCATTACTGGTGTGAGTGCTTTAATTTGCCCATCATCAGCCAAAACACCCCGCATCACTGCCAAACGATTAGCGTCGTCGGTACCCTTCGAGTACGAAAAAAGAATGATTCTCGAGGTGCTAAAATCAGGAGAAAGCGCCATGTGCAGCAGACCGCCCTGCCCTTTTTGATAAAGCTGTGGAAGGGGTAATTTTTGTTGAGCTAAGGTTTTTCGAGCTGATGCTTGTGCTGAGCCGGCTTGTTGGGGCGAAGAAGGTTTGCCAGAACTATTAACAGTATAAGGTACAGTGACAATCGTGCCGTCTCGTTCTGCCACTAGCCAGCTGCTATCGGGCAATTGCAAAAGTGCTTTCGGATAATGTAAATCTTTGGCAATTGCCGTCGTTATTGCTGTATCAGACGTTTGCGCCTTAAGAGCACTTTTACCTGATATATTTGCTGAAACACCAAACGCTGACTGTACATTCAAAAACATGAGCAACAAAATGGCTACATGTCGTGAAATCGATTGTGTCCGATGTTTTTTAAATCCGCTTATTTTGTAAACTCGCATTTTATTAATAGCCATTTTATTACCTAGTCTTGCCGACTCACTATTGCTAAACAGCATTCCCTTACCCTATTTATTACGCTACCTTAGCATGCAATAGTAGTTTGATTGTTATAACACCTTAAAATAGCGGAAACAGCGGTTATGTGGTCTTTTATCAAAAGTTTTCTTCCTGCGTGGTTAGCAACCTTTCTAGTGGCTAGCAGTTTACACACGTTTCAAGTACTGAATGCACTGTCCAGTATTGGGGTAGAAATATCATCCACTGAGTGGTTATCTGCTGCTTGGAAGGATGCCGTAGGCTTGCTACCCACCTACGGCATTATCATCGCTGTTGCACTGTTACTTGCGTTCTGGGTTGTCACTATCATTCGCAAATACGCGATAAAGCACGACATTAAAAAACCTCGCTTTATCACGTTAACGAGTGTAGCGGGTGCAAGCAGTATTGCCGTCGCGTTACTTGCCATGCAGCCTATTCTTAACGTCACGCTTATTGCGGGAGCGCGCGGGTACGATGGCTTTTTACTTCAATGTTTCGCAGGACTATTAGGTGGTTTCATTTATGGCTTATTGCGGGCAACGAGTGAGTCGGGTGCACTTTCAAATAGGTAATAGCCGCCACTCCCAACGCTAATGTCACGCAGGATCCACGCTTAAACCTTTCTCAAACCAGCGATCCCCAGCCCCATTCAAATTTATTCAAACTGTCAGCAACCATCACTGAGGTGAATATTTAGCTATAATGTAATAGGTATGTAAATAAAAATGAACATTTGTTACTGTAGCGACATAGTCATCTTTCATTGAAACCTCTCATTCAGGATAAAGCATTATGTTAACGTACCCAGAAAACGTTACTTGCCTGGCCGACAATATTGAAGCCGTTCTTACTAAGCATGCTGATAAGCCTGCGTATACCGCATTGGGTCAAACCCTTACCTTCAAAGAAATAGACGAAAAATCTGCTGCCTTAGCGCGCTACTTCACTCATGAAGCCAAGCTAGAAGCCGGCGACAGAATTGCTATCCAGCTGCCTAACCTTATTCAAAACCCTATTGCCGTTTATGCTGCTTTGCGCGCAGGCTTGGTAGTGGTTAACACTAACCCGCTTTATACCGAGCGGGAAATGAAGCACCAATTTACTGATAGCGGCGCAACAGCGTTAGTTATCTTAAGTGATTTACTGCCAAAATTTGATGCCATTAAAAGCGACACTCAAATTAAAACCGTTGTTGCTACATCGGCGACTGAATTATTAGATGCTGCTACAGCGCCTACTTTAACAGGTACTGTATCGTTAACTGATGCGATTAACGCCGGTGCAAATTTGCCCGCCGTGGTAAGACCTAAAACAGAGTTTGAAGCCCTTGCCATGTTGCAATACACGGGAGGAACTACAGGGGTATCTAAAGGCGCAGCCCTTAGCCATAAAAACGTTATGAGCAACAGCGTTCAAATGCTTGACCACCTAGGCGGGTTCTTCAAGGAAGGTGAAGAAGTGGTAGTTTGTCCACTTCCTTTGTATCACATTTATGCCTTTACTGTTTGTATGATGGCACTATTCGCGAAGGGCAGCCATATCGTGCTTATTCCGAATCCTCGTGATATCGACGGTTTCATTCAAACATTAAAGCCGCATAAAATTACCGCGTTTGCGGGTATCAATACTTTGTTCGTTGGTTTGGGTCGTCACCCAGAATTTGCCAAGCTCGACTTTTCAAAACTGCATTTAACCATGTCTGGTGGTACAGCCCTCGCTCAAGGCGCAGTATCTATATGGAAACAAGTAACAGGCAATACTATTACTGAAGGTTACGGGTTGTCAGAAACCGCGCCAGTGGTTTCTTTTAACTTACCTGGCGAAGAAGAAGTTGGTACCGTTGGTAAACCACTGCAAGATACTGAGGTAGCTTTGCTAGATAGCTACGATAACCCAGTAGGCGAAGGCGAGTCAGGGCAAATTGCGGTTCGTGGACCACAAGTGATGCTGGGCTATTGGAACAGAGACGATGAGACAGCAAAAGTCATGACCAAAGATGGCTACTTTAAAACCGGTGATATCGGCGTTTGGGTAGCATCTGGCGCACTTAAAATTGTCGATCGCTTGAAAGACATGATTATTGTTTCTGGTTTCAATGTGTACCCCAATGAAGTAGAAGATGTACTCACAGCTCACCCAGATATTATGGAAGCCGCTGTTGTTGGCAAGCCAGATGATAAGTCAGGTGAGCGAGTATGCGCGTTCATCACGGTCAGCAAGCCAGTTAATAACGATGACATCATTGCCTTTTGCAAAGAAAGCTTAACCAACTACAAAGTCCCTAAGGAACTTACCGTTTTAGAAGAACTTCCTAAATCTACCGTTGGGAAAATTCTGCGTAGAGAGCTTCGTTCAGTCTAAATTGTCTTGGCGATAATTGCCGTTAATATGAATAAAATCAGGTTATTGCTACCAAAGAATAACCTGATTTGTTTGCTGCAATACCATTTTCATTCTATACATAATCTATTAGGCCTAACGTAAGTCTGCTCCCAACGCTGTGAACTCCCTTTTAATCAAGCAAATCAAAGCTGCTTTTTCTTGTGAAAACAACGAAGAAGGCGAACTTTGGTTAGACGATATACTTAATAAAACCTCTTTATTAGACAACCATGATGCATCCCGCCTTACCACGGGCCTTAGTGCATTGCTCGCCTCTATTGACAATACATACCGCCAACATGGTCTTGAAGCAGAAGGTAAGACAACAAGCGGCGGTTATGCACGTCAAAATAATATGGATAGGCCACCTGTAGCTCAGGGGCAAACTTCGCCTCAAGAATTAGCAGCCATAACCGACAACCTTGTTCAATCGGTAAATACATTATTAACAGCGCAAGCGCGCCCCGAAATTGATGACGACATTGCTAGCTTAACGTCGCTGTCTACCTTGGTATTAGACTTAATTACTGAGCAGCAACATAAAGAGAACGACATGCTGATCCAAAGGCGAGCTATGGATGAGCACAGCATAGTTGTCACGCTCGACTTAAATGGCACTATCTTAAGCGCTAATGATAAATGTTGTCAGCTATCTGAATTTACTCGAGGCGAGCTTATCGGGAACAATGCGGATATGCTCAATGTTAAAAACGTTCCCCTGCCCACACGCTTAGCCATTCTGCAATCCTTATTTAAAGGAGAGATTTGGCACGGCGAGCTTCAAAGTGTCACGAAATCCGGCACCCCTTGGTTTGTATTTTGTACCATTGTTCCCAACGTTAATGAACAAGGCCGTGTCGAAAACCTCGTTGTACTCTGCACAGATATTTCCAATCAAAAAAGGTTAGAAAAAAGGTTAGAGACCGGTAGGCAGTTTTATCAAAGTATTACTAACAGCATCGGTGAAGGTGTATATGCCGTAGATGCTAAAGGCAAAACCCAATTTCTCAACCCTGAAGCATCTCGTTTGTTAGGGTGGGAATTAGCAGATTTACAAAGCCACAGGTTCCACAATGCTGTTCATTATCAAAAAGAAGATGGCACACTTTTATCTCGAGATGAATGCCCCGTAAACCATGCGATCTGTAAGGGAAAAACCTATAGCTCTGATGAAGACTTCTTTACCGATAAGCGAGGACGCATCTTTCCAATTTCAATTGTTGCAGTACCTCTTGAAGACATTCATGGCGAACCCAACGGCCACGTAGGCGTGTTTAGAGATATAAGTGGACGTAAAGGGTTAGAGCGACAGCTGCAACATGCCTACAAAGAAGCGGCTAATGCCAACAAAGCCAAGGGTGACTTTTTAGCCACAATGAGCCACGAAATTCGCACCCCAATGAATGCCATTATAGGCTTAACCCACTTAGCACTTGAAACCGACAATTACACGCAGCAGCAAAGTTACATGACCAAGGTAAAAGGCAGCGCCACCTCGTTGCTAACGCTAATAAACGGCATTTTGGATTTTTCCAAAGTTGAAGCCCAACAAATTGAATTACACCATGCTGATTTCAACCTTGCCGATATGATGAACAAGCTCGCACAGGTGTTTCAACATAAAGCGCGCCAAAAGCATTTACAGTTACTATTCGACATGCGCTTAGACACAGACGTTACCTGTAACGGTGATAGCGACAAGATTTATCAGGTATTGGTTAATTTATTGGGAAATGCAATCAAGTTCACTCGTCACGGATTCGTTAAATTAACCGTCAGTAAAGAAAAAGACGCCCTTAGTTTTTGTGTGAGCGATACAGGTATAGGCATTGATGCCGACAACAAAGAAAAACTGTTTAACGCCTTCGTACAGGCCGATGCGTCTATTTCAAGGGAATATGGCGGTACTGGATTAGGCCTAGCGATTAGCAAGCGCTTAGTTGAACTGATGCATGGTGAACTTGAATTTACCAGTGAGCTTGGTAAGGGAACGCAATTTTGTTTTGCTGTTCCGGAATTGGTTCATGAGACGGCTAATGAAATTAGCCGTGAAAAAGTAAAGCCAGCCATACCCATATCGAAATTGGATCACCCCTTACTGTGTGCGAACACAAGCCAGGATATGGATGAAGCGAACAATATTTTAGCACACACACTGTCGCGACTCTCCATACCTTGCACCTTTGTTAACCCAAATACAGATGCGTTCCCAGTTACACGGCATGATGCAATGGTGTTGCTTCCCGCTAAGCCAGCAGAATGGCAAAAATTCGTCAACCATATAAAACTTGGTGAATATGAAAACCTCAACCTTGTATGTATTGTAACGCCTATCGACACCGAAGAAGCTAAACGTCGATTACAATCTGTCAAACTCAACACGCTTAATATTATAGAGTTACCCTTTACTGACGTTCACATCTTGCGGGAATTATTCCCTACCTCTAGCTCCACTTCGCCAACTCACGCTGATGGATTGGAAAGCAAGATATGGCGTAAGCGACGACTAGCAGGAAAGCATGCCTTGTTGGTTGATGATGACAGTATAAGCCTTGAAATAGCGCAGCAAATTTTACTTGATGCAGGCTTGAGTGTGACCACAGCAACCTCTGGCGAGCAAGCCTTGGCACTGGGCAATAGTAACGACTTCGACGTGGTACTACTCGATTGCATTCTTCCAAATATGAGTGGATTCACTGTTGCTGAGGAACTAAATAATTTAAATGGCTGGCACTGTCCTATCATTGCACTTAGTGCAGATGGTAGTAGCGAGAATAAACAAAAAGCATCTAGCGTTGGTATGTGTGCGCACTTGTTGAAACCCGCAAGCGCGGCTGAAATATTACATGTCATCGACATCAATATTCACACTACTGCCAATCTAAATAACATGCATGACAGTAGCGACCCCTTCCTCACTTCCCTGGCTGAATTTTACTCTAATTACGGAAATGCAGAGTTACTCGCACAGCTTATTAATATTATGATTGAGAATGACTCAAAGCATGATGCTATTAACTCGCTATTGGCCGATGCCAGAAAAATAGGGGCTAATACCTTGATTACCGCGTTGGAAGGGCTACCAAACAACCTTGAAAACAACACTAATTATGCACATAAAATATCCAACATCTCTTTCGCTTTAGACGCCACTCTTCGACTTATTGCGCATACGCTTTCATTGCCAAAAGAGTATGATGAATACGAAGTAGAAGAGACTTTATCGCTCTCAGATTTGTCAGCGGTGATCACTAGCCTTGAGTCATACGATGCCGAGGCGGTGTCTATGCTATCAGCGCTTTACGATAAACATGCATCATCAACATCGGCATCGGTACATGCATTAAACCATGCAAGGCAACTTGTTAGTGTTTACGATTACGGCCGAGCACTTGAAGAACTTTTACGCCTAAGGGATACATTGCTAAATGGCTGATAACCAGAAATCGAGAAAAACGGACTTTAGCATTTTAGTCGTTGACGACGAGCCTGCAAACATCGATTTATTACAGGGTATTCTGTCGCCTTATTACCAAGTAAAAGTAGCGCCCACTGGGCATATTGCGTTGAAAGTCGTAGAGCAGTTCACTCCAGACCTTATTTTACTCGATATCATGATGCCGGGTATTGATGGCCATGAGGTATGCAGACAGATTAAAACTTCCCCAGCGCTTGCCCCAAGACTGGCTAAGGTGCCTATCATATTTGTAACGGCTTTGGGTCAAGGTCAAGATGAAGAGAAAGGATTTGAATTAGGTGCAGTGGATTATATTACTAAGCCTATCTCACCGGCTTTGGTGCTTGCTAGAGTAAAAACTCACATCTCGTTAGCACATCAAGTGAGAGTAACTGAACAAGAAGTTAAAATCAGAACTCAAGAGCTACTTCGTAGTCAGCAAAGTGCTATTAGTATGTTGGCCGCAGCCGGACATTACAACGATACTGACACCGGCCATCACATCTGGCGCATGGCCGCTTATTGTCAGTGTTTAGCGTTAGCCTCCGGTTGGTCACCCGAAGAAGCCTCTTTGCTGGCACAAGCCGCGCCTATGCACGATACCGGGAAAATAGGAATTCCTGATAGTATTTTAAAAGCCCCAAGACGACTTACCTTTGATGAAATGGAAGTCATGCGCACTCATGCGGCAATTGGCTATGAAATATTAACCCGCAGTAATTCACCCTTGTTTAGTTTGGCGGCAGAAATTGCACGCTATCATCATGAAAAGTGGGATGGCAATGGTTACCCTGATTCATTACAGCGTGAACAGATTCCAGTAAGCGCACGCATTGTGGCAATTGCAGATGTGTTTGATGCTCTGACGATGAAGCGGCCTTATAAACAAGCGTGGCCAGATGAAGAAGCATTTGCCTACATTGAAAGTGAATCGGGCAAGCACTTCGACCCGGAATTAGTGTCCACTTTTATGTCTATCAAAGAAGATGTGTTGAAAACAAAAGTTTACTGGAATGAACTTGAAGCTAGAAATGAACTCCCATCAATTGAAGCCTTTCTTCCCTGAGCCTTTATTCTTGGCGCCTTCTGTGAAAGGCGCTAATCAGCGAAAGCAGTTTATTGCGCAAAAAAGTACGATGAAACGACGGGTTTTAGCGTTAATCTGTTAGTTCGTTTTCCTCTAAATTATCAGAATAAAATTGTCATATTTAATCGAATAAAACACGTCTTTTTTTAGAATTGGGTTACCGATGTTCCTCCCTCATATAGGGCGTTGGAGGAACACACTATGACTAACACACACATCGTTACATTTACGGCATTACTCACACTATTACTTACCCCACTTTCTGCTAGTAGCAGCGAGAGCCAATCGACTAGCCTATGGCCCACACAAACACAAAGCGCCCATGGCTATGCTATCGACTTTATACGCGGGGAAGGCGCTGTAAATGGCATCAAATTAGCTTATCAATATAATATCGACCAGCCTTTAAACGTAAGTTGGCCTATGACTTTAACCATGGAAACCAGCGCAAACTTTTGGGAGTATGGCGACGATAACCAGTACGACTCAAATGTCGTACTCGCCCTTTCACCTATTTTACGGTTTCCACTGACCACAGTGTTTGATAAACCTATCGATTTAGAGTTGGGTATTGGGGTGTCGTTGCTAGACGATACACAATTTGCGGGTAAAGACGTGTCTACCCATTATCAATTTGAAGATAGAATTGGATTTTCAACGACGTTTGGACAATACCAAGAATACCGCGTGTCATTGCGCTATTTTCATTACTCCAACGCCGGCTTTAAGAAGCCTAACCCTGGATTAGATTTTGTATCATTATCTTTTAGCCAGCGGCTTTAAGGGTAACGACTCAGCCTAGTAAGCCATTAATTACGATGGCCCAAACAAAAACGCCGCAGGCTCGTTTAGATGCCTGCGGCGTTTCTACTACCACGTATAAACGTGCTAACTGTTGCGTTTAACTATTACCAAACTCAGTTTCGATGATTTCAGCTTGTCTCTTTTCAGATTGAACAAACTGTTTCCACTGCTGCGCCATAGCTCGGCTTTTCTGATGCTTTTCAGCTTCAGCAAGCTGGTTAAGCGCCAGTGCGTACTGCTTTTGATTATAAAGGGCCATGCCTTTAATCAAATACACCAAGCCTGGGTTACGCATCTCACCTTTTTCAACGGCGCGATCTGCCGCTGCAATAGCGTCGTCCCAGCGTTGTTCGTTAAGTAGGATTTGCGCTAACTGAGCATCTAACTCACCATCTTCTGATAATTCTGCTGCTTGCATCATCACCGGAATGGCTTTGTCTTGCTCTTTGGCTAGCGTCCAGCTTTGCCCTAAAAACTTAAGATTTCGAAGGTTTTCTTCCAGCACGCCCTCTTTCATGGCTTGTTCCATCAACAATGCACCTTTATAAGGAGCACGGTGATAGTAATAAAGCTGCGCCATGTTGAAGATATCCGCTGGAGACTCTACAAAACCCTGTTGGTAAGCCGTTTCCATAATCGCAAGCTGCTTACGCTCTTCACCTAACTCACCGTACATACCAGCCAGTTGTATCCAATATTTCGGTTCGCTGTACAGCTTTACCAGCTTAATCAAAATATCTTTTACTTTCTCAGGTTGCTTTAGTTCATAGTAAACCGCGCGTTGAAGAATAAGCCATGCTTCATCGGGTAACATGCCCTCGGCTTCATGTTCATCAATGGCCTGTGTTATCCAATCAGCAGACTCTTGATACTGCTTATTTTGATAGTAGGCTTGCGCTTTTAACACCTTATTTTTAGGTGGTATAACACCGTCGTTTAATACTTCCCAGCGTTCGATAAACTCAATCGTTCTGTCGTAGTTACCTTGCATCAAATGCAACTGCGCTAAGCTGAAAAGCGTCGACATTTCGAACTTCTCAGGAATAGGTTGCTGGTTAACCACGTTTTCAAACGACTCTAACGCTTTGTCGTAATTTTCATCGTTGTAGTAAATAAAGCCGAAAAAGTTATACATCATGGCTTTTTCGTAGCTATTCATCGAGTCAGATTTATCTTCCACCTCTTTAAGAATAGCTATAGCTTCTTCTACATTCCCCGCATCGTCGGCGGCTGATTGTGCTCGCGCTAACTGCTCGTAAACCTTTCCACGAAGTGTAGGCACACGACGGGTTTTCTTATCACTGGCTTTTTGTTCCTGAGCAACTGCATCACCGGCAACCAACAGAGTAGGAACAGACACAGTTGCGCAAACAACTGCAAACGCCAGTGCACTAAGCAATGTATTCGTTTGTTTTTTTCTCATGTCATTATCCGTCTATCTGGAAGGTAATACGGTTTTGAATACCAGACACTTCCGTGGCTTCGCCATTTACCACTCGCGGCTTATATTTAAACTTCATTGCGGCATCCATTGCTGCTTGTTCAAATATACCTTCTGGGTTGGCTTCTATCACGATAGGATCTCGTACTGCGCCTTGCTTAGTTACCGTAAATTCAACAATAACAAAGCCTTCAATACCACGTTGTAAAGCTCGACGAGGATAAACCGGCGCCACCTTAACAATAGGTAAATACTCGCCATCACCAGACTCAAGGGCTAACCCTCCGTCTAATGAAATATCATCACCAACATCTGCACCAAAGTCCATAGACGTCCCTTCCGCATCCGGAGTAGGTGAGTCCATTTGAGGTTGTTCCATTTGCGGTGGCGGCTGATCTGGCTTAGGCGGCTTCTTAGGCTTACGATCTTTTTTCTCGACCTGTTCGTCCTGCTTAACCCTAACAAAGTCAAGTACACTACCCTTTGGCGGTTCCGTTAACGCACTGCCACCCATCTTGATGAGTGATTGCATCAAGAAGAACAGGCCTAACGTGATCGCAAGGGATATAACAAATGCGATTATATATCGTGGCATGATTTATGGCTCTTGAGCTGCAATCGAAACATCAAAAACACCTGCCGCACGGGAGGCATCCATAACTTTAATAAGGGTTTCAGTCGTTGATTCTTTATCTGCTTGAATCACAACGGTACCCTGCGGGTTTTCAGCGTGAAGACGCTCGATGTTCGCCTGTACTGCACGCTCATCTATACGACGCTTATTGATCCAAATTTCGCCTTTGTCAGAGATAGCGATAAGAATGTTAGCCCGGTCTTTTTTAACAGCAGTGGCTGCTTCAGGACGGTTAACATCAATACCCGCTTCTTTTACGAAGGATGCGGTTACGATAAAGAAAATCAACATGATAAATACAACGTCCAGCATGGGCGTCATATCGATGGCTGCTTCTTCTTCATCAACTAGGTTTTGAAAATGTTGCTTCATAATTTTTACCTTACCTTAATGCCGTAGCATTAACGTTGAATAGTCAATGCATCCTCAAGATGCGTGCGTTCAGATTTCACCATACGGTTAAGCCATGTAGAGGCAAATACGCCTGAAAGTGCACCAACCATGCCCGCCATAGTGGGGATAGTGGCTTTCGATACGCCTGATGCCATAGAGCGGGCGTTACCCGAACCAGCAATGGCCATCACATCGAACACTTCAATCATACCGGTTACCGTTCCCATCAAGCCAAGTAGCGGACAAAGCGCAACCAAAGACTGAATAATCGGGATACTACCGTTAAGACGCATAGTTAACTGTGAAATCGTTTTCTGACGAACTTGCTGTGCAATCCAAGAAGCGCGGTCGTTACGTGCAGTCCACATAGACACCGCTTCTTTCTTAGCTTGCTTATGCCAAATCATCAGATACATGGCACGCTCGAGGATCAAAAGCCACATAACGAATATCAGCAGACCGATGACCAGGAGAACCTGGCCACCTGTTTCTGTGAAATCGCGAATTGCCTCCAGAAACTCGATCATGATTAGCTCCGCTCTGCGCGCTCTGCAATAACGCCAGACGCTTGTTCTTGAAGAATGTATACGATGTTCTTAGAACGTGTATTAAGCATGGCGTATAGCAAAGTCATCGGAATCGCGACTACTAGGCCAAGAACCGTTGTAACTAGTGCTGTTGAAATACCACCAGCCATTAGTTTCGGGTCGCCTGTACCAAACAAGGTAATTGCCTGGAAAGTATTAATCATACCGGTAACCGTACCAAGTAGACCCATAAGCGGTGCTACTACTGAGATAATCTTGATGATAGTAAGGTTACGCCCTAACTTAGGTACTTCACCTAAAATCGCTTCGGTAAGATGAAGCTCTAGTGCTTCAACATCAGCATTTGGATGCTCATCACGTACTTTAAGTACACGGCCTAGCGGGTTGTTAGTTTTAACTTCTTTGCTCTTAAGTTGCTTGTTCACTTTCATGCGAATAAGCGACAAGGTAATCAAACGCTCTATGGCTAGCAGTAAACCAAACGCACCAACGATAAGGATGATGTATCCAACCACGCCGCCTTGCTCTACACGCTCTTTCAGATTAGGCGCTTGAACTAACAAGCCTAGAATTGAACCACCGGTTGGGTCGATACCAAACTGTACAAGTTCACCGCTAGTCGATTCTTGAAGCTCTGCAGCAGAACTGTTGTAACGGTCAGCAGGCTGACGGATAAGTTCTGAAACCGTACCAGTCACACCGTTGTATTCAAGGTATTTACCGTCAGCAACTAATGCGAAAGGTCCTACGCGCACCACGTCTTTTGATACTTTCTGGCCACCCGCTTCAACTACGTCAGTAGTGAATTTGGTTACTTTACCTGACTCAGTCATTTCACGTTGCATTTCAAACCATACACGCTCAATTTCTTCGATAGAGGCAAGCTTTGAGCTAGAGCCCATGTCTTGTGCCATCTTATCTAAGAAGTCTGAACGGCCTGAGATTTGCGCCGATACTACTGAGTTATAGAATTTGTTTTTTGTATCGCCAGCAATTTGCTGTAGTACACCGAACAATTCTTTTAATGAACCTAAACGTGTATCTAGTGCGCCGTTAAGGTCAGCTAATTTGAATTCATTTTCTTCGAATTGCGTTTCAAGCTGCTCTGATTGAGCTAGCATTTGGTCACGACGAGCACGGGTGTCACGCAATACTTGATCTTGCTCAGCACGTTGAGCGATGAAATCGCGCTCACGTTGTTTGTTTTGCTCAGACTGGGCAAATTGACCTTCTTCTAGCTGCTTAAGCAGTGCATCAAGGTCCATTGCGCGGTCGTTCTGTGCTACTGCACCAGCGCTTAAGCTAAGGGCTACTAGGCCAAAAGCGATACGTTTTACTGAATTAAACATTCTCATCAACCTCTTAGTCTGTGATAGCCACTGGTAGCATTAATAAGTCTGGGGCAAGTTGTTTCTTCGCCATGCGCAGACCTTTGGTAATTTGTGTGCGGTAGCTACTGTCTAGCTCTTCCCACTGGCGAGTTTGCTTGTTCCAAACACCTTGTGAACTAGCATCACGAGTTTGATAAATAAGCGCTGTGCGACCTAAGCGTAAAAACTCAACGTCACGCTCTTGACCATTAATAGTATGCAAACCACTGTAAGCTTCCATGGTGCGACCGTAGTCCATCTCAACTTGGTACGCTTCCATTACACGTCGGAACTTCTCAGACGCGGCTACATCGGCGCGGTCCATCATGGCTTTCAAATCCATAACGCGGTTTTTGCGTTCTTCAGGAAGAAAAGGTACGTCTAGGGCAATAAACTGTTCCATGCCGTCAATCATACGCATCATAAGCGGGGTAATTTGACGCTCAACAACCGATACTTCATCAATAGCGGCGTTCAAGTCATCCATTTCTTGTTCTTGGCTGTTAATTTGTTTACGAAGTTGAGTGTTATAAACTTCCAAACCTTCAATTTCTTTCATCAAAGTTTTGAATTGCTGAAGTTTACTGTCAATCTGATCGGTAATGCCGTTTATTTTTTCCTGCGACTTCGCAGCAGATTCATTAATTTTCGCCGCCTCATCGATAACGGGATTTAGTACTTCATCGTCTTGTGCTAGTACAGGTGTCGCTACAAGCGCGCCTGCAATAAGCAAAGAATTGATAAGCTTCATACATTCAAACCTTTAAAGTTAAAAGAAATCGGGATTACCGACTATAAAATTCTGGGCGTAGGATAGGAGTTTTCCATGACAGTTTTATTACATAACCGTCATATTCAGCAGACAATCGCGCAATAAAAAGCCCGGACAATTCCGGGCTTTTTAAATTAGAAGTCGTAACTTACACTAGCACTAATACCTGTGCCGACGGTTTCACGGCGCAACAAGAGTCCTTCTTGTTCAATTTCCTTATCCTCGTTGAGGATATTTTGAAACTTCAGTTTGACCGTAGTGTTGAAGTCAGGATAGTAAGTGTAAACAAAATCCAAAGAATGGAATGGATTTTCTATCCCGTCTTCGAACCCGCGAACACCTGGTGCAATAATTCGCTCACCAAAAGAGTTATACACCAATGAAGCCGAATGCTCTCCATTGTCTGAATCCCAACCTAATTGAAGGTTAGCAACCCACTCAGAGTGACCCACTAAACGACGTTGGTCATTAGTAATAGTCGCTGTAATGGTGCCGCCATAAGCTTCTCGTGCTTGCTGTGAGAACAAAGAATCTTGATCACCGCTGCCAATGGTCACTTCTGAATCTGATATCGTCATGTTACCAGATATAAAGAAGTTACTCATTGAATCGCTGATGAAGCTGAGGTCGTGTAAAAACTCCACTTCAACCCCATATAACTCACCTTCTTCGCCGTTAGCGGTAAGCAGCTGAGGTACCCCCTCACCGCCATCGAACTGAACCATCTCGATAGGGTTTTCCATGTCTTTATAAAATAGAGCAACAGACACGTTATTCCCTTGAGACATGTACCATTCCCAGCGAACATCTATGTTCATAAGCTCTGTTTCAACCAAAGATGGTGAACCACGAACAAGGAATTCGGTAAGCGGATCGATAAAGAATGTAGTACTGATATCACGTAAATCAGGACGAATTAACGTTTGGCTGATGTTGAAACGATATTGCATTTCATCACTGGCAATATAGGTTAATGCGAATGAAGGAAGAATATCGTCTTCATTATAAATACTGTCCGCAATTTCATCCGTTTCTGCTGCAAACTCATTCGAGTGTTCAACAAAAGGCACTGAGATTTGCTGGAACTCTTCCCAACGGGCACCACCACTTAAACGCCACTTTTTATCAATGAAGGCATCAACCATCAAGTAACCAGCAGTCAGTTTACTGGCTGCAGAATACTTATCACCTTCACCGGTATTGTCTTGAAATAGCGAGCTACCTGTTGAACTTGCGTAGAAGTCAGGGTTATTAATATTTTCTTCTGAGAAAATATCATACAGTCGGTTGCCCACTTTAAATTCATCATTAATACCAAAATGGCGAATCGCTAAATCGATATTAACGGCATCACGGGTTTTCTCGTAATAATCGAAACCAGCTTTAATTTCGATATCATACCCGTCTCCGTAGAAGGGGGTAGAGATATTAAAACCATAAGTATCAGATTCATCTTGAAGGCTTTGATATTGACGGTTTAAGTTAGTCCCTGAAGTATCATCAATACGTTCAAGCTCTAACGCACCTGCGTCGTCATAGAATAACTGGTAAGTGACTTCCATAATATCTGGCGCTTCACGCGAGGCACGGCTTGTACCTGCATACCAATCAAAAAACACACCGTTAGCAATATCGAGGAAGTTATGTGTCCCTTTCAACTGTGACGACACCATTTCACGCTCTTCGAAAATGATATCCATACGACTGAACTCTTCCACGCCGATGGTGCTTTCACTATCGTCGAAGTATTCACCGTCACGCAGACGGTCACGCATGTCGTGCAACATCATATTAACCAGTTCAATTTTGTGGTTACTATTTAACTCGTAACCCACATTAAACATGCCGCTCCAGCGAACATTTTGTTCGGTCGAAATCATGTCACGATATTTGGTGAAGCGAGGATTATCTTGTCCGCCACCAATATCATTACCCAATTGTTCTTCGGTAATTGACCATTCGTTACTGTAAGAAACCGTCGCTAAGAAACCCAGTACACTGTCATCGTCAAACGTGTAACGATTACCTAGGGTTGCGCCTAAATTGAAGTCTGGCTCTGCAGACTTACTTTCAGGGCCAATATCCCAGTTGAATGAATTCAATATTTCTTGTGTTTGCGCTAACGAGCGTGAAGAATCACCTTCAAAGCCGTCAGAGCCAGAAGCGGCAAGGTTAGATGCAATGATAGACGGCAAAGCACGTGTGCCATCGTCTCGTCCAGTCCAATCGTCGCTGCCACCTTCATAGAAAAATCCATCGTTACTGTTTTCTGAATTCCAACCTGCCCCACCAGACACACTGAAAACGAATTCAGTTGGAATAGATTTAGTACGAATATTAACGTTACCGCCACCAAAATGACCAGGCATATTGGGTGAAAACGATTTTTGTACGTTCAAGCTTTCAATGATACTTGAAGGGAATAAATCCAATGGAACCACTGAACGCGTAGGGTCAGGGCTAGGTACTGTCATACCATTTAATTGTGTGCTTGAGTAACGTTCCCCCAAGCCACGAACGTAGATGAATTTACCATCTACCAATGTCAATCCAGTTACACGACGAAGTGCTGCTGCTGCATCGCCATCACCGGTACGTGCAATTTGATCTGCACCCATGATATCGGCAACAAACGCTTGGTTTTGACGTTCTTGCATTACCGCTGTTGCAGTCCCTTTTAATCGGGTACCTGTAGCAACAACTTCTTCAATCACTTCATCTTCTGATTGTTGCGCTATTGCCGCTGTCGACAACAAACTTGAACCCAGAATGGAAGAAATGGCAAGAGTCAGGCTACCTAACTTGAATATTGACGATTGATTATTTTTCATTATGGAAACTCCTATGGGACTGTAGTTAGGAAGACCTTTCAACACAAAAGCTAAGGCGCACAAGCGCCTTAGCTTCAATGAATGACGAAAGTAAATTAGTCTTCAAGACCTACAGTTACCCAGCCTAGCGTCCAGTTAGCTTCGCCATCGAATGCACCTTTATAATCAGTGCTATCGAAGAAGCTATCTAGCGTAGACGCATCAAAACCAGAACCAAGTAACGCTGAATCACTGCTTGGCACATAGCCGGTTGCATCATCGAAGCTTAGTGCATCAATATCCGCAACAACGGTGTTACCGTCTTGTGCTTCAAACCACTCTTGGGTTGTTGCCGTGCCAATCACGTCAGAACCAAATGCGCTTGTAGACTCACAAGCCACTGTAGAGTGAGTAACAGTAAGTGAAGCATCTGCTGCGTTTGCAATTGATTCATCACCGTTAACGCGTAGGCAGTTGCTGTAGTCAGCGCCGCCAGTTACTACTAAGTTCTTAATGGTTCCTGCGGTACCGTTGCGAAGACGTACGCCGTTGGTATCTGTAGAACCAATAATGGTTACATTAGAAACAGTAGGCGTTGTTAGTGGTGTCCAAGTAGGGTTATCTTCGTTATTGTCAGCTTCAAATGCATTGTCGCCGCCATTAAGGCCCTGCTTGATAAGCACGTACTGTGCTTTACCCGTCCAACCGAAAGACCAATCTAGTGAGTCATCACCAATGGCAGTTAGAACTAGGTGACTAACGTTTACCGAGCCACCGAAGAACTCAACACCATCGTCTAAGTTTTCGTGAACTTGGATAAAGTCAACTTCAGTGCCACTACCGACACCTGCAAATGAGATACCGTTTAGTTCATCACCTGCTGCAAGTGCTTTACCTGCATGTTTAACGATAACATAGCGGAAAGTACCTGAGCTATCTTCTGCGTCAGCGCCGCCATATAGGCCAGCATCGCCTTCAGCAGACACACCACAAGCTGCTAATTCAGCATCTGAGCTTGCATCGTCGTCACCTGTGTTACACAAGTTAGTTGGCGCATTACCTAAGATAACTAGGCCACCCCATTGACCGATAGTCGTTTCGCCACCTGTAATATCTTCAGATGAAGTGAACGTGATAGGTAATGTTGCTGTACCAGACGCTTCCATTTTCGAACCGCGGCGTACAACTAAGAAATCGTCGCCATCTTCACCAAATACGGTCGTACCGCGTTGGATATAAAGCGTGGCACTATCAGCATTATCGTTACCTACGGCAGTGCGGCCTTTAATTAACCAGTGAGCATCATTGGTTAAAGAAGCGTCTGCGGTAAAGGTAGTATCAGCAGCAAGTTGATACACTGGCTTATCAGTAATCGCAGCAAAGCTGCTTGAAACGTCAGTGGCTAGGCCTTGCTCAAATGCGTTAGTCACATCAGAAGGAATTGAATCGTTAACAGCAACAGTCCAACCATCCATCCAGTTGTTTTCACCGTCGAACGCACCGATGTAGTCAGTTGATGTGAAGAAATCACTGTCAGCAGACATATCAACGCCAGCGCCAAGCAAAGGAGAACCAGAGCGAGGTGTGAAGCCATCAGTAGAAAGCATCAATGCGTCAGCCGTTTGTACACTGTTCCCAGTTTGGCCGGAAAACCATGCTTGTGTTGAACCACCGCTGATTTCATCAGAACCGAAGTTGTCGTCAGTTTCACACGCAACTATTGAGTTTTCTACTGAAAGCGCACCAGACTCTGCATTCGCGATAGATTCAGCACCGTTAACACGTAGGCAATTTGAATAGCCTTCACCCGCAGTAACCACTACGTTACGCAGTGCACCTGCGGTACCATTACGTAGACGCACACCGTTTGTACCCTCGGCACCAACAATAGTTACGTTCGAGATAGTTGGGCTAGTAAGCGGCAACCACGCAGGGTTATCTTCGTTGTTATCCGCTTCGATAGCGTTATCGCCACCCGCAGCCGATTGCTGGATATAAACATTTTGTGCGTTACCAGTCCAACCAAATGACCAATCAAGTGAATCATCGCCAATATCAGTCAACACAATGTTACGAACGCTTACTGTACCACCGAAGAATTCAACTCCGTCATCTAGATTTTGGTGAACTTGGATAAATTCAACTTCAGTACCAGAACCAATACCTGCAAATGAAATTCCGTTTAACTCGTCACCTGCCGCTAATGCGCGACCTGCATGCTTAACAACAATATAGCGAAGCGTACCTGAGTTATCTTCAGCATCTGCACCACCGTAAAGCCCTGCATCACCTTCCGCTGCTACACCACATGCTGCTAATTCAGCGTCAGAGGTATCTGAATCGTCACCCGTGTTACATAAGTTAGTAGGTGCATTACCAAGAAGTACCAAACCACCCCATTGACCAATAGACGTTTCTTGACCTGTTAGGTCTTGAACCGACGTAAAGGTAATTGGCGCGTTGGCCGTACCCGCAGCTTCAATTTGAGAGCCACGACGCACTACTAAGAAGTCATCGCCTTCTTCACCGAAAACGGTTGTGCCTTGTTCAATGTAAAGTACCGCGTTGTCTGCGTTATCGTTACCAACAGCTAAGCGACCTTTAATTAACCAGTAAGCATCGTTAGTTAATGTTACATCACTGGTTAGTGTTGTATCTTCAGCAAGTTCATAAACTGGCTTGTCAGTTAATTCTGGGAAGTTAGCTGATACATCTGTCGCAAGGCCTTGCTCGAAAGCAGTCTGAATATCAGTTGGGAATCCACCGTTTACACCAACCGTCCAGCCTGTAGTCCAGTCTTCACCAGCAGGGTCAAATGCGCCAATGTAGTTTCCACTGTTTGCTAAAGGCGAAGCTGACGTAGGGAAATACCCGTTATCTTCAAAAAGAAGTTCAGAAGGTGTTAGTACACTATTGCCGGTTTGGCCTTCGAACCACGCTTGCGTAGAATCGCCACTAATTTCATCTGAACCAAAGTTGTTTGCGGGGGTTTCACAAGCAACTACCGAGTTAGTGATTGAAAGCTCACCAGACTCTGCATTCGCGATTGACTCGTCGCCATTTACGCGCAGGCAGTTAGCCGCTAATGTAGAGCCGGTAACGACTACATTAGATAGCACCCCTGCTGTACCGTTACGTAAACGAACGCCGTTAGTACCGTCGGCGCTTACAATGGTTACGTTAGAAACAGTTGGCTTGGTAAGTGGTAACCATGAAGGGTTATCTTCATTGTTATCCGCTTCAATAGCGTTGTCGCCACCGTCTGCAGATTGCTGAATATAAACGTTAGTTGCACTACCCGTCCAACCGAAAGACCAATCTAGAGAATCGTCACCAATGTCTGTTAGCACTACATTGCTTACGCTAACCGTACCACCGAAAAATTCGATACCGTCATCAAGATTTTGGTGAACTTGAATGTGATTAACTGTTGTTTCAGAACCGATACCAGCAAATGAAATACCGTTTAGTTCATCACCAGACGCCAAGGCTTTACCAGCATGCTTAACAACAACATATTCTAGTGTACCAGAATCATCTTCTGCGTCGTTTCCGCCGTACAAGCCAGCATCACCTTCCGCAGACACACCACAAGACGCTAGTTCGTCGTCAGACGTTTGGTCATCGTCACCTGTGTTACAAAGGTTAGTGGGTGCATTACCTAGTAATACCACACCACCCCATTGACCAATTGATGTTTCTTCACCAGTAACGTCTTGAATAGATGTCATTACAATTGGCGCTGAAGATGAACCAGACGCTTCAATTTGTGAACCACGGCGTACTACTAAGAAGTCGTCACCGTCTTCACCGATAACGGTTGTACCTTCTTCAATGGTAAGTACTGTTGAATCTGCGTTGTCGTTACCAACTGCCGTACGCCCCTTAATGATCCAGTGCGCATCATTGGTTAACGTCATGTCTTGCGTTAACACTAAATCGTCATCTAAGCGATAAACAGGCTTATCAGTAATTGTAGAGAATTCGCTTGATGCATCAGTCGCCAAGCCTAATGAAAATGGCGTATCAACATCAGGGGTAGTTGGCGTAGTTGGGGTAGTCGGCGTGGTAGGAGTCGTTGGCGTTGCAACAACTTCGTCACCTTCATTAATATTTATATCGCCACCGCAACCTGCAAGAACAAGTGCAGTCGTGATTGCACTGATCTTAAAAACATTACGAATTTCCATTAAATTCTCCAGTTAGATCTTAGTTTGAATTTCAAAGTCCGGTAGAGATTAAATGAGAAGGGTGACATTTTTGTTACAAATGTGGATTCACACTGAAATTTTTGGAACTTTTATAAAATCAGTTAACACCTTAAATTTTGTCTTGTTTTTTATATTGTTAGTGAGAGATTGAAGGGGCGAACCGGGTGGTTATATTGACAAAGGGACTAATTTTTATCTCGAAACCACTTAGTTATGACGTTTTTATTACCAGCTGTTACAGGCTCAGCATAATGAAGCGTATTGAAGTTAGGCTCCCCTGTGTTCGTCAGATTATTCCATAGGAGTGCTGTGCCTCGATGGGGTTTTACCGATACACCCATTTTTGTAAAATGAGTATGGCCTCCTTCCATGCCATCATCTAAGTAAACCATGCAAGTCCATGTTCGTTGACCTCGCCGCTTTGCGTGTTCTAAATATTGCGGCGTACCTGGGGGAAAGAAATCAAAATGCGGTTTAAAGTATTGACCCTGCTCATAATGCTGAGCTTGTATAACTTCTTTTTCTCCTATGCCCAAGCCTAAAAAATTGACGATGCGGCTATCTATTGAGGTAACTAGTGCGCTGTCCATAAAGGCGAGTTCGCAAGTTGACGATGTTCTGATCCCTTTTGCAGAGGGCGCCCCTGTCAGTTTTGAGGGCGAAAGCTTGCTAGAAGAAAGGTCGATTACAGCATGGCACTCTTCTGCCGATAAAAAGTCATCTACACGATAAAGCTGAACTTCCTTTTCATCGCACAAACAGGTCACATTATTAATTGAAGGCTGATGTAAAAATGCGGGCGTTGCGAGCTTGCGATAAAACTCTACATCTCGGTCGAAAACATAGTTTGAAGGTAAATTACGGCCTAAAAGCCGACGAACTGTATCTGCATCAAACCCATTTAGCGTTAACTGCTCTGTAATCACGGGAAGTGCTGTGCCTGCGAGAAGGTTTTTAACTACCCAATTTTTCCAGCGTGATGAAACATGCTCCACGGTTATTCACCTGTTTGATACAAATTAATCGACCAACCTACGCTGCCTTAAGAGCATATCTTCACGAATTGGAAAGTACCCATCACGCGCGACTTGTTCTTGCCCTTGTTCAGATAGAATATAACGCAAAAACTCTCTTTCAAGGGTAGGCAGTGGCTCACCAGGTTTTTTGTTTATCACCAAATACAAGAAGCGCGAGAACGGATAAGACTCACTACGAACGTTATCTATGGTAAGTGGCACTAACGAATCTTTCGTTTCACCTAACGGCAGCGCCCGCACCCCTGCGGTTTTGTAACCATAGGCCGCATAACCCATAGCGCCTTTACCTGAGGCGACAGAAAGTACCACTGAAGCCGACCCAGGCTGCTCGTTTACCGTATTTCTAAAATCACCGTCACACATGGCTATGATTTTAAATAATCCATAGGTTCCTGATACCGAGTTTCGCCCGTACAAGCGAATTGGGGCGCGATAGCCATTAGCATCAATGCCTAACTCTGACCATTTATTGATTGGCCCATCCCCACCGCAAAATTGTGTTTGAGAAAAGATAGAATCGACTTGCTTCAGGGTAAGGCCTTGTAGCGGGTTTCTGCGTTCCACAAAAATAGCGA
Source organism: Alteromonas sp. KS69 (assembly GCF_003989595.1). NCBI lineage: Bacteria > Pseudomonadati > Pseudomonadota > Gammaproteobacteria > Alteromonadales > Alteromonadaceae > Alteromonas > Alteromonas sp. KS69. The sequence continues at coordinate 92,813 of NZ_PYHU01000010.1, read as the reverse complement.
TAGCATCCATCGCAACCTTAAGGACTAAAGGCGGGTAACCGTGCTTGCGGGTAAAATCGCGAATTTCACTAGGCTTTAATTCTCGGCTCATGGGGCCGATAGTGGCTGTACCTTCAATAAGCGCAGGGGGCGCAGTAGAAGACCCCGAGGCTTGAATTTGGAAACCCACCTGCGGATAGAGGGCTTTGAACTCTTGCGACCAAAAGGTCATTAAATTCGCGAGTGTGTCTGAACCTACCGAGGTGATCTTTCCTGCCACCCCAGGTTGGCGTTCATACTCTAGCTCATGGGTAGTTTCAGCCCCCAACGAGCCTGATACAAGAAGCAAAACGGCCACATTGCACGAGGCGATGAATTGCTTTATTCGCATTTAAATTTGCTCCGCAATTAACTCTTTATCAAGCACAAAGGAAAACTGACTGCCCTCACCTAAGGTACTGGCAATGTCTAAACGGGAATTGTGATGGCTAAGTACGTGCTTTACTATCGACAAGCCTAATCCTGAGCCACCAGTCTTGCGAGACCGTGCTTTATCGACACGGTAAAAACGCTCGGTAAGTCGATTAAGGTGATTAGACTCAATACCATCGCCATTATCATGAACGGCAAATTTAGCCCCTTCCTCGTCACCATGCCAATATACATGAATTTCTCCACCAGGTGGAGTGTAGTGCACGGCATTGAATACCAAGTTAGAACAAGCACTTCGCAATTCGGTTTCAACCCCAAATACTTTTAGTTCGGTATCAATATGAAATTCAATATGGTGCTGTTTTTCTTTATTAAGCGCCTGCGCTTCTCGCTCTATCTGAGACAGTACCGTAGGAATATTCACTACGTTTTCATAAATGCGTTCAGAGCTGGCCTCAATGCGAGACAACACTAATAAATCTTCAATCAAATTTTGCATACGATGAGTTTGCGCGGTCATTTCCTTCATGGCTTTTTGCATAAAAGGATCGGCCGACTCATCCACCGGCAAAATTTCTAAATACCCATTAATTACCGTAAGCGGCGTTCTTAATTCATGTGACACATTGGCGACAAAATCTTTACGCATGGCCTCTAACTGAGAAACACGGGTAATATCACGCGCAATTAATAAAAGGTGTTCGTCACCATAAGGCATAACCCGATATTCAAAGGTTTTATGCGGGTTAGTGGGTGATGGTACTTCAATAGGATATTTGAAATTTCCAGCATGGAAGTACTGAATAAACTCTGGGTGGCGTAGTAAATTATCGAGCCTTCTGCCCGCATCCTGTGGCCACTTCAAGCCCAAATCCAGCCGGGCTAAGCGGTTACACCAAATAATACATGCTTTTGAATCCACCACTACCGCGGCATCGGGTAAGGCTTCAGAGCCCTCACGAAATCGCTTCACGAGTTCACCTAGCTCTTTACGCTTATTTCTGTTTCTGCGCTGCAGGTAATAAATGCCTTCGTAAATATGTTCCCACACACCACGCACGGTGGGTGGTGACATTTTACGACTATGCCACAACCAGCGGTTAAGCTTGTATAAATGCCAATAGTTGAAGATAAGCAGCAAGGTGGCGCCAATGGCTACAGCAAATAACATGTCATTCATATACCAACCGATTAGCGCGAATACCAAAAGGTATAGCACTAGTCGAAGGGTACTTCTCAGCCATGAGAACGGGTAGTACATAGTGAATGCGCCCTGAAACAGTGAAACGCGGAGAGCGAAGAGACGCTATCGGCGTCTCTTATCCGCTGGGAATTTAGAGTTTGGTAGAGAAACGGTAACCGGCTCCACGCACGGTTTGAATCATAGCATCATGCCCATGACGAGAGATAGCTTTGCGTAAACGTCTGATATGCACATCAACGGTTCTATCTTCCACATATACATTCGTCCCCCAGACATTGTCGAGTAATAGCTCACGGCTATAAACGCGCTCTGGATGGGTCATGAAGAAGTGAAGAAGTTTAAACTCGGTTGGACCCATGTCTAACGGATCTTCATTGGCCATAACGCGATGAGACACAGGCTCAAGTTTCAAGCCGTTAAATTCAATAGGCTCTTCATTTGATGTAGGCGTTACTCGTCGCATCACCGCTTTTATTCGAGCAATAAGCTCTTTAGGTGAGAACGGTTTGGTGACGTAATCGTCAGCACCCGCATCAAGACCGCGAATTTTATCTTCTTCTTCGCCTCTTGCGGTAAGCATGATCACTGGGATATCACGAGTGAACTCATGTTGCTTTAAACTCTTGGCCAATTGAACGCCGCTTCCACCAGGTAGCATCCAATCGAGTAAGATTAAATCTGGGTAAGGTTCACATATTTTTTCTTGCGCTATATCGTAATCTTCGGCTTCAATAATATTAAAACCAGATTGCTCTAACACAAACTTAAGCATTTCACGGATGGGCGCTTCGTCCTCAACCACCAAAACTGTACGAGACATTATTATTTTCCTGCTCATCACAAAACGCCGCTATTATTAATGTGCACTGTGACACTTTTATTAAAACGATTACATTAATGTGTCAAGTTTTCTACAAAGATGGGTCGTATTTTCTTCATAGCGCTTGCTTGTTTATTCATACATTTACGCATATTCTTGGCAATGAAGGTAAAGTAAATTATAGACAGAGGAATGTTGTTCAATGGCGGCGGTAAAAACTGGGTTATCAAGAAAACTGCTGACACGAGTGCTCTCTGTATACTTCATTCTTACGCTTATTGTTACCGTTGGACAGATTTTTACCGAGTATCTAAGTACCAAAGATCATGTCGAAGACGAATTACAAACTTTAAAAAATACCTTCTCAACCAGCTTAACCCGTGCCCTGTGGGAATTGAACAGCGAACAAGCTAGCTCAATAGCAGAGGGGTTATTAGAACTTCCTATTGTTGAAGGTGTACAAGTTAGGGATGAAAATGGCAATCAAATTGCCGACTACGGTTTAAGCATTCAGCGTCCCCGCTCTCCTATCGAAGAAGAACTTATTGAAGACCACCCGGGTGGGATTTTCAGTTATAGCTTTCCATTAATATTTAAATTTTCAGGACGAGAATCGACCGTAGGCGATGTAACGCTCTACTCAAGTTTCGATACTATTTTTGGCCGTATCGAAATTGGCATCTTTTTTCTTATTGGAAATGCGTTAATAAAAACCACCTTTTTGGTGTTTCTTTTTATGACCGCGTTTCGCACCATGTTGTCCGAACCCTTGGCTGAAATAATTCATCAAATGGAAGGATTTGATCCGCTTCATCCCGATGAAAGCAAGCTTTCAGTCAAAATAAGTGACGATAATGAGTTATTGCAATTAAAAGAATCGTACAACAATGTTATCGACGATTTAATCGTATCTAATGGTAAGTTGACCAATGCTCAAAGCCAGCTATCGCATGCCAATAAAAAGCTAGACGATCAGAATCTTATTTTAGAGCAAGAAGTCGCTAAGAAAACCTCTTCGCTTTCTCAAATTATGCTTAGCCTTGAACAACAAAAAGACGAGCTTATCGCAAATCAAAGAGAGCTTCGTCAAGAGAATGAAAATAGGCAGTATATAGAAGATGAGCTTCGCAAAAAAAATTCGGAGTTAGCGAATTCAATGGGAAATTTACAACTCGCCAAAGACCAATTGGTCGAATCTGAGCGCATGGCCTCTCTTGGCGGTTTGGTAGCTGGGATTACCCATGACGTAAATACACCACTTGGCGTTGGCGTAACTGCCGCCAGCTTTTTGCAAGAGCGACTTAATAACTTAAAAACGAGTTTTGAAGAAAAAAGCCTGACTACAAAAAACATGGAAAACTTCATTAATGAAGCAGAACAAACGGCTAATCTCCTGTTAACTAACTTAAACAGAGCATCTGAGCTTATCGCCAGCTTCAAACAAGTGGCGGTGGATCAAACCAGCGAAACTGAACGAGAGATAAACCTTAACGATTACATTCGTGACATCATTAAATCACTTAAGCCAAGCTTCAAGCATAATAATCATGAAATAGTGGTTAGTTGCCCTGAAGATCTTTATATTCGCTGTGCACCAGGGGCCATTGCCCAAATTGTGACGAACATGATTGTGAACTCTTTAGTGCATGGTTTTGAAGACACTAACGATGGCAAAATAACGTTAGATGTGAGTACGGATAACAACACCATAGAAATGCGTTACCGTGACAACGGGAAAGGCTTGTCTAATGATGATTTAGATAAGTTGTTTGACGCCTTCTTTACGACTAAGCGAGGAGAAGGCGGCAGCGGGCTTGGCACACACATTATGTACAACCTTGTTACTCAGTCTTTATCTGGCCACATTGAAGCGCAAAGCAAACCTGGCGATGGCCTCCAATATACCATTCGCTTTCCCATGAAGGGCAAACCGGCTTAACAAAAAATCTCTATAGCTCCCGTACTATATCCGTTGCACCGCATTCGCTAGCTTGGTACGCTTGCCCACCATTTTTAAAAGAGATAGCCTCAAATGTGGTTTAAAAATATAAAAGCCTACCAAATTACACAGCCACTTTCCCTTGACGATGACGACCTAGAGCGCGTGCTAAGCGAGCAAGCCTTCCGTCCTTGTAAGAGTCAAGACTTGGCCACTATGGGCTTTGCCTCCCCTTTCTCCCAAGCCGGCAAACAAGGCACTATGTTTCAGCGTGTTGGGCAACGTTACTGGCTTACCGTTAAGAAGCAAGAAAAGCTACTTCCCGCCGCGGTAATTAATGCCGAACTGGACGACATGGTTGCCAAAATTGAAATGGAAACCGGTTCGCCTGTCGGTAAAAAGGCTAAAGCCGATCTTAAGCAGGAAATTCAAACTCGCTTGTTGCCTCAAGCGTTTACTAAAAACACTTACACCCATGGGTTTATTTCGTTAGAAGATAACCTTGTGGCTGTTGATGCCTCTGCCGATGGCAAAGCTGAAGCCTTTTTGGCCCTAGTTCGAAAAGCCATTGGCTCACTACCGGTTGTGCCTTTAGCCCGCCACAGTTTGCAGTCTGAACTGACTCACTGGCTGACTGACTCAGCGCCAGATGGCATAGCACTACTTGAAGAAGCCGAGTTCAAATCTACAGATGATGCTGGCAGTATTATTCGCTGTAAAAACCAGCCGCTTGATAGTGATGAAATCACGATTCATTTGGATGCAGGTAAGCTGGTACAAAAAGTGGCGTTTGAATATCAAGATACCCTAACGGCAGTTATTGCTGAAGATGGCTCGTTAAAGCGTATTAAGTTTACCGATAGATTAAAAGAAGAGACTGAAGACATTCCTAAAGACCAAATTGAAGCACGCCTAGATGCTGAATTTGCGTTAATGTCTGCAGAGCTTTGTACTTTGCTAAACTTCTTGCGTGAAACGCTCAACTTGAATGACGCTAACACCTAAACCGTGTTTAACTAGCGTGAAATTAATACGTGTTGAGCAGTGCCCCATGGGTATTGCTCAACATTTTGTTTATCTTTGCCACCCGTTAGTTACCCGCTTCACCTCTAATCACTTGCCTGCCAGCTGCCTTTACAGCACCGGGTAGTGGATAATATTAATAAACTGGGTTTCCCCACTTTCATCTTTATAGCCATGCGCTTGATCGGCATCTATTAAATACTGCTCGCCGGCTTTGATGGTTTTACACTCATTACCTTGCCACAAGGTTAACCTGCCTCCAATGCAATGAATATGTTCAGTAACCCCACTTTGATGGGCCGTAGAGCGTTGCTCATGAAAATGCGTTAAGGTAATTTCAAACACCTCAAAACCTTTGTTTACATCAAACGGAAAAAGGGTTTTCACTTGCATGTTTGGGTCGTGAATAAAGCCGTGATTAACATCGAATTCAGATTGTGCGTTTGCCGCAATAAAGGAGGAAAACGAAGCATTCAACCCAGTCGCAATTTTCCACAAGGTAGCGATAGTAGGGCTTGACTCTTGCCGCTCTATTTGGCCTAACATGGCTTTAGACACACCGGTTAACGTGGCGGCTTTATCAAGAGACAAGCCCATATCACCACGCAACTGCTTTAAACGCGCAGAAATACTTAACGAAAAGTCTCCCGCCTGTAGTGCATCGCTATTGGTCTTCATCATTTACTGCTTCTTGTCACATTCTTACAAATAGAGTCGATTTAGCATTTTAATGCAAAACGCCTTGTGCGCTATAACGCACAAGTGTAGAGTTAACTTATTGTGTACGTTATAACGCACACAGTATGAAGTAGTTTAGGTTTAGGTTCAAATGGTTGGGGCAAAGATGAAATCAGAATGGCAGATTAGCCACATTTCTTCAGGATTAACGGCAGTCACCGTTGGCTATAGCAGTGCTGTTGTTATTGTTATTGATGTTGCCCGTAAAGCGGGGGCAAGCCCTGATATGGTCATTAGTTGGCTTCTCGCCTTAGGCCTAGGCATGGGCATTTCCTGTATTTTCTATTCTTGGCTAATGAAAATGCCTGTCGTCACCGCCTGGTCGACCCCTGGTGCGGCCTTTTTATTAGGTAGCGTGGAGCAGTACACCCTTCCTGAGAGTATTGGCGCCTTTATTATCTGCGCAGTGCTTTCGCTGGTTACCGCGCAAAGTCGCAGTTTGCTCAATCAAATAAGCCGCATTCCGGCTAGTATCTCATCGGCGCTACTGGCAGGTATTCTATTGCCTATCTGTATATCGATATTCACTGATGTAGAACAACACCCCTATATTGTTGCCAGTTTTCTGGCTATCTATCTTGTTGGAAGCCGATTTTTCCCTCGCTACCTTATGTTGTGTTTACTGGCTGTTTCTATTGTCACTAGTAGCTTCTTAAACGGTGAAATCCCGTTAACTCTCTCACTACCCACTCCCGTGTGGGTCAGCCCTGAGTTTTCAGTTACCGCCGCCATTGGGCTTGCCGTTCCTTTGTACATTATTACTACCCTTTCTCAGAATTTACCCGGCATTGCGATACACCATTCCCATGGTTACCACCCCGACCATAAAACAGTGCTAAGTGGCATTGCCATATTGCAGGGGGTGCTAGCGCCATTTGGCGGGTTCACGTTCAATCTTGCGGCAATAACCGCGGCCTTGTGCATGGGGGAAGAAGCAGATAAAGATAAAAGTCAGCGTTATAAAGCGGCCATCGCCGCAGGTATTGGTTACCTATTTATGGGGCTACTTGCGTCTGTTGTGGTGGTTTTGTTCGTTTCAATGCCCCCGATTGTAGTGCATTTACTGGCAGGTCTTGCGCTGCTGTCTACCTTGCAAGCCGCCTTGGTCAAAACCGTAGAGAGCGACAAATACCGTCACGCTGCCTTGGTCACTTTTTTATGTACGGCATCAGGCTTTAGTCTTCTATCCATCACGTCAGCGGTGTGGGGCCTTTTACTTGGCTTATTGTTAATGTTGGTTGAAAGCAACAAACAAAAAAGCCGAACATAAGTTCGGCTTCAGATAATCCTGCTTTACTAACATTATGCTAGTAAGGTGTTAGGCAAATATTTGTTTCGCCGCACCGGCAAGATCGGCAAATTCATCTGAGTGAAGTATCGCCACATCATCAATAACATCACGCTGTATGGCTAAGTTCAAAACCGCGTCTTTTTGACTGTCCATTGCGCCAGAAACGGCAGCGCCAACACGAACGAAATCTATGTAGGTAACCTGTTCAGGTATATAGCTCAAATCTTTCCAGCATTTGGCTACACTCACAAACTCTTCACCAAAGCCCCATTCTCGCATGATGCTAGCGCCAATTCGGCCCGCTAGCTTGTCGATGGCCACTTCTAAAAAGGTTGGATTCGCAAACACTTCAGGATGTCTTTCTGCTTCGGTCAGGATAGGCAATACGCCAATGTTATGGGTTAACGCTGTTAGCGTCATAATATCCATACTCATTTCACGCTTTTTCGTGCGCGCGATATAAAGCTGCATTACCGCCATTGAATTAGCCACGATATTAACGGTATTCGCCCACTCTTTTTGTAGATAGGCACTCACTACATCATTTTTAGAAACGAACAGCTGTTCCATGGCAAGCGCGGTTGAAATATTTTTGATTTGGCGTAACCCAATACGAGTTACCGCTTGGCTGATAGAATTTACTTTTATACTCCGGCCCATGTAAGCGCTGTTCGCAATTTTAATCATTCTTGCGCTTAGCGAGGGGTCTTGTCCGATAACATCACCCATAGCACTTAGGTTGATATTAGGATCATCCGCTGACTTTCTCACTTTTAAAGCAATAGCCGGTAACGTAGGAAGTACGAGTGTGTCGTTTGTTATTTTTTCAACAAGAATTGTTGAGAGCGCATTTTGTGTAGACATATACCTACCCTTAGATATGTTTCAAATAGCCACTAAAAGGCAATGAATTTAAGATACCCGCGGTTACACTGTAATCCTTGTTTGCGAGTAAATGACCAAGTTGCAGTTGCTCAGAGACTTACTATTCCACTATACGCTACACATATGAAAAGCATAGCTTTATGATAGCAGGAAATCATATTCCCCTTATGTTATAACCTTTATTAAGCTTAAGTTATATTGAACCTTTTACTAACTCAACATTGAATATGCATTATTACGCGTTGTGAATAGTGTAGTACATATGCCTTTACATGAAACCTTGATACACATCAAAACGCTGCTCGCTAACGTGTTAGTTTATTGTATATTCTTATCCTGCCAATAAATCTAAAACAGAAACCTTTATGATGAAATTATCACCTAAACATTACTCTACTCTTGCCGTGGCAGTTGCCACAAGTTTATTTATGAGCGCCTGCTCCAAGGCACCAGAAGAAGGCATATCAAAAGCAAACCCTTCCGTAGAGGCTTCGCATACCACATCATCAGATAGCACGCTTCTTGTGAATGAGTCTAGGCTATCTATTTATCATCCCGTTGAATTGACCAGTGATTTATCCCATTTAAGCGACAATCAACAAAAGATGATAGGTTTGCTCATAGATGCGTCTAAAATAATGGACGACTTATTTTGGAAACAGGCCTTCTTCGGCGATAAAAATGCGTTTTTAAATAGTATTGAAAACGACGACGTTAAACACTTTGCTTCAATCAACTATGGGCCATGGGACAGATTGAACGGCGATAATGCGTTTCTTTCAGGCTATGAAGAGAAAGCCCTAGGTGCTGAATTTTATCCTCACAACATGACAAAGGCTGACTTCGCGACCGCCACGTTCGATGACAAACAAGGCTTATACTCGTTGGTGAAGCAAGATGAAGCTGGCAACCTTTACTCTGTGCCCTACTCTGAGGCGTACAAAAGTGAACTCACCGCTGCATCAAAGATTCTTAAAGAGGCTGCTGAACTTGCCGAAGATCCAAGCTTTAAAGCCTACTTAACCCTGCGCGCACAAGCATTACTTACCGACGATTACTTAGCCTCGGACATGGCGTGGATGGACATGAAGACAAACCCTGTAGAGTTGGTAATTGGCCCAATCGAAAGCTATGAAGACCAACTATTTGGTTATCGCGCCGCCTTTGAAGCCTACGTTTTGGTAAAAGATTTAGCGTGGAGTGAAAAACTCGCAAAATACGCTGCTTTTCTTCCAGAGCTACAAAAAGGTTTGCCTGTACCTGCCCAGTACAAAGCGGAAGTACCTGGCTCCGACGCCGACTTAAACGCCTATGACGTTGTGTATTACGCGGGGCATTCAAATGCTGGCAGTAAAACCATTGCGATCAACTTACCTAATGATGAGCGTGTACAGCTTGAAAAAGGCACCCGTCGTTTGCAACTTAAAAACGCGATGCGTGCCAAGTTCGACAATATTCTTATTCCTATTGCGGATATGTTAATTGCACCTGAGCAACGTGATCATATTACGTTTGATGCGTTTTTTGCTAACACCATGTTTCATGAAGTGGCGCATGGCTTAGGTATAAAAAACACCCTTGATGGTAGCGATACGGTAAGAGGCTCACTTAAAGAACACGCCTCGGCATTAGAAGAAGGTAAAGCTGACATTTTGGGTCTTTACATGATTCAAAGCTTGCTTGAAAAAGGCGAAATTTCAGAGGGTACACTTGAAGATTACTATGTCACTTTTATGGCCGGCATTTTCCGCTCAGTACGTTTTGGGGCCTCTAGTGCGCACGGTAAGGCGAATATGATTCGCTTTAATTTCTTTGCACAAGAAGGCGCTTTTGAGCAAACCGAAGAAGGTGTTTATCGCGTTAATGTTGAGAAGATGGGCGCAGCAGTCGCCGCATTATCTGAGCTTATTTTAACCCTGCAAGGTGATGGCGACTACGATGGTGTTGCAGAACTTGTAGCCAATATGGGCGTGATTAAACCACAGCTAGCAGCAGATTTAGCGCGCTTAGAAGCGGCAAACATCCCTGTCGATATTCACTTCGAACAAGGTAAAAAGGTACTTGGTTTGAACTAACCACTATCTATCGATAAGCGGTTCATTAAACACTAAGCCAGTTAGTTGCCTGTGTTAAGCAACTGACTGGCTATTTAACTCACCATTCTACGTTGAGTGGTGAGTTAAAACGTTTTTCATTCTAAGGGCTTTTACGCTAAACCCTATCTATTCCAAACGCTTTGCGGTATCAGTATATGGCGGCCAGCCCATGATTTTACCGGCTAGCACATGTAAGTGTATGTGGTACACCGTTTGCCCACCAAACTCATTACAGTTCATTACCGTGCGGTAACCCTGCTCATCTACGCCTAATTCACCCGCGACCTTTGCAGCCACATAAGATAGGTGCCCTACGACTTCCCTGTCTTCTTTAGTGATGTCGTTAATGGTAGGAATAGCCTTTTTCGGGATCACTAAAAAATGCACCGGCGCTTGCGGATTTATATCCCTAAACGCCAACGAGATATCATCTTCATAAAGGATATCTGCTGGTATTTCTTTATTGATAATCTTCGTAAAAATAGTGTCTAACATTGCGTACTCCCTGCATCAATTATTGTAACCATACTACATTGTTTATGCTTTAAAAGAGGCGCTTTCCCTAGACAGGAATTCGCCTTATTGTATTACACCAACACAGTCATTTGCGACCCAGTCTTCTTTGCTCTTGAGTTTATAGGAACAACTTATGCAAAAACGAACCAAAGCAAAATGACGCCTAACAGTAAGCGGTAAATCACAAATGGCAGCATACCAATTCGCGATATCCAGCTAAGGAAGAGGTAAATACATAAGTAAGCACTCACAAATGAGAACGCAGCGCCATAGAGCAACGCAGACCAATCAACGGCTTCGTTAGCTTGTAATAAATCAAGAGTGGCAAGTAAACCGGCGCCCAAAATAACGGGAATAGACAGTAAAAACGAAAAGCGCGCACAGCTCTCTCTATTTAAGCCCAGCATCAAACCTGCTGTCATGGTAATACCCGAGCGAGAAGTACCGGGAATCAGCGCCAGTACTTGCGCTAGACCAATTAACAATGCTTGTTTCCAGTTAAGCGATGTTAATTCTTGAGTGCGTTTCGCGGTGGCGTCGGCATACCATAGGGCAAGACCAAAAATAATAGTGGTTGCGGCGATAACAAGGGCTGTTCTGGCATTAAGTTCTATCCAGTCTTTCATTACAAAACCAATAATCACAGCAGGTATAGTTGCGATAATCACATACCAGGCTAACTTACTGTCAGTGTTTTGCTCTTTTGTGAATCCCTTGGTAACCCAAGCCACTGTCATTTGTGCGATTTCTTGGCGAAAGTAAATCATTACCGCCAGTAAACTTCCCACGTGAACAGCAACGTCAAACGCTAACCCCTGACTTACCCAGCCAAATAGTTCTGCGGGCAGCAAAAGATGCCCAGAACTGCTGATAGGTAAAAATTCGGTAACGCCCTGAATAATGGCCAATATGATTATTTCGAACAGTGTCATTCCGTTGCTTAGCTCCAAGTAAAATTGATGGGCGAGAGTGTTTGTTTTTCTTTATCAAATGCCTGCCAAAGTGCCTCGTAGGTTTTGCCTTCAACAGGGTGGATTTCATTAGGAACCAATTCAGCTAACGGCCATAATACAAAGGCGTTATACAGAATCTCTTCCCGAGGTAGCACAACGGGTTCATGGGTAATTTGGTCATCGTACGTGAGTAAATCTAAGTCCAGTGTACGGGAACAAAATTTCTTTTCCCCGTGTTTACGGCCGTTGTCACTTTCAATCTGACGAAAGGTATCTCGCACTTCAATAATACTCATAGAAGTAACGGCTTTCGCCACTAGGTTATAAAAGGCACTGCCATCGAAGCCGACTGACTCACTCTCATATACCGACGAGTAACTAACGTCATCGAAATGCAGTTTAAGCGCTTTAATACTTTCTCGTATGTAGTGTTCTTTGTCGATATTGGAACCCACACTGATTAAAATGGTATGACGCCCCACTAGGACTTTTCCTGATACATAGCCACTGCCACCGTTTGGGCATTAGGTAGAATATTCGGCTTCACAATTTTAAGGCTGATGGCATGGGCCGGAAACATGGCTAATACCTTGTTCATTACCGCGCCGCCAAATGCTTCTAACAGCATAAAACGACTGTTTTTTCCTACCTCGGTAATACAATCAGCCACGTCGGCATAGTTAATGGTATCGTCGACATTATCTGACTGCATTGCGGCATCTAGGTTAGCGTCGAGTTCAACATCGAGCAACAGCGTGGTTAAACGCTCCCGTTCCCAATCATACACACCGATAAGGGTATCGACAGCCAGCCCTGTTATATATATTTTTCCCATAAACCTTTTCATTCTTATGACCATACTGGTCTTACTACCACGTTAACTTCTTCTCAAAAGGTGGTATATCACTTTTGAATGGAGTAGCTTTACGCTTTACGTTATTCGCCATGGGGCGATGGTGGCACAACTATACCGTTGTACTGCAAGTGGGGGCAACACGCACAATAGCATTCGCCCCATATTATTAGTGTAGATATACGTTTAGTGTACAAAGCAGCAGGTTAAAGTAGCAATAATGATACCGTTGGCCCTTTTAATGATTTGCGTAGCCTATTTGTTTGGCTCTTTATCGAGCGCGGTAGTTATCTGCAAAGCATTTTCTCTTCCCGATCCCCGCACTGCTGGTTCTAAGAACCCCGGCGCCACCAATGTATATCGAATTGGCGGCAGGATTCCGGCATTGCTGGTGCTAGTAATGGATATTTTAAAAGGGACTATTCCGGTTTATTCCAGCTACTTTTTGGGCTTAGACCCCGTGCTTTTAGGCCTAGTCGCTATTGCCGCATGTATAGGTCATATTTTCCCTTTATATTTTGGCTTCAAAGGGGGCAAAGCAGTAGCAACGGCCTTTGGTGCCATGTTACCCATTGGATTAGATTTAGCTGGCTTGCTTATTTTGAGCTGGGTTATAGTGGTGTTTCTTACCGGCTATTCCTCACTTGGCGCCTTGGTAGCAGTAAGCCTTGCCCCGCTTTTTACTTGGTTAATAAAACCCCTTTATACCGTTCCAGTCATCATGCTCTCTTTGCTGATTATCTTGCGTCATCGCGACAATATCAAAAGGTTAGTCAGCCGCTCTGAGGGCAAAATTTGGGACAAAGGCAACACCAAAGAGTGAGCAACCTTTCTTTAGCGTACATGTTTTATTTTCGCTCGGGCGTATGGTAAAGCTGCCCTAGCGTTATTCCTCTTTTAAACCTTCCCGAAGTACCTTAATTTCACCATCGATAGGGGCAAGTAAGGCCAAGCCCATAATTTCAGCAAGCGCTGGGTATATTTCTAGATTACTGAAAGCTGGAAGCATTTTACCTTGTTTAAACGAAGGCCCGGACGCCACAAATAGCCCGCCCATGTCTGGCAACGTATTGAGATAACCATGGCTACCTTTGCTCACATGAGTATCTCCTTCACTTTTAAACCGTGCAGGCGGGGCAGTTTCCATAATAATATCGCCGGTTCGCGCATTGTACTGTGCATGCCTGACATCGCGTTCAACGGAGGTAAGCAAGATGAATCTCCCTTCCGCTAACAACCGGAGGCGATTTTTTTCATCTTCAATTTGCTCATAGGTAACCTCTGGCTTAGCATATAAACGCACTTGCGCACCACTGTTAAGCACAGTGAAATAATCAGGAATATTTAAAGACTCAACCATAATCTGGTGGCTATCTTTGACGTTGGTCATACCGTGATCAGATACCACAACCAAATTAACGTCTATCGAAAGCGCATTTAATCGGTCGTACAATTGACCGATTAGCTTATCTACCTTTGCAACAGCCTCTTTTGTTTTCTCGGACATAGGCCCTTCGTCGTGACCCACAGTGTCAGTCAATGAAAAGTAGCCTGAGACAAAAAGTGGCCTTGCAGCTTCCGGCAGACTTAACCATTGAACAATTTGGTCTATCCGTTGTTGGTAATCTGCATGCTTCGAGTAGTGATAAAGATAAGAAGGCAGCGCTCCTGCTATTCTAGCGTCAGATTCAGGCTAGAAATAGGTTGCAGCTTTATGCCCCTGAAACTCGGCCAAATGCCAACGCGGCATCGCAGTAATCCAGCTGCTATCGTCTTGCGCCTTCCCCATAGAATATTGTGCGTAGCTACCCTCTTTGCTGGGTCGCAACTTGTCATAAAAACGATTATCGACAATGCCGTGATGTATGGGGAGTAGCCCAGTCACAATAGAAATATGGTTGGGGAAAGTATTGGCGGGATAGACAGGTGTTAACGATGTGCTTCGAACACCAGCCTTAGCAATTCGTGCGAGATTTTTTGCATTGTGCAGCTCGATGTAATCATGTCTAAACCCGTCTAAAGATATAAGAACTACATGATTTTTGCTACTTTCAGCCGACTGGCTCGAGGCCAGATTCTTATGGCTAACCGCATTCTGATTAACGACGGTGTTATTAATTGCATGCTTATTATCTGCATGGGCACTAAAGGCCGCTAGCGACAACCAACTAGCGGTAAGTACCGCGCCAATAAACGGTATTGTGAGCCGAGCGCTATCACGGAAAAACACCACTAGATTTCCTACATGCTAAGTAAATTTATTTGCTACTTAGCATGCATGATAAAACCCTGTGATGACAACATTATTATACTGGCGCTAACGTATCCAGCGGCCAGCGAGGCTTAGCTTGTGAAGAAAGCCCCAATACTTCACCGGCTTTCAAACGCTGCATACCTGCATAAGCTATCATGGCGCCGTTGTCGGTACAGTACGCTAAGTTAGGATAGAAAACCTCACCACGTAAGTCGTCCATCAAGGTTTTCATTTGTGTACGCAACATGGTGTTCGCACTTACGCCACCGGCAATCACTAAGCGCTTCATACCCGTTTGCTTGAGTGCACGCTTACACTTAATAATAAGCGTGTCGATAACCGCTTCTTGAAATGCGTATGCAATATTAGCTTTGGTTTGCTCGTTGTCATCCGCAGCACGGATGGTATTAGCGGCAAAAGTTTTCAAGCCGCTGAAGCTGAAATCTAAACCTGGGCGGTCTGTCATTGGCCTTGGGAATTTGTAATGCCCTGGCTCGCCTTTTTCTGCCAGCTTGGCTAATAAAGGCCCGCCTGGATAATCAAGCCCCAGTAGTTTGGCCGTTTTATCAAAGGCTTCACCGGCTGCGTCATCTATCGACTCACCGAGAACTTCGTAGCTGCCTATGCCTTCTACTTTTACCAACATAGAGTGGCCGCCAGAAACTAGTAATGCAATAAAAGGAAATTCAGGCGCGTTATCTTCTAACATGGGGGCGAGTAAATGCCCTTCCATATGATGTACACCTACTGCGGGTACCCCCCACGCGTAAGCTAGAGAACGCCCCACGGAAGAACCCACTAGTAACGCACCAATAAGGCCTGGGCCTTGGGTGAAGGCTACGCCGTCTAATTCATTAGGTTGGGTGTTAGCATCACTAAGCGCTTTTTCGATAAGCGGGATAATTTTTCTAACATGATCCCGTGACGCAAGTTCAGGCACTACACCACCGTAATCGGCGTGTAATTTCACTTGGCTGTATAATTCGTGTGACAATAATCCCGCAGTGTCGTCATAAACGGCGATACC
Source organism: Alteromonas sp. KS69 (assembly GCF_003989595.1). Lineage (NCBI taxonomy): Bacteria > Pseudomonadati > Pseudomonadota > Gammaproteobacteria > Alteromonadales > Alteromonadaceae > Alteromonas > Alteromonas sp. KS69. Next base: position 76,803 of record NZ_PYHU01000010.1, on the reverse strand, counting down.
CGTTTCATCACAAGAAGTTTCTATTCCTAATATACGCATACTATTCCTAATATTTGCATTGAGCCAAACCTTACTTTTACGTCTTTAACAACAATGTTTACGGTATAACAAACACCAATGGCTTGCTTAGTTATCGAACCTGTCGAGCCCAAGCTATAGCCGAATCGCAAGTATTGAGCATAATCAGCATCGTTTACCCTGCAAGAGGATACTTGAGTTACCTCAGCACTTATTGCAACAAAGTTTATTGCAATAGATCAGCACCTGACCTGTTTGATCATCTGCGATCTGTGATATGATCCACTCAACCAATGCGGGATCGCGCTGAATTCTTCTTCTCACGTAGACAGATAAAAGGTATTACCTTGTCTCAGAGGGCGCAGAGTTTACCTTTATTCCGCATATCTTGGAATGGTGCTTCGTTTATTTGCGCAATATTGCCTATTTTTTGGCAATTCAGTCTTTACTTTCTGTTCGGAAATGATTAGAATTTCGCACCATTTTTAACCCGGGTGGCCTTTTTAGCGCTCAATTTCCCGGAATTATACAGCAAAAGTTTTGAGGTGAGTGTTTAAATGCCTATCGTTAAAGTTAGAGAAAACGAGCCGTTTGATGTAGCGCTGCGTCGTTTTAAGCGTTCTTGTGAAAAAGCAGGTGTATTGTCTGAAGTTCGTCGTCGTGAGTTCTTCGAAAAGCCTACTTGGGAACGCAAGCGTAAGAAAGCCGCTGCGAAAAAGCGTCATCTAAAGAAATTAGCTCGTGAAAACGCACGTCGCGTAAAACTCTACTAAAACAGGGTTAAGTTACGAGTCTGAAAGGTGTTGCATTTGCAGCACCTTTCGCGTTTCTGGGGTACAGAAAATTTTTGATTAGCGCTTGTTAGCATTATTTGTTTACGCGAAACGCGCCGGTTATTAACATGCAGTGCGTCGGTGAATATCAAGACCCCCTGATAGACTCCCGATTTTTAATACCCCACTGACTTGCCCGTTATAGATAGTGTATGCCTTTTTATGAGTGTCCCTGCATAGAATGTTTTTTTACTTTTACTGTTTAACTTTTTTCTTTTTATAACTTTTTTCTTTATACCTTTATAATGACTTTCCTTCTTTGTTGAAACTTTACTTAATTTGGGAGCATCATGGCTTTAATAGACGATTTAAAATCTGCACAAAAAGATGCAATGCGCGCTAAAGAGAAATTACGTCTAGGCACCATTCGCATGGCAATAGCAGCCATTAAACAACGTGAAATCGACGAGCAAATCACCCTTACTGATAGCGACATTCTTGCAGTACTAACCAAGATGGTTAAGCAACGTCAAGATGCCGCCTCTCAATTTGATGCCGCTGACCGTGATGACTTGGCCAGTAAAGAGCGTGAAGAGATTGTTGTGTTAGAAGGTTTCCTTCCACAGCCTTTGACCGAAGACGAACTGGCTGCCTTAATTGATGAAGCTATGGTAAGTACCGGTGCTCAAGGCATGCAAGACATGGGTAAAGTAATGGGTAGCCTTAAACCACAAGTACAAGGCCGCACAGATATGGGCGCTCTAAGCGCTAAAATAAAAGCCCGTTTAAATGCCTAACTATCGATAAAAGTCGAGGGGTAGTAATAGCATTAGCTAGGTTTGTGTAATCGCAAACCTGGCATTTTCATTATTTACCTTCCCTGTTACAGTACTTTTTTGTGCTACCCTAATTACCGTTATAAGCATTAGTGTCTCCCCATGGCCGGAAAAATACCTCGCGATTTTATTGATGATCTTCTCTCACGTACCGATGTTGTAGACATTGTTGATAGTAGGGTGAAGTTAAAAAAAGCGGGCAAAAATTATCAAGCTTGCTGCCCTTTTCATAATGAGAAAAGCCCTTCTTTTACCGTAAGCCAAGAAAAGCAGTTCTATCATTGTTTTGGTTGTGGTGCGCACGGCAACGCTATTTCCTTTTTGATGGAGTTCGACCGCCTTGAATTTGTTGAGGCCATTGAAGAACTCGCCAAACTCTATGGACTAGAAGTGCCGAGAGAGAAAGGTCACTTGCCTGTTGTTAGCGAAGAGAAAAAGCAACAGCAGCAAGACGATTACTCACTAATGGAACAAGTTGTTCGCTTTTTTCAACACCAATTAAAACAAAATGAAAATAGTGGTAAAGCCATAGATTATCTAAAAAGCCGTGGGCTTAGTGGCGATATCGTTAAGCAATGGGAAATCGGCTATGCACCCGACAGTTGGGATGCGTTGCTAAAAACGTTTGGCAAAGACCAAGCCCGGGTAAAACAGCTTATCGACTTAAAATTGGTTAATCAGAACGACCAAGGCAGACGTTACGACTTCTTTCGCGACCGAATTATGTTCCCCATTCGGGACAAGCGAGGCCGCGTAGTCGGTTTTGGTGGCCGTGTATTGGAAGACGGTGGCCCAAAATACTTAAACTCTCCTGAAACCCGTATATTCCATAAAGGCAGTGAGCTATTTGGTTTTTACCAAGCTCGTCAACAGAACCGTCAGCTCGACGCAGTCCTTATTGTTGAAGGTTATATGGATGTGGTGGCGTTAAGTCAGTTTGGTATTAACCAAGCAACGGCTGCACTTGGCACCGCCACCACGGCTGAACATATGCAAATGTTAGTGCGCGCAACCCCGCATATTGTTTGTTGTTATGATGGCGACCGTGCAGGTCGAGAAGCGGCGTGGCGCGCATTAGAAAATGCTCTGCCTGCTTTGAAAGACGGTGTCAGACTGTCTTTCTTATTCTTACCTGACGGCGAAGACCCAGATACTATGGTAAGAAAAATTGGTAAAGATGCCTTCATGGAAATGCTTGATAATGCTATGCCATTGTCACGCTTCTTCTTCGAAAATCAATTGAAAACACATAAAGTGGGTACACCGGAAGGTAAAATAGCGCTTCGCAAAGCAGCCATGCCGTTAATCGAGAGTGTGCAGGGTGACGACCAAAAGCAAATGCTATTAGAAGAGCTTGCTAAACACACCGGTGAATACGATAGATTTAAGTTACAGCAAGATATATCCAAAGCGAACCACGCCAGTAGCAAACCCGCATATTCAGCGAATAGAAATCAAGTAGGTAAAGCTCGCTTGTCACCGCTACGCATGCTGATTAGGTTACTGCTAGACTCTCCCTCGTTAGCCACACGTTGTGATGACGTGCAACCTTCGGTATTTGAAGGGAGTGACGCAACCGGGATGGACCTGTTATTGGATATTCATCGCTATTGTGCCCAATATCCCCAAGCAACCACTGCTCAGCTAGTTGAAAACTTCCGCAATCATCCCCATTCTTCTACTATCGCGAAATTATTGTTACAAGAACATCTTGTTAAAGACGAGGATGCTGAGCGTGTTTATAGCGACAGTTTTGCTCGATTACTCGATTGGCATTTCGATAGCCGCATAGAAACTTTAATTTCCCGCTCTCGGGTTCAACCACTCACTCAAGTGGAAAAAGAGGAACTGAACTTGTTAATGAAGGAGCGCCAGAAAAGCTGACCATAAGGTCGAGGCTAATAACTGGCTAAAAAAACAGCCGTCAATCTGGTAAAACCATTAGTAATTCTGCTATACTGGCTAATTCGCTGCACGCACGCTTATAAGCATAAATGTGAACAAATTTGCAGCAATGTCAGTAGCAATTATAAAGCCGAACAAAACGGGCAGAACCAAACCCGGGCAGGTGTGCACCGTTTCATATGACGTGACACCGAGCGGAAGCGGCATTGATACAACAGTAGTACTACAGAGAAATAATGTACATACCTCTTTGGTATGGGTATTTCTATTGCAAACTAATTGAATGTGAGAAGTGTAGGTTATATGGCGCAAAGCAAGCAGTCTCAGATTAAACTCCTGATTGCAAAAGGTAAAGAGCAAGGTTACTTAACCTTTGCAGAAGTTAACGACCACCTGCCGCAAGATATTGTCGATTCTGATCAAATTGAAGATATTATTCGCATGATCAACGACATGGGAATTCAAGTTTCTGAATCTGCTCCAGATTCAGACGAACTTCTCATGCAAGAAGCAACCGCCGATGAAGACGCAGCCGAAGCTGCGGCTCAAGCGCTTGCTACAGTAGAAAGCGAAATTGGGCGCACCACCGACCCTGTGCGTATGTATATGCGTGAAATGGGTACGGTTGAGCTTCTTACTCGTGAAGGCGAAATTGAAATTGCCAAGCGTATAGAAGATGGTATTAACCAGGTTCAGTGCTCTGTTGCTGAATACCCTGAAGCCATCACCTATTTGCTCGATCAATGGGACTTGTACGAAGCAGAAGAAATTCGCATTAGCGACATTATTTCTGGTTTTGTTGACCCGAATGATGATCAAGATCTTGCTCCTACGGCCACGCACATCGGCTCTGAACTTTCAGAAGAAGAACTGGAAGATGAAGATGATGACGATGATGAAGAAGACGAAGATGAAGGCGGTGTAGATCCTGAATTAGCCCGTGCTAAGTTTGGTGCACTTCGTGATCAATACATCAAAGCACGTGACGTTATCGAGAAGAAAGGCCGCTCTCATGCTGCCGCTCGTGAACAAATCAATGCATTGAGTGAAGTCTTCAAAGAATTCCGTCTAGTGCCTAAGCAATTTGATCGTATGGTTAAAAACATGCGTTCAATGATGGACAAAGTGCGTATCCAAGAACGTCTTGTTATGAAGTTCTGTGTTGTTAACGCTAAAATGCCTAAGAAAGATTTCATCAAGGCATTTGCAGGAAACGAAACGTCTTCTGCTTGGTTAACAAAAGCGATTAAAGCTAACGCAGCTTATTCTGACGCATTAGCCGTTAATAAAGAAGAAATTGAACGCTGTATTAGCAAGATGAACCAGGTTGAACAAGAAACTGGTTTGGTTATTGCTGATATCAAAGACATCAACCGTCGTATGTCAATTGGTGAAGCAAAGGCTCGCCGTGCGAAGAAAGAGATGGTTGAAGCTAACTTACGTTTGGTTATTTCAATTGCTAAGAAATACACCAACCGTGGTTTGCAGTTCCTTGACCTTATTCAGGAAGGTAACATCGGCCTGATGAAGGCGGTAGATAAGTTTGAATATCGCCGTGGTTATAAGTTCTCAACTTATGCTACCTGGTGGATTCGTCAGGCAATTACCCGTTCTATTGCCGACCAAGCGCGTACTATCCGTATTCCTGTGCACATGATTGAAACGATTAACAAACTTAATCGTATCTCTCGTCAAATGCTACAAGAAATGGGTCGTGAGCCAACACCTGAAGAGTTGTCTGAACGCATGCTTATGCCAGAAGACAAAATTCGTAAAGTGTTGAAAATTGCTAAAGAGCCAATCTCAATGGAAACGCCAATTGGCGATGATGAAGATTCGCATCTAGGTGATTTTATCGAGGACAGCACCATTATACAGCCCCTCGATTCTGCGACCGGCGGTAGCCTTAAAGACGCAACACAAGAAGTGTTGGCAGGGCTTACAGCACGTGAAGCGAAGGTACTTCGTATGCGTTTCGGTATCGACATGAATACTGACCATACACTTGAAGAAGTGGGCAAGCAGTTTGACGTTACCCGTGAGCGTATTCGTCAAATTGAAGCGAAGGCATTGCGTAAGCTACGTCATCCTAGCCGCTCTGAGCAGCTACGAAGCTTCTTAGACGAGTAGAATACTCGCAAGTAATAAAACAATATAAAATCCCCTGCTTTGTCAGGGGATTTTTTTTATCTGAATTGGCGCTAAGCTGTGGCACAAAATAGTCACTTGCAACAGCCAACATGGTTACTTACCAAAGTAATTACGTTCCATTTGCGGCGCTAATTATTCAGTAGCTTCGTGATTTTTACTCGCCGATAGCAACTTAATGTCAGATACAAAAACGCCCTCAATGTTGAGGGCGTTTTTTATATTTAGTTAGCGGTTATACGCGGAACTGCTTTGCTATCAGTTCTAAATGCTGTGCTAAATCGGCAAGTTCGTTACACATCACACCTAATTCGCCCGAACGACTAGAGGTTTGCTCTGTACGTTGGTGAATCTCTTCAACATGCCTCACAATGTCTACCGCCACTGTACGCTGATCTTCAGTGTTGTGCGCAATCTGTTCGTTCATTTGATTAATGCGACCAATTGTACTGGTAATCGTTTCTAAACTAACACCGGCTTTATTAGCTGTTTCAACACTATTGGTTGCTTGCTCGGTACCGCGAGACATCACTTCTACAGCCGAATGCGCTGCGCTCTGTAGCTGCTCAATGGTGCTTTGAATTTCTTCAGTCGATTGTTGGGTACGTGATGCTAGTGTACGAACTTCATCAGCAACAACGGCGAAACCACGCCCTTGCTCGCCGGCTCTAGCAGCTTCAATAGCGGCATTAAGTGCCAGTAAGTTAGTTTGTTCAGCAATACCTTTAATCACGTCGAGTACCGAACCAACTTTATTAGAATCTGACTCAAGGCGCCCAATCACATCAGCGGTTTCACGCACGTTTTCGGCTAACTGCTGAATACTAGAAACGGTTTGTTGTACTATTTGACGACCTTCGCCAGCGGCGCTAGTCGCTTCATTAGCATCAGCAGCAGCTTGTGCGGCACTGTGTGCTACTCCGTCTACTGAACCACTCATTGTATCAACCGCTAGTTTGGCGTTTTGTGCAGACTGCTGTTGAATATCAATAGTACGCTGGGTTTCTTCCGTTAGGCCGCGAAGGTTTTGCGCCAAGTTTGATAACGGCAAACTTGCCTCAACCACATCTTTCACAACGCCTTGCAGCTTATCCATGAACTGGTTAAACCAATAAACCAATTCACCAATTTCATCTTCACTTTTCGTTGCGATACGAACGGTCAAATCACCGTTTTCTTGGGCAATATCTTTAAGCGAGCGCACTACATCGTCAATGCTTTGCTTGATACCACGAACAATGGGCACAGCGGTAGCAAACAATAATAAGGTGACGACGATAGTCATTACCACACCGGTACTAATAAGTGAGGTATTAGCGGCGTTGGTTCTTTCAAACGACTCAACAAAAGCGGCCTGTTGCTCGTCTCTAAAATTCGACATAGAGGCAATAACGGCGTCATATGAGCCATTCATCTGCGACGACAATTGACCTAAACGGCTAAAATCAGCAGTGCCATCAACCATAGATTGAGATACACCGAAAGCCACTTCGAAGTAATCATCAAACCCCTGGGAAATCTTAGATATTGCAGGACCGAATTCAGGGCTAATTGCTTTAATCTCATCAAGCCCTGCTTTTGCATCTGAGGCTAACTCACTCGCAGCGCTTAATGTATCTTGATCGCCTGTGGTCACCGCGCTACTCAATGTATCCCTCACCTTTTGCATATCTACCAAAGTAGAGGCAGACAATTGAAGTGCGGGGAACTGAACCTTCTCAACTTTCTCTAGGGTGTCGCCATTGTTCAAAGCAACATAAACCGTAATTAAGAGGTAAATAATAAAGCTTAATGCAGCAATTCCCGGTATCAGGAAAATCTTTGTTGCGATGGGCATTTTTTTTAGAAAATTCATTTTTATCTCACCAATTACGTCACGTTACTTTAGGCACGGCCACAAAACATGGCTTTGTTATTCTATATCTTCACTTTCTCAAAAAACTTTAGAAATATCTTAGCCCTGCGCATTGCTGAACAGGGCTATAAAACATCCAACTGTAATGCTAATTAGAATGTATAGTTTGCGCCAACTCTAAGAAGCGTAGCATCGTTAGCGTCAATTAGGTCATCGCTGTACCAAGTAACGCCAGCTTTAAGTGCAAATCCTGGCTCTACATCATAACGAAGGCCTAAAGTAACAGCAGAAGTGTCCTGTGCTTGGTCGGCAGCAATACCTGTAGCCGCTTGGTAAATTGCAGACCATGTTGCATCCGTTACTGCATCGCCTGTGTCAATCATGCTAGGCAGCCCGGCTACAAGCCCAACTTGATCAGCATTATCAGCTTCTTCTACTTCATAAGTAATATGAGGTGTAAATTTACCAAAGCGCATTCCAGCAGTTACATACCATGCTTCGTTTGACGCGATGATTGCATCATCTACTTCTGTTTTTGTAAACTCAGCGCCAACAAACCAGTCATATTTATCAATAGCCACGGCTACTTCAAAGAATGTACCTGTGTCTTCATTTACGCTGAACCCTTCTGCGGCAGCAGTTGCTGATGGAATGAATGACCCAAATTGTCCCATCCCCGCAACAAACGTATCAAAATCTTCGTTAACTGCCGTGGTTTTACCGCGTGCTAGTAAAGTACGAGCACTGAACCAATCACGTGTCGCTTCAAAAGAAACGGCAACTACGTTTTCTAACTCTAGCTCAGCCGGTGTACCGGAAATAAAAGTATCAGCTTGAACTCGACCCACAGTAAACTGCGCGCCATATTCCCAATCGCCTGAGTATGTGCTGTAGTCAAGACGCACACCATCGATGTTGTTGAAATCGATGCCGTAAACAGAGTCAGGTGGCGTTAACCAGTGGTACGAATAACCCACATCTAATGACGCAGAGTATTTGAACAGTGGTAAACGGATTCTACCCGCACTAATGCTTACGTTGTTATTTACCACGTAAGTCATGTAAGCCCACTCGAAGCTTGCATCGTAGTCATCACTACCACGGCCTACTAACTGCGCCGTAGCAGAAAGCTTGTCGCTTACATCGCCACGTACTTGCAGTCCAAAGACACTTGCTGGATCAAAGGTAAAGTCGCTGTCGTAATCGTATACTGCTTCGTCATCATCTAGTGTCATACCACCGATTAAGTTAGCGAAGCCGTTAATTTGAATTTCTGCAAATGCTGGTGCGGCTAAAAGGCTAGCAGCGGTCAAAAAGGCAAGTTTGGTTTTCATGCTCGTTCCTTAAAAATTCTTAAACTGTGTAATCAAAAAGTGGCAACTACGCGAACGCTTCCGTCTACGGAGCCAGCATCTACATAGCCAATTGCACCTGGGTCTGCAGCAACAGCTGAAACCACCTCGGCGTCGCTACCTAATGCTTTAGGAGGCTGACCTTTCCCAGTAAAAACTAATTTAGACCAAAAAGCGGTAAGCTGAGACGCTGATTTATTCAAAACTTTACCGTTGAATTCATCTGTCGCAGCTTGCCCTTCAGCAAGTGCTAGTGGAACTGCTTTCGTGCCGTTTGGAAAAGCTTTCATTTTGTTAAGGAAGAGGCGGCTGATTGAATCTTTATCTAACGCATCACCATTGGATGGGTGAACTATCACTGCTACATCTGCAAAAGCCATGCTGCTGCATAAACTCGCTGCTAGTATCCACTGTTTCATTACATGTCCTCTAAGTCGTATTTGTTTCGGTAGCGCGATTTAAGAACGTTAATCTTCAATTCGCAACACCGATATGCTTATTTTTTAAGCTTACTCATACAGATATCTTCCTGCTTAAAGATTAAGATAAGTATTAGCAAGGATTGGAAAAACTGCCAACTGAGATACGAAAAAATTTTCGTATAAACTTTCTGTACGTTCAGTCTGGCTTTAAAAAGTAGGCGCAGTTTAGGGAAGAAGGGCGTAGAAACAACTATACTAAAGGATAAGCGTAACGGTAGGGGTCACTGATTCATACGTGAAAATAATTAAGGCTTAGCGGAAAAATAAATAAAACCCAATATAATCAAATGCATACAAGAAGATCAAAAAATTCACTTAGGAGTGTCGAACGATATTAATGTATAAAAACATATACCTTAATATCGTACGACTTTTTGAACTTTTCAATACTTCTTAGTTATTCACTACGTATAGATGAATTGAATAGGCGTTTAATAAACACGCTTTTGCTCATAGTAAAACAGACTTAGTTTTCTTCTCCTTTACGGTAGGGAATTTCAACTTCTAAGCGTTCTATCTCAGTGGTTCTTTGCTGAGGTGAGCCTGTATTTCGGGCCAGCCAACTGTAAGCGGTAGGCACTACGTATAAGGTCATGAATGCTGAAACCAACACGCCTGCAGCGATAACCATACCAATAACCATGCGACTTTCCGCGCCAGGCCCTGAAGCAAACACTAAGGGCAAAGAACTGAATACCGTCGTAAAACCAGTCATAACGATAGGGCGAAGACGCTGAGCAGCTGCCCGTCGCAGAGCATCTTCGAAGTTCATACCTGCATCGCGAAGTTGATTCGCAAACTCCACAATCAAAATACCGTTCTTCGCAGCAAGACCAATCAACATAACCAGCCCTATTTGGCTATAAATATTAAGTGTCATACCGGCAAAATAGAGGCCAATAAAAGCACCTATCAGCGCAAGAGGTACAGTTAACATGATGACTAGCGGGTGTATCCAGCTTTCAAATTGCGCAGCAAGGATCAAGTATGTGACTGCAAGCGCCAGCATGAACACATAGATAAATGAATTTCCTTGTTCTTGATAAAGCTGTGACTCACCTTTGTAGTCGATAGATACGTTGTCGGGTAGCTCTGTGCGTACGATATTCTCGAGGTAAGCTAAGCCTTCCCCTAACGTGTAGTCGCCGGCAAGGTTGGCTGAAATGGTCACAGCACGCATACGGTTATAGCGATTTAAACGAGAGGACGTTGCCTGCTCTTCGAAAGTAAGCAAGTTGTCCATGGGAATAAGCTCGCCGCTTCTGGAAGAGCGAACATAAAGATTATCGATACTATTTGGGCTTCTGAAATCAGCCTCTATACCCTCGATAATAACATCGTACTCTTCGCCTCTATCTAAAAATGTGGATACCGTACGTTGCCCTAACATCACTTCTAAGGTACGGCCAATATCACTTATAGACACACCTAAATCAGCTGCCCTGTCTCTGTCTATATTGACCAACAACTGAGGTGATGTTTCTTTATAGTCAGAGTCGATACGAACTAAGTTTCTATTTTCTGACGCTTTTTCGATTAGGATGTCACGCCATTCAACTAAGTTCTCGTACGTATCACCTTGCAAGACGAATTGCACTGGGCGGCCGAAACCTGCGCCTGAAATACCACTTCGCATGATGGCAAATGCTCTTACATCTGGCACGACATCAAGCTTCGCACTGATTTCATCCATTAATGTGAAGGTGCTAAAGTCACGTTCATCCCAATCGGCAGAGCCAATAATAGCCATACCTGCATTATTCCCAAACCCAGGTGTACGTACCAGTAATCTGCCTATTTCACCACTTTCACGGTAAGGCATTAGAATGTCTTCGATAAGTTTTAAATTAGCGGCATTGCTTTCGAAACTAGCCCCTTCTTGCGAATTCATTAAAATATAAAAATTACCGCGATCTTCTTTTGGCACAAATTCGCTAGGTAACTTTTCTGATATTTGCACTAATGCCACCACTGAAACAATCAGCAATAACACCATGATAAACGGCTGGTGAATAGTACTTCCTAGGCTTTTGAAATAGCGATTTTCTAGGGCATGAAAACGCTTATCCATCCACGCCCCGAATCCTGCTGAACGGGTACGCTTTTTCAGAATTTTCGAGGCCATCATGGGCGATAGGGTTAATGCGGTGAAACTAGAAAACGCCACAGCAGCAGCAATAGCTAAGGCAAACTCAGTAAACAAACGCCCTACATTACCTTCTAAAAACACCAAGGGCACAAATACAGAAATCAATACCAGGGTAGTAGCAATAACTGCAAAACCCACCTCTCTAGCGCCTCGAAAAGCGGCTAATATAGGGGGCTCGCCCATTTCTATACGACGGGAAATATTCTCAAGTACCACAATAGCGTCATCTACCACCAGCCCAATCGCCAACACCATGGCCAGTAAGGTAAGTAGGTTGATAGAGAAGCCTAATGCATACATCACAATAAATGCTGCGACTAGAGATACGGGTACGGTGACCGCGGGAATAAGTGTGGCGCGTACATTGCCTAAGAAAAGATAAATAACAATCACCACCATAAGCATGGCTATGGCAAGGGTTTCATAAACTTCGTTAATCGATGCTTCAATAAATACCGATGAGTCGTAGCTAGGCACAATGAAAATATTGTCCGGCAAGGTTTCTTCAATTTTTCTGATTTGCGCTTTTGCTGAGCGTGCAACATCTAAGGTATTAGCTTTTGACTGCTTTATAATGCCCAAACCAATCATGTTAACGCCGTCGCCTCTGAACTCGGTTTCGTCGTCTTCAGCCGCCAATTCCACATTCGCAATTTCACCTAAGCGAACAAGGTATCCATCGTCTCCTACTGCAACCGTTAGGGCGGCAAAGTCTTCTGGCGATAAAAAAGTACGCGCTACACGCACTTCAAAGTTTCTATCTAGCGACTCAACTTCACCGGCAGGAAGTTCGACATTTTCAGAACTAATAACACTTTCAACATCGGTTACGGTAATTCCCCGAGCTGCCATGGCGTTTCTATCAAGAAATACTTTCATGGCATAGCGACGACCACCACCAATTTGAACCCGGGCGACCCCATCGGCTACCGATAAGCGGTCTACCAAGAAGCGTTCTGCGTAGTCGGTAAGCTCCATGGTGTTAAGATTCGTACTGCGTAAGTTGTACCAAACAATAGCGCTTTGATCGGAATCGGCCTTTGACACTTCTGGGGGATCGGCCTGATCAGGCAGGTTATTTAACGCCCTACTCACTCGCTCTCGCACATCGTTGGCGGCAGCGTCGATATCTCGAGATAGTTTAAATTCTATGGTGATATCAGAACGGCCATTAGTGGACGCTGAGGTAATATTTTTAATCCCCTCAATACCCGAAATTCTATCTTCGAGTAATTGAGTAATGCGAGTTTCAACAATATTGGCCGATGCGCCCGTGTATTTGGTTGAAACCGATACAATAGGCGGGTCAATGTCTGGGTATTCACGAAGGGCCAGCATGGAAATGGCGACCACACCAAATATAATCAGCAGCAGGTTGATAACCGTTGCAAATACTGGCCTTTTTACTGAAATGTCAGATAACAACATGGCTTAACCCTCGTTGTTACGGTTAAGAACGTTAACAGCAGACTGGTCGCGCACTCTAAGCGTGCCTTCTGTTATCACTTCGTCACCAGCTTTAAGGCCTGACACAATTTGAACAATACCAGGTCGGCGCTCGCCAATCACCACTTCACGCTGATGGGCAACGTCGTCTTCTACCACATACACATATTGAATATCTTGCACTGGCACCAAGGCTTTCTCAGGAAGAATAAGCGTATCAAGCACACGCTTTTCAACCACGATGGTAAGTAACATGCCTGGGCGCAATCGTTGGTCTTTGTTGTCAATAATTGCGCGTACGCTAATAGCGCGGCTGATGGGATCTAATCGGGTATCAATATGAGTGATTTTTCCGCTAAACACTTCATCAGGATAGGCCACCGATGTAGCAGAAACCTTTTGACCTTTCGCTACACTCGCCAATTGATTTTCGGCAATACTGAAATCAACTTTGACTACGCTAATATCATCAAGGGTAGTTATAACGCCAGCGGGCTGCACCAATGAGCCAATGCTGACTTGTCGTGCGCCCAGCACACCTGAAAATGGCGCGCGAATTTGCAAATCATCAACCTGTGCTTCAGCGATGTCTAATTGCGCTTCTAATCCTTTTACCCGTGCTTGTTGTTCATCAAGCAGTTGCTCAGATGCGGCGCTAGATTCACGTAAGTTAAAAATACGGGTGTATTGGCGCTTTGCTTCATCAATATTGGCGCGTAATTCAGCAACCCGAGCCAACTCTTCATTGTTGTTTAGCTGAATAAGCACTTGGCCAGCTTTCACACTATCGCCATCTTCGAAGTTAACTGAGCGTACGGTTTCGGTAACTTGTGCAGTGACCGCTATCGATTCATTCGCTCTGGCAGTGCCAAGGGCTTCAATAGTAATCGCCATTGCGCCTTGCTCTACCAATATGGTTTTCACTGTTGTGGCTAAAGGACCGCCTTTTTTCACCTCTTTTTCTGCGGGCAAGTTTAAATAGACAACCACAGCCGCTAACAATAAAGCCCCTATTAGTAATGGAGATAGTAATTTGCGTGAAGACATAACCTTTCCTATTGGTAAATAGGCACCACGTGATAAAGTAACCAAGTTGGTGCATTAACGAGATTCAGGGTCGCGTTCAAACTAAAACCTTTATCTACGTTTTTATTATTATTAATTTTTTCTGAATAGTATTTTACCCAAACTAATGAGTATCAATTTTCGCTTATCATCCATTTTGGTAGTTTTAACGCTTTTTGGATGTACAAAGACGGTGCCTGAAGCGCCTTTTTGCCGAAGCACGAATAACGATGAGCATACTCAAAGTGCCGCAGCATGCATCATTAAGGTGCAAAACAAAGCGCTTTTGATTAAACATCGCCTTTCAAATCGTCTAGATTTTCCCGGTGGTGGAAAAAAAGATGGCGAATCATTAGTTTGCGCAGCCCACAGAGAAACATGGGAAGAAACAGGTTTCAATGTCGAGGTCGGTGAAAAACTGGCCGTTACACAAAACGGTCTTGCGCTATTTGAGTGTACATTAAACGCTGGGGTAGAACACTTGCCAGATGTGTTTGATGCGCCGCCATGGGCAAAACTAGAAGTGATTGAATTAGTACAAGCCGATCCCTTTTTACTTACTCATATCGAACTTCGCTTTCCTGATGACCTTATTGCGTTTCGCGATAGCTTTAATAAAATTAAAGTGAGCCAGTCCCAGCAAGAATAATGTGTGAGTAGTTGTGCCAATGCCCTTGCTTTGGTAATTTGACTACCCGCTGATATCAGAAGGCATTAAGCCATCATTATCTTCATGTTTAGCCTACGATATTTAGGAGACAGGCCGTGTATTCATTAGCTCCTCTTAGCCTTAAAGGCAAAGTGTCTGAAATAGAATGGCAAACCCGCGTCGATTTAGCTGCATGCTATCGACTGGTTGCTGATATGCGTTGGGGCGACCTTATCTATACGCATATTTCGGCTAAAGTCCCCGGTACCGACCATTACTTAGTTAACGCCTTTGGTTTAGGGTTTGACGAAGTGACAGCGTCGAACCTTGTCAAAGTAGACCTTGAAGGTAACATTCTTGATGATTCACCTTATCAAATAAACCCAGCTGGATTTACTATCCATAGTGCCATTCACGAAGTTCGTCACGATGCACTATGCGTTATTCATTTGCATACACTCGCCACCATTTCAGTGGCATCGGTAAAAGGTGGGTTAAAGCCTTGGAGCCAGTATTCTTTATTTTCACTTCCCTCGTTGTCGTACCATAGTTACGAAGGCTTAGCAGTAAACGACAGTGAAAAGAAAAGACTACAAAATGATTTGGGCGATACCAATCATATGCTACTGCCTAATCATGGAGGGCTAACAGTAGGCCCCACCGTAGGTGATGCATTCATGCGCTTTTATGATTTACAAAGAGCCTGTGAAATTCAGCTGGCACTCATGCAGTCGAATGAAGAGGTTATTGATATACCCCAGCCTATTATCGACGGTATTTATCAGCAAGCCAGCGTGGTTCACAGTGGTGAAACCGGCGGCCAGAAGGCCTGGCCCGCCATGCTAAGAAAAGCCTATAAGCTTGACCCTGGCTTTTGTGAATAAACCCTTTTAAGCGTCGTTGCCAGTGCCGCTAGCAGCGACTACAAACAGACAATAGAGAAGTAATAATGAAAGTAACCAAAGTAGAAATATTCGATATTGAGTGCCCTAAGCGCCCAGCGTGGAATCCTGTTTTTGTGCGAGTATACACGGATGAAGGCATTGTCGGTGTGGGTGAAGCGGGCTTAGCTTACGATTGGGGACATAGTGCGGCAGCGCACATGATAAAGGAAATTGCTGAAGCCATGCTTATTGGCTTCAACCCATTTCACACTGAGCTATTGTGGTCGCGTATGCTACGTGAAGGCTTTTGGGGCTTAGGTGGCGGACCTGTTATTTATGCAGCAATGAGTGCCATTGATACTGCACTTTGGGACATTAAAGGCAGAGCTCTAGGCTTGCCCGTTTACGAACTGCTGGGTGGAAAAACCAACGGTAAACTGCGCAGTTATGCTAGCCAATTGCAATTCGACTGGGATAAAGAAGTCACCAAGCTTAACGATCCTGCAGACTATGCACGCGCTACCGAAAAAGCATTAAAAGACGGCTACGATGCGGTAAAAGTAGACCCTATTGTTTACGATAAAGATGGCGTGACACATTTCGATCGCACTAAACTTTTCTCTAAGCCAGAATTAAAATTATTTAAAGCTCGCTTACAAGCTATACGCGACACCATGGGTGAAGACGGCGATATTATTTTTGAATGCCACAGCTTGTTAGGGGCATCTACCGCCATACAGCTTGGCGACATTGTTGAAGAAATTGGCTGCTTGTATTACGAAGAGCCCGTAAATTACTTAAATTCAAAACTACACGATAAAGTGGCTAAAAATGTAAACGTACCGATTGCTGGTGGTGAACGCTTGTATCATCGCTGGGACGTGCGCCCTTATTTAGAAGACCAATCTATTGATGTACTGCAGCCTGACGTAGGCTTGTGTGGCGGGTTTACTGAAGCGAAAAAAGTATGTGATTACGCCGACATCTATGACGTGCGCATTCAAGCCCATGTATGTGGCGGACCTGTAGCGACCGCAGCCAGTTTGCACTTAGAAACCGCAATACCTAACTTCTTAATTCACGAACATCACACTTACGCCATTAAAGACTGGAACCGTGAGCTTTGTTTACAAGACCCACAACCTGTAAATGGCTTTATTGAAGCGCCAGACACTCCTGGATTAGGTATCGACTTAAATGACGAGATTGTTTACCGCTCGCCTCATATGACTGTAACAGAACTTAAATAACGAAACGCTTAGATTGGGGCAATGATTTTTGCCCCGCCTGTTTTCAAGGATAAGAAGAAGTATGTCAGCCTCGGCTTCCCCATCGGCTTTGTTGTGCTCGCCGCCCGTCTCTATTGTTACGTATACGCCTATCGCGTTAACCCGTAAATTCAGTGCGCTTACGCCGTCTTTAACCAGCAAAGTTGAAGAAGTCATGCACAGCCAAGATTGGGTACTTAATCAAGAAAGTAAACTGGACATGGGCTATGTATCTACCGATTCTGACTTATTAAGCCCCATGTTTACCCCATTGGTAAAACTTGAAGTCGATCATGAAAGTCCAGCTTTTCAACATGCATTTTCAACCCTAGAAGAAATAGGCCTTAAGCTTCAAGGTTTAAATTTACGCTTATATCAAACAGGCATTGCTACCTTACAAGCTACATTGGCACCCTCATCTCAGGAACAACTCACTCTATGTTGGCAAAAGATTGAAAACAGAGATATTGAACAAAGCCTGTCTTTAATTTTACAAGCGGCAGGCGGTGTCATGATTAACTTGCTAAACACCACCTTCGATACGCTGAGTAAACGCTGTAAATTATTGACCTCTGAACTCACCGACAGTGACGCGGTATTGTGGACCGGACGTTGTTATATTACTCGCGTTCCAGAATCTGCCGAAGAAGCCACACAGGTGTTCTCAATTATTCATGAATGTCCGCCTAGCAACTACGAGAACAATGAGGCTTTCTTTCGTTCGGGAAATTGCCTATTTTTAAACAATGATATTGCACTGTCGTTGGATAACCGGCGGGTTCTGTTTTTGCTTCAGCATTACAATGCGATGTTGTATGCCTATCAACAATCGATGAGCAACGCCTACCATCAGCTGCAATCGCTTAAAGCACTGTCGTCGGGGCGGCGCAGAAAAGCCCTTGAAAAATTGATCCAGCGCATGGTTTCAATTAGAACCCTAGCGTATATTCGATTGGAGTTTTGTGATTCGCTTCGAGGCCTGCAAGGAAGTCGAAAGCCACTCGCGAACGCACTCATAGATGCATGGGAAATTAATGCCGTAGAAGAGAGTTTGCTTGATAGGGCAGCTTATATTAATAACGCCATATCAAGTTACGAAAACCAACTTAATCGTGCTATAAATAAATCGATTGAAGTGATACTCATGCTAATTGGGGGTATTTCTTTGGTAGATATTACCAACAACTTTGTCGCCGCATCACAATCTGTGAAGCATGATTCAACGTGGGGTATCTACGATATATTCTCGCTAATGTCATCTGAAAATACAGTTAACCTAGCCTTAATAGCGGTGCTGTTAATGGCCTTACTATTTGCGAAGAACAAATGAATAAGCGCACAAAATTTACCATTATATTGACACCAGGCACACACGCTTACGAACCAGTGAAAGAAGCGTTAAACGAATATTTATCGACCTATTATGGTGGATGCACGCACATTGATTGTGAAGGGTCTTGGCGTGAAGACGCGTGCGAATTCAAACCTCGTTACGACGCCAATTTAATTACCGAGAAGTCACTGTGTGTGTGGTGCGCGGTAATGCCAGATAAAGCAGAGCGCTTTGTGGATGAGCTTCGTGCCTTCCTCACTATATTGAAAAAGCAGCAAAGCGCAGAATTTAGCTTTATTCATATTGAAAGCCAGACAGTGGCCGCCCACCATCAACTTATCGACTAAAAAGCGGCTTAAGGGTGCCCGCTCTTGGGTGTAAGCCCTTGGCTGCAAGCTAGCGGCGTAGCACTATCGCTTGAAATAATGGCTGACATTAGTCGTTTATATATTTAGGCCATACCAACGGGCGGTATTGTTTGCCAACAGGCTGCATTTTTCTTCAAGGGTAAACTGCGCCAGCATTTTTTCATATTGCAGCCAAAGCGCTTGATAACTGTGGCGCCAGTTAGATAGTGGAAAATTACTTGCTAACATTACTCGCGACACGCCAAATATAGCTACCGTTTCCACGACAATACTTTGCGCACTGCGCCAATGCCAGTCTCTGCATTGCATTTCCCACCCTGAGAGTTTTACTGCCACCCGAGAACACTGAGCGAGTGCTTTCATATTAATTCGCCACTGCTTAAGGTAGGTAGCCGTAACGTCAGAGCCTAACAGCGCTGAACCTGCGTGATTAATAATGACTGAAAGTGCGGGCAATGCCTCTAATAACTTTAATAACGCTCTTACCGCCTTGCCGTCACCCACATCCAGTTGGGCATCGAATGAAAATCCATATTCGCTACTACGCTTAAGGGCATGTTTTGTTTTAGGGTGGGTTAATATAAAGCCAGCTTGTTCATCTAATATATGGCGAAGCCCCGCTACTGAAGAAAACCCTGCCAATGTTTGAATATCAGATAAGGTCCGCTCACTACACAAATCGATACTGGCAACGCTTTTAAACGGCAGTTGGGCTCGTTGTTCTAAATACCGGATCTCACGCCAAGGACGTTCATTGTCGAACCCTGCTTCAACATGCACGTAGCCTGCAAGAGTGTGACCGCTAGAAAGTGTTAAGCTTCTTTCATCACATGACGATGCAATGGCTTGCTTGTCGCGCCAATACGGCGGACTTTGCGGCTTAAGCCAGTGGTAATCACCCGCCTCAAGGGCAAAAAAATGTAGATGACCATCGACGATATTCACTTGGCGGTATAACCGCCGTCGACAGCGTGTAAGCTTCCGGTAATGAAGGTCGCTTTTTCACTGCAAAGAAAATACACCAGTTCAGACACATCTTCGGGCTGGCCAATACGACCAATTGGTTGCTCAGCGGCCTCTTGGGCTACAACTGCGGTTTTATCGGCCCCTGATGCTGCCACATATTTATCTATGGCGTGGTGAAATAAGGGCGTTTCAATCGTACCCGGGCATACCGCGTTAGCTCTAATATTAAAAGGGGCATAATCCAGTGCCGTGGTTTTAGCCATAGACGCTAAGGCAGACTTTGTTAAACCATAGGCAAAAGAGTTCTGCTTACCGACAAAACACTGATCGGATCCCATCACCACAATAGCCCCACTTTTTTGAACTTTCATGATAGGCAGTGACGCTTTAATTGCCCCATACGCGCCTTTAATGTTTAGGCTCATTATCTTATCGAGTAGTGCTTCATCGGTGTCTTCAATGGTTGCCGACACGTGCATACCTGCATTACACACCAACGCATCTATACGACCATATTTTACGGCAATATTATCGATAGCATGTCGCACTTGTTCCACGTTGCTAACATCACAAGCCACCCATTCAGCGTTAGTTGGTGTGTCGTCAAAATCTCTTACATCCAGGTTTATCACTCGGTAGTCATTTTCACTAAAGGTATTACAAACCGCTAACCCTATTCCTAAACTTCCGCCGGTAACGACACAAACTGATTGCCCGTGGTTCATGAGTACTCTACTTCTTAATGCATGGAATTAACTATAGTTATAGGATGCCAGCGAGCTATTGAAAAGCAAGCTTTGCCACAGATTATGATGCCCCTGTGGTTTAAATTTAAAGGCATTGAACAGTTGTTGTGCAAATACAGCCATATTATTTTTCATTAACTTTCCCTTAACGGGCTACTCTGTCTATGCTTTTTGTGTCTATAATGTGGCAAAATTAAAACACTTGTTTGAAAAGGGAGTCTTCTATGCCTCTGTACCACGCCCCTACTACCGATTTTCAGTTCTTACTTAAGGACTGGTTAGGCCTAGATGCCCACTATGAAAAATTGGGTATCAGCGATTTTGATAGCGAACTGGCCAACGAAATTATTGCGCAAGGCGCTAAATTCGCCATTGATGTTGTAGCACCATTAAACCGTGAAGGTGATGAAGAAGGCTGTAAGCTGGAAGACGGGAAAGTCACCACACCGAAAGGCTTCGCCGACGCTTATCAAGAGTACGTAGCAAATGGCTGGAACGCCATGTTGGGTACGGCAGAATATGATGGACAGGAACTTCCCTACACCATGGCGGTGCCTGTACATGAAATGCTAAATGCCGCAAACCTAAGCTGGCGTTTAACAACTATGCTGACAGAAAGTGCCACTTTGGCGGTCACTAAACATGCTAGCAAGGAATTGAAAGATAAGTATCTCGCTAAACTCATCAGCGGTGAGTGGACAGGTACAATGAACTTAACCGAACCTCATGCGGGTACCGACCTTAGCTTACTGAGCACTAAGGCTGAACCGCAAGGTGACGGAAGCTATAAAGTAACAGGTAATAAAATCTTTATTACTGCTGGCGATCAAGACTGGAGCAGCAATGTTATTCACTTGGTACTTGCACGCCTACCCGATGCGCCTAAGGGCGTAAAAGGCATTAGCTTGTTTTTAGTGCCTAAGCTAATGCTTGATGAAAATAACGAGCCAAGCACTGCAAACTCTTTATCTGTGGGCAGCATTGAACACAAGATGGGTATTAAAGCGAGCCCAACCTGTGTGATGAACTTTGACGACGCGACAGGCTGGTTAGTGGGTGAAGAAAACCAAGGCTTAGCCTGCATGTTCACCATGATGAATGACGCACGTTTCCAAGTCGGTTTACAAGGTTTAGGCGCTGCTGAAGCTTCTTACCAAGGTGCGCTAACATATGCCCGTGAGCGTGTTCAATCTCGTGCGCCTCAAGGTGTTCAAAATCCTGATGGCAAAGCCGATCCTATTGTATTTCAGCCTGATGTAGCCCGTATGCTACTTACGCAAAAATCACAAATTGAAGGTAGCCGCGCGCTGTCTTTGCTATACGCAAAGTTCATGGATATCGAAAAATTAGGCACTGACGAAGAAAAAGAAAATGCAGATAAAGTGCTGCAGTTTCTTACGCCAATCTGCAAAGCCTACATGACAGATATGGGCCTTGAAACTACCAGCATTGGGGTGCAAGTTTTTGGTGGCCATGGATTTATCCGTGAATGGGGCATGGAGCAATTGATGCGTGATGTTCGTATCGCCATGTTGTATGAAGGCACCAACGGTATTCAGGCATTAGATTTAATTGGCCGTAAATTAACCCGTGATGGCGGGCAAATGATGGAAGCCACTTACCAAGCGTTTGCTGAGCTAGTTGCTGATATTAGTGATGCTGAAAACAAAGGGCTGGCGCAAGGCTTACTTGACGATTGGCGCGCATCATCGGCTGACTGCCTAGGTATGGATAGCACCACAGCAGCGGCGGCGGCGGCAGATTACTTAGCCTATTCTGCCTACTCGCTAATTGGTGTGCTTTGGTACAGCATGGCAGATAAAGCGGCGAGTACAGATAATGCTGTGCTAGCTTCTTCTAAGCAGAAAACCCGTGATTTCTACATGCAACGTATATTGCCTCGTCGCAATGCGCACAAACAAGCGTATTCAGCAGGCTATGAAAGCACGTTAGCCGTATCCGGCAGTGAGTTTGATTACATTTAATCAAGCAGGTAAAGCTAAAAAACCGCCTGTTTAGGCGGTTTTTTTATTCATATTGGTATAGCAAATAACAGCTGGTCGCTAAACGTAACTACTTATTAGCAACA
Source organism: Alteromonas sp. KS69 (assembly GCF_003989595.1). Taxonomy (NCBI): domain Bacteria; kingdom Pseudomonadati; phylum Pseudomonadota; class Gammaproteobacteria; order Alteromonadales; family Alteromonadaceae; genus Alteromonas; species Alteromonas sp. KS69. The sequence continues at coordinate 54,471 of NZ_PYHU01000010.1, read as the reverse complement.
AGGCTTTCTGCAAACGTATCGTTAAACCAATCTTCAATCATGTTCTTTTCGTAAACCAGATTATCGCTGGGTAACCTACGATTAACGGTATTCATGAACATCATATCTTTGATCTTAACCTCTTCGCTTTTAAGCACTGTGCTGTCACCGCCTGTAAGTACATATGAGAATGACATTCTAGGAATATCTATTTCTTTAATGATCCTGACATCCGTAGCAGACTGCCCCATACCAACAAAAGATGCTGGCCACACCTGACCGGCTAAATCTAAGTCAGTGACGGTAATTGACAGTTTTTGATCGTCAGGAAGCTTTTCTGCCAGTTCAGTAAAAAACTCATCGAGCTCTTTAAAAGTGCGTTCTCTAAAGCGAGTTCGAGATTCATTCGAAGGCTTAACATCTCGGTAAGACTTTGGTTCTTCCCAGGTTACTTCAACCTGTGCCGCTTGCAGTACACCAGACATACCCACACTGGCGAGCAAGAGCGCAGATACACTCGTTAACTTAGCTATTTTCATGTAACCCCCTACCTCGTTTCTAAAAACCCGGTATTAGTCAGCGACAAAAAACTGAGTAAGCGGGTAACGGCGCTTAGTGAAGCATGACTTCAACTTATAGCAATGTTACTACTTTTATCACAACTATATGCTCAATAATAGCACAGGTAGCTGAACGTAAAGTGAATGGCTTTATCTATATACACGGTAACAGAGTGGAAGGATTAGAAGGCACAACGGAAGAAACAATACCTTTAACGCCAATTATTTATCGGGTTCCAGTAATTATTTATCGGGCTCCAGTAGCTATTTATCGGGCTCCAGTAGCTTAGATTGCTCTATCATTGCGCACAATTGCTGGCGCTTGCCGCGGCTAAAATTAGGGTTTATATCGGTGGTTTCGCAATATGCGATATGAAAGCGCATGACCGTTGAACGACTTGCCAGAATTCTTCGAAGGTAGTTTGCTTCGAATTCTTTTAAAGGCGCAAGCTGCGCCGCCGCCTGATCTCTTAACGCATCCAGCTCTCTTTGTTCAGGTAACTCAGAAATAGAAACAAACCAACCTGAGACGGTACTTTGTATATCTGAAAAAAAGTATTGAACAAAAGGCGAACGTAGCACAATCACCAATAATACAATTTCGGCACAGATTACAAAGAAACGAAGCATTTAAAATTATTCCACTACTATACTTAATTCAAACAACGCAGCTATCGTTAGTTATTTTCAACAAACATTTTCGTCAAAAAAATCAAAAGGATAATTACTTGTATAATTTTCATTCGGTATTAAAAACTATTATCGTCATAGTAGTCAACTAGCATTAAGTAAAGATAGATTGATAAAATATAATTTCTGAACTTTCAGTATTGACTGAAAGATAAATAAAGATGATCATTAGCTCTATCATTGATCTATGTTAAACACGCTGAATTTTCACCTGTTATAATGCGCCGCGCAATACAAGAAGTTGGCTAAGGTTTTGAAAAAATGAACGAACAAATTCCGGTTAAAAACGTTACTCCAGTAAAGGTGCACAAACCCGCATCAACCACTGAAGGGAAGCGATACGACTCGCGTAGTCGTATTTATGTTCGTGCGGTTAAAGGCCCTCTTGAAACATTCAGACGTTTTTTCGGTTTGTTTTTTCTCGCCATCTTCGCCGCTATTCCTTGGATAAGATTTAATGGCCAGCAGGCAGTGCTACTCGATATTGTAGAGCAGCGCTTTTCTATCTTTGGGTTAACGTTATGGCCGCAAGATTTAACCTTGCTTGCCTACATTTTTATTGTAGGCGCATTCGCGCTGTTCTTCGTGACGACCTTTGCAGGCAGGGTCTGGTGCGGCTTCATGTGCCCTCAAACTACCTGGGTATATATCTACACTTGGTTTGAAGAGAAGATAGAAGGCCCTAGAAATAAACGCATTAAGCTAGACGCGCGAAACATGGATGCGGATAAATTTATTCGCAAAACCCTCAAACATACGGCTTGGGTGGCGGTTGCTTTACTTACCGCACTCACCTTTGTGGGATATTTCACCCCAATCGGCGCGCTCTTTATTGATTTTTTCACCTTTAATACAGGTTTCTGGGCCGCGTTTTCAGTGATCTTTTTTGCAGTGTGCACATATGCCAATGCGGGTTACATGCGAGAAATCATGTGTACCCATATTTGCCCTTATGCCCGTTTTCAATCGGCCATGTTCGACAAAGACACCTTTACCGTCTCTTACGATGCCAAACGAGGCGAACAGCGAGGCCCTCGCCCTCGTAAACTAAGCCATGAACAGGTACATGAAAAAGGCTTGGGCGACTGTATTGACTGTAACCTCTGTGTGCAGGTTTGCCCCACCGGCATCGATATTCGAAACGGTTTGCAGTATGAATGCATTAACTGCGGTGCGTGCGTAGATGCCTGTAACGGCGTAATGGATAAAATGGGTTACCCCAAAGGGCTTATAAGCTTTACGTCGGAAGAAGAGCTTGCGGGGGGTAAAACACATATCGTACGGCCTAAGCTGATTGGCTACCTTATCGTGCTTATTGTCATGACAGGGTTATTGGTTGCTGACATTGTGACCCGAGTACCCCTTGAAATTGATATTATTCGCGACCGTAACTCGTTATACCGTGAAACGAATGAAGGGTTAATTGAGAACGTTTATACCGTTAAAGTATTGAACAAATCTCAGCAAACTCATACCTATACCATTTCGGTACAAGGACTGCCTGAATACACCTTTATTGGCAATAAAGAAGTGACAGTGCAAGGTGGTGAGGTTTATAGCACACCGATTTCGGTTGCAACTGACCCGTATAATCTGGAAGATGTGGTAACAGACATTCAATTCACCGTTACCACTACCACCGATTCAGGTGAAAACGTTACGGTTAATGAGCCAACCAAATTCCTTTATCGATGAAAGACTTTTCGTTTTCTGGATTAGATCCAGACACTATATTAGATGCCCTGGAGACTCAGGGCATTTTTCTTCAAAGCGGCTTACTTGCTCTCAATAGTTATGAGAACCGGGTTTACCAGTTTCAAGCCGATGACAACAAACGTTATGTGGTTAAGTTTTATCGGCCTGCCCGTTGGACAGACGCGCAAATTTTGGAAGAACACAGCTTTGCCCAAGAACTTGCTGAAAGCGAAATTCCGATTGTTGCGCCTTTAGCGCTAAACGGAAAAACCCTTCACCACCATGGCGATTATCGCTTTACAGTTTTTCCTTCGGTAGGTGGGCGCCAGTTTGAGAACGATAATTTAGACCAGCTGGAATGGATGGGCCGCTTTATTGGCCGTATTCACCGCGTGTCTCAAGCGAAAACCTTTAAACAACGCCCTGATATCGATACGCAAAGCTATTTAGATGAACCTAGACAGGTTTTAGAAAATAGTACCTTGTTGCCCAATCATCTTAAAACAGCATTTTTTGCTATTTTGAACCCCGTGATAACCGCAGCCTCTTCGGCTTATAAAGCCACCGACGTCATTCGATTGCACGGCGACTGCCACCCCGGAAATATTCTATGGCGTGATGGCCCTACCTTTGTTGATTTAGATGACTGTCGGATGGGCCCTGCTATCCAAGATTTATGGATGATGTTAAGTGGCGACAGACAGCAACAACTATTGCAACTTGATACGTTGATTGAAGCCTATGAAGAATTTCAGCCATTTAATACTAATCAGCTTGTGTTAATAGAACCCCTTCGCGCCATGCGAATGGTGCACTATATGGCATGGCTGTCTCGCCGCTGGGAAGATCCAGCCTTCCCTCGCGCCTTTCCATGGTTTGCCGACGATAAATACTGGGAAGGTCAAATTCTTGCGTTAAAGGAACAGCTTTCAGCCATGCAGGAACCGCCTCTAAAACTCGGGTATTAGCTGGCAAAACCTGAACACACTCGCTATTTATTAGGCACTTAAGCTATACTCCTTCGCGCTTAGGTGCCCATCTATGGGTTAAACGGGAAATCAGTGAAATCTGATGCTGCCCCCGCAACGGTAAACTCAGTGTGAACACACACATTCTCCTTAATACGCCACTGTGTCATCGATATTTATGTCGCGACATGGGAAGGCAGAGAAACCATACACAGTATTGGTGAGTGAGCCCGGATACCGGCCTAGCTTCACGGCAGTTATTCTGCTTACATTCACCCTTGTACTCGGGCGGAGTACATAGCGAGAAATACAATGAAATTTCAAACACACTTTACCTGCACTGCAGTTTACGCTGCCGTGGCTACACTGCTGTCAGCACCTGTTTTAGCGCAAACTCCTGATACCATAGAAACACTCACCGTTACTGGCACCCGTTTGCCTGTACAAATAGCTAAGCTGCCTGCATCGGTAAGCGTATTAACCGAGCAAGATATTCAAGCCTCAGGCGCTGTACAACTTACCGATTTAATTCGCGGTTTACCTGGCGTAAGCCTTTCCCAATCAGGTAGCCCAGGCGGCCTTACCGAACTTCGTGTTCGAGGCAGCGAAAGTAATCACTTGCTTGTGCTTATTGATGGCGTAGTGTCTAACGATATTGGCCAAGGAAGCTTGATAGACTTGGCCCACTTAACCTCGGCGAACGTGGTACGTATAGAACTACTACGTGGCCCGCAAAGTGCCTTATGGGGCAGTGGCGCAATTGGTGGCGTATTAAGTATCACCACCAAAGCAGGTGAAGGAGCCAGTGCAAAACCTAGCATTAATTTAAGTGCGGGAATAGGCACACAAGGTACTTACCAAGGCAGCATTAATGCCGCCACGCAAAATGGCGATGTGGCTGTGCGCACCTACGCCAATTACCTAAAAACAGATGGCGATAACATTTCCCGCGTGGGTAATGAAGATGACGGTTATGACAACATGACCGCAGGCATCAACGTTGATTACGCATTGGCTGATGCACACACATTAAGTGCGAAATTTCGCAGCACCCAATACGAAAATGATTACGATGGTACCGACTATGTCACCACCGGATTACCTGCTGATGCCGACAATGTGACTGATGGTAGCCAACTTAGTACTAAACTAGCTTGGCGCTACGCGCCAGATGCATCTGCCTATGCGTCTACTGTGTCTTTCGATTACCGAAAAGACGACAATGACAACACCACATCAGGTGTCGATGCAGGTGGCACCACGGGGGAGCGCTTAGCCCTAAATTGGACAAGTTTTTACAACTTTGATAACTGGCAAGTAGCGGGTGGTGCTGAATACTTACAACGTTTGTTTGAACAACGTGGCCCTGTTGTATTTGGCGATCCAAATCAAAAGCAGCACGACAATACGACCAGCTTATTTGGTGAAGCCACTGGTGACCTCGTTGATAATGTTTTTGCGACCTTAAGCGCAAGGTTCGACAACAACAGTGAATTTGATGACGCCGTTAGTTATCGCGCGGGCCTAACGTGGCAAGTATCAAAAACCTATGCACTATTTTCAAGCTACGGTAAGGCGATTAAAACCCCAACCTTTACTGAACGATTTGGCTATTTCCCAGATAGCTTTATTGGTAACCCTGACTTAACGCCCGAAGAGAGCGAAGAGTGGGAAGTGGGCGTAAAAGCAGATTGGAATTCGGTTACCGCACAGATGAGTGCTTATAGTGCCCAACTTGAAGACGAAATTAATGGCTTCGTTTATGACGCCACCCAAGGCGTGTACACCGCTGCCAATGTAGATGGTGAAAGTAGCCGTGACGGCGTAGACGTTGAAGTAACTTGGCTTAGCGATTTAGCGAAAGTGTCGGCATCTTATAGCTATTTAGACGCTGATCAAACCAGTTTTGGCATTGCCAGCACAGAGCTTCGCCGTGCACGTCATCAAGGCGCATTATCGGTATTGTCTGATTTAGGTACCGAGAAATTTAGCCTTTATGCAAAACTGGCCTATACGGGCACCCATTACGATACTTACTTCCCTCCCTACCCTGCTAATGCAGAAACCTTAGGGTTGTCAGCTTATACCCTAGCGTCAGTTAACCTTGGCTACCAAGTTTCTGAAAAGTGGGCGTTATCATTAAAAGTGAATAACCTTTTTGATACTGACTACGAGGATATCGTGGGCTATGCAGGACAAGAACGACGTGCATTGCTATCGGTGAGCTACAATCACCAGTAACACCTATTCCGTCACTTTTTAAACTAAAATAGTGACACTTTATTCGCTTCTTCTTTACGAAGAAGCGAAACTTCCCCCTCAGATATCATCCATTCGTTGCATTTTTCCGCTCGCTTGTCGCGTAAACTAGTGCCCAATAAAAGCCTGTGGTAACCTCAGCATTGATAGATAGATTTGAAATCAAAGGATTCAATTACATGAAGAAGTTTGCAGTGTTGTTTGTAATGGCAATGCTTTTGCCATTAACCGCATGTGCCCAAGAAGGTACAGCTAAATGGAAAGAAGGTACCCATTACACGGTATTAGATGAAGAAGCGACTAAAAAGCCAGTTATCACAGAATACTTCTCGTTCTGGTGCCCACATTGCTTCCAATTTGAGCCAATCGTAAAACAAATTAAAGAGAAGAAAGGCGAGAACACTAAGTTTGAAAAAGTGCATGTTAACTTTATGCGCTTTACCGGCCCTGACGTTCAAGATGCCGCCACCCATGCCATGTTAATTGCCCGTGCAATGAAACAAGAAGATGCAATGAACACAGCTATCTTCAACTACATTCATAAGCAACGCGCAACCATTACCAACCTTAAAGATTTGCGTAACATCTTTGTGGTAAACGGTGTTGATGGCGCTGAGTTTGATAAGTTAGCCACCAGCTTTGGTGTAAACAATATGATTCGTAAGAACCAGCAGCTTATCGATAAGAACCGAGACTACCTTACAGGCGTACCAAGCTTTGTTATTAATGGTAAATATCAGCCTAAGTTTACTGCTGAAATGACCTTTGATGATATTGCTGATTTGATTGTTTGGTTATCTGAGCAAAAGTAATTTTTAAAATTATTGAAATAGGCTGCAACATGCCTATTTCAATGCAGAATTAAATGGGCCGTAGCGGTTATCGCTAAGGCCCATTTTCATTTTTAATACGTAAAAAAGCAGGAGCGATTCATGTCGTTTTTACCGGAAGATTTCAGTGCCTTTATTTGCGAATTAGACAAACTAAAAAGTGTTAAGCGCCAAATAACCTTGCCTTGTGATGGCGATCGCCAAGAAAACTCTGCCGAGCACAGTTGGCATGTTGCACTTATGGCCAGTACCTTGGCACATTATTCCGAGAAACCTATTGATGTCGCTCGGGTTATTCGTATGATTTTGATTCATGATGTAGTGGAAATTGATGCAGGCGATTTGTTTGCCTTCAACGAGGTCTCTGAACACCACGCGCAAGCAGAAAAAGAGCTTGATGCGGCAAAGCGTATTTTTGGCTTACTGCCGAGTTCCTATGCCGATGAGTTATTATCACTATGGGTAGAGTTTGAAGAAGCAAAGACCCCTGATGCCGAGTTTGCCAAGGCGATGGACCGAGTGCTTCCTGTGTTTCAAAACATGCAAAATCAAGGTGGTAGTTGGAATAAACATGCTGTTACCCGAGATAAGATAGAAAAACGTAACTTACACTTGAAGCATTGTGCACCTAAATTATGGGATTACGTGACGCGTCAATTAGATACCGCGGTACAGAATAAGTGGCTGCTTCCAGCAAAAAGCTAAAGCGATTAAACGCCCTGACCTTCGCGCTCATAAACGACAAAAAAGGTGCTAGAGAGTCTGTTCTCTAACACCTTTTTTTATAAGTCTTTTTAATGGGCCTGTTGGTGAATCTGTTTTGTCGGCCCTGCTGGTGGGGCTTATTTGATGTCGTTTTTTAAAACAACGGCATCAAACACCCTCAAGCATGATTAAAAACGCGTACTTGCCCACACCCATAGCTTATTGGCGTCTACTTTGATATCACCAGCCGAGTAGCTACCATACTTCACCGCAAGCGTGACCTTATCCATCACTTTAGTTACGTACTGTACGTTAATTTCGCTACCTAAATCATCCACCTCGGCTGAGGCTTCATCGGCACTAAAATCATGATAGGCCAGCAACCATTTACCACCCGCTAATTTTCCGGATAAAGAGAAAGTAACATCTTGAAGACCTTGTGCAGGTGTACCTAAGAATTGGTCGGTCCAACCGTTAAATTTATGCAGGGTGGCCAGTGGCGTGGCAAAACCATATGCACCGTCGTCAGAGCCTAACAATTCATAATCAATCTTCGCGGTAATACCTGAAAAGGTAGCTGCAAGGTTTGCATTAATGTAACTAGCATCATAGTCGGTAGCGGTTTCGCCAGAGCCTGACTCACTGCTTTGCGTAGCAAATTCAGCGCCGTATGCCCAGTTCACTGTCTCACCTTTCATACTGCCGTTATAGCGAATACCGTAGGTATCAAGCGCATTATCGGTGTCATTATCAATTTCTAATAAATAACCGTAAGCGGTAAATTTTCCTACCGCTGTTTTGAAACTCGCGTTGAATAAATGATCTTTTGAATCAAAATCAGCGGCTTGTGCAAAAATTCGATTTCGCTGGGTAAGGTACCCATAAAAGAAATTCACTTTCTCGTTAAGCGCATAGGTAGCAGTAACGCCATCAAAGGTCTGCCTATCTTGACGCCATCCCACATGCCCTACGAACCTGTGATTATCGAGGGCAATCACTTGTCTGCCCCCTTTAAGTGTAAGCTTTTCATTCTTGTACTGAATAAACGCTTGATCCACTTCTGTAGTTTCAGGATCTGCAATCACTGAATACTCACCTACGTTATAACCTGTAGGGCCTACTGTATAATCGCCTTGCCCCATAACAATGCGGCTATCTTCCACTTCTGCGGTAAAGGAAAACCCGTTCAACGTTCCGGATTTAAAACCCAGGCGAGTACGAAGTGTTAATGCACTAGCATCATCAAGTGCATTATCTTGGTCGACTGATTCATAACGTAAGTTCAAATCTGCCCATGTAGACGCCTCACTAAGCACATCATGCCAGCTCTGCGCCATTGATGGCGCACTAAAACACGCCAACATAGCACTTGTCAGTGCAGCTTGAGTAAAGCGCTTTTGTGCCGGTGTAAACCTATTTGACGGTGCTTTTGTCAGCGCTGTTGATGGTTTCATATCTTGCGTATTCATGTGCGTTCCCTTGTTATTAACGATGTTAACGTTTGATGGTTAGCGTTCTTATTGACGATTTTTAGTTAAGGGGCTCCCTCCCAGTAAAAAATGGGATAAGCACCTAAGGGTTTAAATAAGTTTTAGCGACTTATGTGTCGCGCTTTGAATCAGCGTTAAACGCCTAACTCAAGCTGCGTCGGATTTACTGTTCGCTTTTTTTGCAGAACCACCTCCAGCTTGGTTAGATTTGATATGGGAAGACACCGGCTCAATTTTTTTTTGTTTATCATACAAAAAGGTCAGCACTTCATGTCGGTAGTGGTTGTACTGAGGGTTGTCAGCCAGCTTAAGCCTGTCTCGGGGTCTAGGCAGCTCAATATCGAGGATTTCGCCTATAGTGGCAGCTGGGCCGTTATTCATCATCACTATTCTATCTGAAAGCAATACGGCTTCATCTACATCATGGGTGATCATAATCACTGTATTGCCTAAATCGGCATGGATTTCCATTAATGAGTCTTGCAGGTGCGCGCGGGTTAACGCATCTAGTGCCCCAAAGGGCTCATCCATGAGTAAGACTTTGGGTTCCATCGCTAATGCGCGAGCGATACCAACACGTTGCTTCATGCCACCAGATATCTCACTAGGTAATTTATCAAGAGCATGTGTCATATGCACAAGCTCTAAGTTGTGCATTATCCAATCTCGCATTTCTTTTTTAGACTTGCCACGCATGGTGTGCTTTACGGCCAATTCCACATTTTTATAAACGCTTAACCAAGGTAATAGCGAGTGGTTTTGAAAAACAACCGCACGCTCTGGCCCAGGCGTTTTCACTTCAGCACCATCGAGTATGACTCCGCCCGTGGTAGCTTGGTGTAAACCCGCCACAATATTAAGCACGGTTGATTTACCACAGCCCGAGTGACCGATTAATGAAACAAACTCACCTTTCGCAATTTTAAGGTTTACATCAGTAAGTGCCGTAAATGGGCCTTTCGGTGTAGGGAAATCGATGCCTACTTGTTCTAATTCCAAGTGTTTAGCTTGCATGTTCTTTCTCCTTAATTACCGTAATACGCTGGTTTTGTCCCAGCTCACTGCACGTTGAACCGACAGCATTATCCTGTCGAGTATGAAACCGATAGCGCCTATAGTGAGCACCGCTACCATGATGCGAGCCAAAGATTCTGAACTACCATTTTGAAATTCATCCCAGACGAACTTACCAAGACCTGGGTTTTGCGCCAGCATTTCTGCCGCAATCAATACCATCCAGCCGATGCCAAGTGACAGTCTTAACCCTGTGAAAATCATAGGAATAGAAGAAGGCAGAATGATTTTTGTTAAATGAGACATCGGCGTTAAACGCAGTACCTTGCTCACGTTAATCAAGTCTTTATCAATAGCAGACACACCCACCGCAGTGTTAATTAGCGTGGGCCAAAGGCAGCATAAAGATACCGTGAGTGCCGATGTTACAAATGACTTTGAAAACATAGGGTCGTCGCTAACATACAGCGCGCTCACGACCATAGTGACCAATGGTAACCATGCTAAAGGTGATACAGGTTTAAACAGTTGTATGAGCGGATTAATGGCCGCATAGGCTGACTTACTCAGCCCACATAAAATACCCACAGGTACAGCAATCACTGAGGCAATAAGAAACCCCACCATGACGGTGTAAAGACTTGTCCATATTTGATCAAAGAAGGTGGGTGAACCGGTATACTCACGAATTTTTGGTTCGTAAGTTGGGTCTTGTGCAACCCGAGCGGCGTTGCGCTCTTCTTGTCTGGAGTAAAACGCATTAGCGTTTTCTCGCTGTGCACTGTGCTCAGCAATAAGCGAACCTGCTTGCTCCCACACTTGAGCAGGACCAGGGAATTGCCCGAGTGAGGTATCAATACTTTTCGCCACACCATTCCAAACAGCGAGGAACATCAAAAGGCCAATAAGAGGCAATAATAAAGCGGGTGCTCGACTATAAACCGCCCCCATGGTACCGCTCATTGGTGACTTGGCTGGCGAAAAGCTTAATATATTTGCCATCTTACTCATGTTGTTCTCCGCTATTTGTGTATGACTGTGAAACTGTTAAAGAACAGTTTCACCCTTTAGCCCAATACCAAACTGCTCAAGATAAGCATTTGGCTTGCTACCGTCGTAGGTAACGCCGTCGATAAATTCAGATTGAGGTGGTTTAAAGCCAGTTTCAGTGGCAAACGCTGGGAAGTCCGTCGCTTTTGCTTTTCCTTCGGCAATAAGTGCTTTTGCAGCCATGGCGTAAACCTCTGGCTTATACACTTTACGTGCAGTCTCTTTATACCAATCGTCTGATTTAGGCTCTGAAATTTGTCCCCAGCGGCGCATTTGCGTTAAATACCAAATCGCATCACTGTAAAACGGGTAAGTGGCGTTATAACGGAAGAATACGTTGAAGTCTGGTACTTCACGCTTATCGCCTTTTTCATATTCGAAGGTGCCTGTCATGCTGTTAGCCAACACATCTTCATCGGCGCCAACATAGTTGCTTTTCGCTAATATTTTTACTGCTTCTGGGCGATTAGCATTGTCATTTTCATCTAACCACATGGCAGCTCGAATTAACGCTTTAACCACGCGAATATGTGTATTCGGGTACTTATCGGCCCACGCTTGGCTTACACCAAATACTTTCTCTGGGTTGTTTTTCCAAATTTCGTAATCGGTAATAACCGGCACACCAATACCTTTAAATACCGCCTGCTGGTTCCAAGGTTCGCCTACGCAATACCCATAGATAGTACCGGCTTCCATCGTAGCTGGCATTTGAGGAGGAGGGGTAACCGACAGCAAAGCTTCAGCATCAATCTGCCCAGCATTGTCACCTTTGTGTGGTGCATAGTAGCCTGGGTGAATACCACCGGCAGCAAGCCAGTATCGAAGCTCGTAGTTATGCGTCGATACAGGAAAAACCATACCCATGTTAAACGGCTTACCTGCATCACGGTATTCTTCAACCACTGGCTTTAAATAATCAGCTTTAATGGGGTGAACAGGTTTGCCGTCTTCTACCGGAATATGGGCTTTCATTTTTTCCCATATTTCGTTTGAAACAGTGATGCCATTACCATTTAGATCCATACTGAACGCTGTCACAACATGCGCTTCGGTACCAAAACCAATGGTTGCGCCAAGAGGTTGCCCTGCTAGCATGTGAGCGCCATCAAGTTGACCGTCAATGGTTCTATCAAGCAATACTTTCCAGTTTGCTTGGGCTTCTAAGGTGACATATAAACCTTCGTCTTCAAAAAAGCCTTTTTCATAAGCGATGGCCAATGGCGCCATGTCGGTCAGTTTGATAAAACCAAATTTTAATTCTTCTTTTTCTGGCCAACCCACTTTTTCATCGCTTTGAGCGCTAGCAAGTGGCGCGACTAAGGTAAAAGAAAGGGCTATCGCAGCGGTTAAGCCTGCTGTCATTTTTTTCTTTATTTGTTTGAGCATTGAAACGTTTTTAAACTTGGTCATTTATGTTTCCTTTAGCCAAAAAAAAACCCACCAGCGTAGACGAATAAACGTCGCGCTTGGTGGGCTTCGATGCCGAGCCTGTAATCATTAGTTAATGAGGTACAGGCGAACTTATTGTTTGGGTGTTAGTTGTTGCTACCAGTACTCAATGTACTTTTTTGTTTTGGTATTGCTTCATAGTATAACTGCCATTAATAAAGCAGAGTTCGTGCCAAAACCCTAACACACTGAAATAATAGGATTTAGCAAAAACACAAATGGTAATCATTCTTTTGCCTGAACAATAACAGTGCGTTTATTGCACTAGAAGTGTTCGATGCACGGCATAGGGATGGTTGATGCACAGCGGGAAGGAGAATAGAAACACGAGGGAGACACCACACTCCCCCTCAGTGCTTTATTTATCGTTTCAGGCTTTACAGCCGTTGGGTGAATTGACCAATGGCGTTTACGACTTCTGAGGAGCCATTTTGAATTTCGTTCATGACTTTGCCCGACTCAGTCGAGTACTCAAGCGCTTCTCTCGCTTTTTCCTGGCCCGCTTCAATAAGTTGCACCGCATTTTCGGTAAGCTTTCTGTTTTCATTTACCACACTGACAATTTCTTCAGTGGCAGTACTGGTTCTTGACGCAAGTTGGCGCACTTCATCAGCAACAACGGCAAAGCCTCTTCCTTGGTCGCCCGCTCTGGCGGCTTCAATTGCCGCATTCAACGCCAGTAAGTTGGTCTGATCGGCAATACCACTGATGCTTTTAACTAAATCAGCCACTTTTTGCGACTGTTCGTCGAGTTCGCGAATCCCCTCGCTAGCTGTTCCCATCTGCGAAGTGAGCTCCCCCATAATTCGCACCATACTACCCACTACCTCTTTACCTTTTTGGGCTTGCTCTCCCGTACCTTCCGATATATTGAAAGCAACATTAGCGGCCTCAGAAATAGCAAACTCTCTTTGCATTTGTTCTGTGATCGCTGTAGCAAATTTAACGACCTTATAAAGCACGCCTTGATCGTTCCTAATAGGGTTGTAGGAGGCTTCCAACCATACATCATTGCCTCGACTATCTACCCGCTTAAAACGGTCTGAAAACATTTTCCCTTGCGATAGGTCACTCCAAAATTGTCGATACTCTGGTGTGTCGACTTCATCTGCTGGGCAAAATATTTTGTGATGCTTTCCAAGAATTTGCTCTAATGAGTAGCCCATCGTAGATAAAAAGTTGTCATTGGCTTTAAGAATTTTGCCTGTCAGATCAAACTCAATTACCGCGATGGAACGGTTTAATGCAGCCAGCATATCGTTCATTTCACGACTTTTATTAATATTTTTGGTTTGCTCTGCCATGTACAGCGCGATGCGTTCTACACCACCGGATTCGTTAGTAATTGGCTGCAATATACCTCTGAACCAGCGGTCTTCACCATTAGCATTAGCAAGGTTTATCGCACCGTGCCAATGCTGTGCTTGCTTAATCGCGGCAATAAACTCTTTCGTGGCGGACTGCCCCATCACTCCCTGAGGAATGAGGCTATCCATGGTTTTTCCATCAAGTGCATTAGATGAAAAATCTATTGCATCTGAAAAGCTGTCGTTCACTCTACTGATTTTGCCGTTTCTATCCAATTCGACATAAAGCATTTCAGCCCTAAGTTCACTTTCCACTGTATGAAACGATTCAACATCTTTGCGTAAACGCTCTACTTCTTCTAACAATTGCTTATTCTTAAAAAACATCCCGTGCTCCTCGACGTTCGGGCATAGCATCTCGCTCACACAAACTTCCCATAACGTTTATGAGAGCAAGCGAGGATGCAAAGTCGTTATTGCCTTACTTGGCTGATCTAAAGATAGCAGAGGATTTACAAGTTACTTAATTATTAGAAGAATTTGGAAATAATTTGATTCTAAGACAACAGCATTAACTTCAAATGGCCTAATACTGAGTGAAGGGTAACGCGGTTTTATCTCGTTTTGCCCACATTTGTGTGGCAAGCGTATTCGCTTCATCTACGTCATACCCTTCAAGTAAGATAAGGTAACTCACTAGGGTTGCGTGAATGGCTTGTTCCCCATAAAGATGCGAAGTCTCACCTCGCCAAACCGCGAGCATATCGTTCACGTTCATTTGCGTATCTTTGAGGGCCATTTTTTCTGTCAACTCTGGAAGAATAATTTCTTCGGTACTTCCATTGCGCGTGACATAGAGTTCGGTTTTTCGTTCACTGTTTACTTCCGGATCTCCTCCATCGCCTCGAAAGCACAGCGCTTCGAACGCAGGAAAACTTTCATTCACACGACAATGTTTATGATCAAGGTGCATGTGATAGACACCCTGCACACAATAGGGAGCTGACGTCGGGTTCAGCAAGCGCGCCAAGGTATTTGCACATGAGCGTAACCCAAATACTTCACGTAATTTTATGATGGTATTAAGCGCTGGCAATAAGTGCGACAGGTCGAGGTAGGTAACACCAAACTCACCCATTTGGCGAGAGGCATCGGCAATACTATTTACTTCTTCAAGCCCCAAAGCAGGTAAAGCTTTGCTAGCGTATAACCGACCAGAGCCTGGCTCATGGGCGCCGTGTAGCATAATGGTGTAATTATTTTTAGCCAGTACCGCGCACGATAACAGATACCAGGGTAACTGGCGGCGCTTACCGGCATAACAGCCCACATCTAACGTGGGTGTTAAGTTAGCAAGTTCAGGTTCTAGTAATTCACGGCATGCATCAATAAACCCAATGACTTCTTCTGGGGTTTCTTCTCGCGTACGCAAGAGCATTAAAAACGCACCACGTTGATCGCCGGTAACCTGATTAGACAAAACCATCTTCATAGACTCGTAAGCTTCTTGGCGGGTAAGACTGCGCCCCCCTTTTTGGCCCTTGCCGATGATTTTTATATAGTTGCTAAATTGCTGAGACATGCTGCTTATTGTGTAAAAGTGATGTATTGACGAGTTGTCGTGACTCTACCACCTTTCCAAAAATAAGTAACGTAGGACCACTAACATTCGCATGAGATACCTGCTCACTAATTGAACTCAAGGTACCTTCAATAACACGTTGCTGAGGACTTGTAGCATTTTCTACCGCGGCAACAGGCCAATCATCTGCAATACCTTGTTTCTTTAGCTCTTCACATAACGTAGATAAACGACTTAATCCCATGTAAACCACCACGGTTTGAGAGGCTACGTTTTTTGCCAACTGGGGCATATCGGGCCATGCTTCAGGATTTTGAAAATGGGCAGTAATAAAACTTACTGACTGCGCACAGCGTCTATCCGTTAGCGGGATACCTGTGTAAGCAGACATGCCTGAGGCCGCCGTAATGCCAGGTACAATAGCAAAAGGAATATTTGCTTCTGTCAGTGCCATGGTTTCTTCGCAAGTTCTAGCAAACAACGCAGGGTCGCCACCTTTAAGTCGCACCACACAATGACCGGCCTTCGCTAGCTCAACCACCTTCGCGCTAATCTCTTGCTGCTTCATACTGTGCTGACCACATCGTTTACCCACATATTCACGTTTCACATGACGGGGAATTTCAGCAATAACATCTTTGCCCACTAATGCGTCAAACAAAACAATATCAGCTTGTTTGATTAATCTAAGCGCCTTAAGGGTGAGTAATTCAACATCGCCTGGGCCAGCCCCAACAATGTACACTTTGCCCTCTTTTTTGCTACGTGGCGCGCTTTTTCCGTTGCCTAACCATCCACTTAAAAAACCTGATGTAGAGTGACGAGCAGGTTGCGATAATGCATCGCGAAACAACAGCCCAAAGGTGTTAAACAAAGTGTTCATGATAATCTCTCCAGAGCAAGGTTCGTCGTCGCTCTTGTGTTAGTCACGTTCATGCAAAATGCTATGCCAGTAGCATTCTTGATAGTAATCTGCGTAGCTTTCTTATCAGCCACCCGCTTGGTGTTAACTTTCACGAGCGACGTCTTCTACTGTGGTAGCATGTTCGTTAATTAATGTTGCTAAAGCCGGTTTGCAGGAGCCGCAGTTTGTGCCGCACTTTAACGTATCGCCCAATGCAGAAACTGATGAGCACCCGTCTACTATTGCTTTGCTAATGGTTTTTTCCCTTACAGAAAAACAGCTGCAAACCACAGGGCCATTTAAAAATTCTTCGTCAACGTCACAACGTAAAAAGTTAGCCAGTTTTTCAGGGTTGAAACTTTGCGTTAATGCACTGTCTACCCATGAATTTGGCACATCATACTTTGGCTTCGTACTGGGGCTTTGCACACCAAAAAACGCCATAAAACAAAACGAATCTTCATATGTACAAATAAGCACTTGGCTGTCGGCGGTTTTGTGTTGATAGCACACCCAATTTTTAGGTAGTTTTTCTAGCAACCCTTTTATTACCGCTTGCGATTCAAGTTGGCTGGCAATAGATACGCCCAGCCCATTATCAATTAAATATTTAGCCCAGTAGCCGTTATTGCTTTCCACTACCTCGTTCAGCACCTTTACGATATCCCATTCGCCATGTGCCGCTTGAACGTCATCACTAATATAGAGCTTTCCGTAGCTTGAAAAGTTGAGGGGCGTAATCGATACCGCACCATGCTTAAGTTCTGGCTGCCCTGAAATAGGGTCGGTCGCGGGCGCATAAAGTTTTGCCAACTTACTGTGCGAACCCCACTCCCCAGACCAATGAATAGGGACGAATACATCGCCTTGGCGCTGACGTTTATCAATTTGCACAGGGAAAATACAGGGTGTTTCGCCGCTCACTTTACTGCTAAGCGTGACATAGTCGTTCGTTGAAACACCCAATGCTTTTGCATCTTCGGGATGAATATAAACATTAGCGTGGTCAGTATGAGCATGGAGTACCGGCGCTTTGCCTGTTCGTGTCATGGTGTGCCACTGATCACGCATTCGCCCACTATTAAGCACAAAAGGAAATGCATTCGAGGTAACTTGAGTGGGAGGTAAGAATCGCACTGCAACAAAATTTGCTTTGCCCGACGGGGTAGAAAACACTTTGTTATAAAAGGGGCGAACAGGTGCAAGTGTCTGGTCGCTGTTGGTAATAAGTGGCCATTGCACAGGCGCCATTGCATCATATTGAGCCTGAGACTTCCCGGTTAAAGGGGCAAGATTGAGCAATCGCGCGCCGTCGTTTTTGTATGCGGTCAAACGGGCATGTTCATCAAATATTTCGCTAGGGTGAGAGTAAGAAAACTCGCTGGCAAAGCCCATTTTATCGGCTACATCACACATGATTTGCCAATCATGTTTGGCTTCACCTGGAGGCGGCATGATGCCTCGTTGACGGGAAATTCTGCGCTCGGAATTCGTTACAGTACCGTCTTTTTCAGACCATCCTGTTGCAGGCAATGCAATATCAGCAAAGGCAAGGGTATCGTTACTTTGTACAATATCTGACACCACCACCATATCGCATTTTTTAAGCGCCGATTCAACTTGCTCCCGATAAGGCATACTCACTACAGGGTTCGTGCCCATTATCCACACAAACTTGATTTGCCCTGCATCCATAGCTGAAAACAAGTCTACCGCTTTTAATCCGCCGCACTCTGGCATAGCCGGAGACTGCCAAAACGCTTTTACATTTTCACGGTGCTCAGGGTTTTCAATATCACAGTGGGCCGCCAGCATATTGGCTAACCCCCCCACTTCTCTGCCCCCCATGGCATTTGGCTGACCGGTTATAGAAAAAGGACCACAACCTGGTTTGCCAATAAAATCCAATGCCAAGTGACAATTAATAATGGCGTTAGCTTTATCTACCCCAGCTGAAGATTGGTTAACCCCCATGGAATAGAATGTAACTGCAGTGTCAGCATTGATAAACCAATCATAAAAGGTGTTTAAATCCGCCTCATTTAAACCGCACAGACTAGCCACGTCTTTAGCATCAATAGTGTTAGCACTTGTGATGGCGTCATTTAACCCTTGGGTAAACTCACCAATCGCAGCTTCATCTATTGCCCCATTGTTGTGAGCAAATTGAAGTAACCCATTAAACAACGCAACGTCGCTGCCTGCTTTTAGCGGTAAATGTAAGTCTGCAATTGTGCAGGTCTCAGTTTCTCGCGGGTCAATTACCACCACCTTCATATCAGGATTGCACAGCTTAGCCCTTTGAATGCGCTGGAATAATACGGGGTGTGCCCACGCGGTGTTGCTGCCTGTAAGCACCAATAGTGAAGTACATTCTAAATCGGTGTAATCACAAGGCACCACATCCTCGCCAAACGCACGTTTATAACCTGCAACGGCAGAAGACATACAAAGCCGTGAATTTGTGTCTATGTTGGCGCTGCCAATAAACCCTTTCATGAGCTTATTAGCAACATAATAATCTTCGGTCAGTAGTTGCCCTGACACATAAAACGCAACGGCATCCGGCCCATGTTCAGCAATAGTCTGAGTGATTTTATCAGCCACCGCGCGGGTAGCCGTGTCCCAATCTACCTTTGCACCTGCCATGGTTGGGTGAAGCAAACGGCCGCTAAGATCGTTTGTTTCGAGCAGGTTTGTGCCTTTTACACACAGACGACCATAATTGGCCGGATGCTCGGGCGTACCAGTAACCTTGTCCAGGGAGGTAATACGCCCGCTAACGTTGCAACTGATATCTACACCACAACCCACACCACAATAAGGACAGGTGGTTTGCTTTTGCCGTAGTAATGGTTCCAGCATAGTGGTTTTTGGTGTAGCCATATTCATGGATAAACTCTCTTAATAAACAAAAACAACATAGAAAAGTGGGTTAGACAGCAACGAGTATTCGCTCACCTTCCACTTTCACATCATACGCCACTACGCTTACGTCATCACGTTCAATACACTTGCCTGTGGCCAACACGTAGTGCTCTTTATAAAGGGGCGATGCCACCACGACATCATCAGCTATAGAACCTATAAGGCCGCGATATAGCACGTTTGCCTTACCGATAGGGTCCCAGTTGCTAATGGCGTAAAGGAATTGCTCACCACCTCTCATCACACTAAACAGTGCCACTTGCTGACCTTCTACAAGTGCACAAACACCGCTGTTTGTTACCACTTCATCAATGCCACACACATCATGCCAAAGGGGCGCCACTTCTGTATTTGCTGTCATCAGTTTATTCCTTATTAAATTACGTCAACCGCAATGAGGTTGTCGGCACCTTTAGATTTCTCTAATTCAGTGGCAGGCCTAACTTGACCTCGCTCAGAAACAAACTGAATGTTTGTGTCGGTGCCATCTGTGTTAACGAATTGACGGAAACGTTTACGCGAGGCTTCGCTTTCAAGCGTGGTTTTCCACTCACACTGATAAGCACCAACCACGGTTTCCATTTGGGCTTCTAAATCAGCGTTAATATTTAGCGAGTCATTCATGACAACATCTTGCAGGTAAGCTAAGCCCCCTTCTAAGTTGTCCATCCATACCGATGTACGCTGAAGTCTATCGGCGGTGCGTACATAAAACATCAATACGCGGTCGATGTACTTAACCAGTGTTTCTGTATCTAAATCGGTAGCGAATAAATCGGCATGGCGAGGCTTCATACCGCCGTTTCCGCACACATATAAATTCCAGCCATTTTCGGTGGCAATAACACCAATATCTTTACTTTGAGCTTCTGCACATTCCCGCGTACAGCCGGACACGCCAAATTTAATCTTGTGCGGCGCACGTAAGCCCTTATAACGGTTCTCTAAATCGATGGCGGTTTTCACCGAATCTTGAACGCCGTAGCGACACCAAGTGCTGCCCACACAAGACTTCACCGTACGAAGGGCTTTAGCGTATGCATGCCCTGTTTCAAAGCCGCCTTTGACAAGGGCTTCCCAAATATCAGGAAGTTGATCGACCCGTGCGCCAAACAAATCAATACGCTGACCGCCAGTGATTTTGGTATACAGGCTGTATTTCTTGGCAACTTCGCCTAATAAAATTAGCTTTTCTGGCGTAATTTCTCCCCCCGCCACGCGAGGAACCACAGAGTAAGTGCCATCTTTTTGCATGTTTCCAAGATAGATATCGTTGGTATCTTGAAGAGGTAAATGCTCTTGTTTAAGTACGTAATCGTTATACACAGACGCTAAAATAGAGCCTGCTGCTGGCTTACATATTTCACAACCAAGACCGGTACCATGCTTGTCGAGCAATTCATCAAAAGAGGTGATGCCGTTCACTTTTACAATATGGAATAGTTCTTGGCGGGTATGGTTGAAATGTTCACATATGGCTTTTGAGACTTCGACACCGCGCTTTTCAAGCTCGCTATCAACCACGTTTTTAAGCAGAGCAGTACATCCACCACAACCCGTGCTGGCTTTTGTACAGCTTTTTACGTCGCTAAGGCTGCAGCAGCCTTCGTCGATAGCCGATACAATGTCGCTTTTGGCCACGTTGTGACAAGAGCAAATTGTGGCGGTATCTGGCAGTGCATCAGCCCCTAATGCTGGCGCAGCCCCTGCACTTGGCAAAATAAGAGTTTCAGGATTTTCCGGCAAATCAATGCCGTTTAAGGCGTATTGCAACAAGGTGTCGTAGTCACTCGTATCACCCACTAACACGGCACCCAACACTTTTTGTTGGCTTTCATCTACCACCAACTTCTTGTACACGCCTTCTGGCTGATTAAAGTAGGTGTAGCTTTGTGCGCCAGTGGTACGCTCATGCGCGTCACCAATAGAGCCCACTTCCACGCCCATCAACTTAAGCTTTGTGCTCATGTCGGCGCCAGTGAATACGGTATCACCACCTGCTAGTGCGCTTACTGCGGCACGAGCCATGGTGTAACCTGGTGCAACCAAACCAAATATGCGGTTTTGCCACAGTGCACATTCGCCCACGGCGAAAATATCAGGGTCGGACGTTAAACAATTATCATCAACCACAATGCCGCCACGTTCACCAAGGGCTAGCATGGATTTTCTGGCGAGTTGATCTGATGGGCGAATACCCGCTGAAAACAGCACCATATCGGTTTCAAGAAAAGTACCGTCGGCAAATACCATGCGATAGCGTGATTGCTCACCGGCTTCGATAACCTGTGTTGCTTTCTGGGTATGTACGGTTACCCCTAACGATTCAATTTTACTGCGAAGTACGTCACCGCCGGTTTCGTCTAACTGCACAGCCATAAGCTGAGGCGCAAATTCCACCACGTGGGTTTCAAGGCCTGCTTCTTTTAACGCGTTTGCCGCTTCAAGCCCTAATAAACCGCCACCCACTACCACACCCACTTTGCTTTCGCGGGCAGAGTTCTCAATCGCAATCAGGTCATCAATAGTGCGATACACTAAACAGTGCTCTTGGTCGTTTCCTGGGATAGGCGGAACGAATGGGTAAGAGCCAGTGGCCAGTACCAACTTATCGTAAGGAAATACCTGACCATCTTCCGTTAACGCCTTTTTCTCGTCGCGCAGCAAGTCAGTCACTATGGCGTTTGTCACCACATTAACGCCCCACTCACGATATACATCAGCGGTTGTTAGGGCTAAGTCATCTGCGCTAGCACCACTAAAGTAAGAGGACAAATGTACTCTATCGTAGGCCAGTCTCGACTCACCGCACAGTACGGTGATGTCAACGTTATCGCTGCTTTGATGAAGCTGTTCAACAAAATGGTGCCCTACCATTCCGTTTCCAACGACGAGAATTCGCGTTTTAGATGCCAAAGATGTCATGGTCTCTCCCCTTTATTCGGGACAAAAAAAAGCCCGCACCAACTTTCGTTGTTGCGGGCTTCGTTGCCTATCAAGCGCTACGAGTGATCATAGCTATCAAATTTTTATGAGCTAGGTTGCTCTAAACATACACACACAATTTTTCACACAAAAAAGTATATCCAATATTAGTGCCATGTCATTACTAGCCTGTTTTATATAGATTTATTCAAAAAACAGGCTTTTCGAACCACCTTAATTTGCACCAAACAAAAGCATTTGCGATTTCATTTGGTGCATCTAAGCGCTCTCTCGTATTGGTAATCTGCCTCAGTAGCGACACCAAGGCAATAACCAGCAGCGGTTAAGCTAGCTTATCGGTAGCAACCCGGTAACGTGGATCTTCATTCACGTTAATTTCTACGAACTTATCAGCTTTACGCAATAAGTTGCGACACTCATCACTAATATGACGAATATGCAGTTTCTTACCTTGTTGTTCGTATTTATCAGCTAACGTATCTAAGGCATCTATACCCGATGAGTCCCAAATTCGCGATTCTTTAAAGTCGATAACCACATGCTCTGGGTCATTGGCAATATCAAATAAGTCTTTGAAATGACTAACAGAGCCGAAGAACAGTGGCCCTTCTAAATCATAGACTTTCCAATCATCACTATCGATGTGACTTTTAACCTCAATATGGCGTGCATGCTTCCATGCAAATACCAAGGCAGAAACGATAACACCCACCACTACTGCAATCGCTAGGTCAGCTATAACCGTTACCGCGGTAACTAAAAACAGAACAAAAGCGTCTTCTTTGTTTACACCACGAATAATGCGGAACGATGCCCATTCAAAGGTAGCGATAACCACCACGAACATTACGCCAACTAACGCGGCTAGCGGGATCATTTCAATCAATGGTGCAGCGAAAAGGATAAAGGCAAGAAGTACCAAAGCAGCAGTAATTCCTGATAAACGACCACGACCACCAGAGTTAATGTTGATCATGCTTTGTCCAATCATGGCACAACCGCCCATGCCGCCGAAAAAGCCATTCACTGTGTTCGCCACGCCCTGACCAACACATTCTTTGTTGCCACGACCGCGGGTATCTGTCATTTCATCAATAAGTGATAAGGTCAGTAATGACTCAATCAAACCAACCAAACATAAAATGATTGAAGTAGGCAGAACAATCATCACTGTTTCCCAGGTAAATGGCACCATAGGGATAGCAAATGTAGGCAACTCACCGGCAAGTGTAGCAGTGGCCTTTTGCGCTTCAGGTAATAAATCACGCACAAAATCGATTACCGTACGCGCTTCTAAATCGAGACCGTGTACCATAGCCGTTACCGTAACAATAGCCACCAAAGACGCCGGTACCGCTGTGGTTAACTTAGGCAGTAAGTAGATAATCGCCATGGTCAGTGCAACCAATCCAAGCATCCAGTACAACATGGTTCCTTGCATCCACTCCAGCTGACCAAACGCATTAACCACTTTAAATTGCCCTAGTTGAGCAAGGAAAATAACAATCGCTAGGCCGTTTACAAACCCCAGCATAACAGGGTAAGGCACCAATCGGATAAACTTACCAAGCTTGAATATACCGCAGAGTATTTGCAGTAGACCGGCTAAAATAACAGCGGCAAACAGATATTGAACACCATGCTGTGCTACTAGAGCCACCATGACCACGGCCATCGCACCTGTCGCACCAGAAATCATTCCTGGACGTCCACCAATGGCCGACGTAATAAGTCCCATCATAAAGGCGGCATACAACCCAATCATGGGCTCAACACCAGCAACAAATGCAAAAGCAACCGCTTCTGGTACCAGTGCAAGTGCAACGGTAATACCAGAAAGCACGTCATTTTTTACATTACTATCTCGATTAGTAATTAAATCAAACATGTTTTCTCAGGAGTCTAGAGGTTTTAGGGGGCGTGCGTTAACAGTACAGCTGTGAATACTGTAGATCACTGTCATGCACAATTTTTGTGTGCGATTCTACCACCATTAATGCTTAAAATCTTTTAATAGAATGTTAATCGTACGGCGGATTTTAAGCTGACAAGGCTGGCTTTCCATGGCATCGTAATAAGCTTAGTTTTTCCTAACAATTGATTCGTCGTTTATTGTCATTGGCGCTCTCAATTGTATTCACACTAATTTTTCAATCTAGGTTACTGATACTTTTGGCAACGAGGTGTATTTAACCAACCGATAAGGAGTGGAAGTGGTCCCTTATTTACTCACTATTTTATGCGTGCTAGTGGCAGGCGCTATTCATTGGGCATTTCCAAAAACCTTTTGGAAATCTACGCTAATGTCTACTGCAGTCATTTTGCTATTTTCTATCGCCGCATTATTTATCTTCAAAGCATCTGGCATGCTAATGACGGAAGCCGGTGAAGACCCTGACTTTTCAGGCAAATTATTGATGATTACTGCGTTAATGTCTTTTTTCGGGCTTCTTATTTCTATTTTTGTCGGCTGGTTTCTTCGAGTTGTAAGAGCGTAATAGCAAATATTGAAGTAGGTGCAAGTTTAAGCCCCTCTTAACTTGCACCGTTATTGAGCATAGACCGCGGTACGCGCATTAACGGCTATAGATGCCTGCTCAAAAAAACACCTTCACCATCGCCCCATAAGAATAAATAAGCAAAGAAAAACAAACACTTAAATAAACATGTTAAAGAGTGATACGTTCAGGCATACGCATTGCTTTTATAAAGTATTCCTTAAGTTCGCTAATTCCATAACGTATCATGCAAACAAACCATGAAATAACGGCCACTACGCATTATAGCGATGCCACTAAGCGCTTCTTGCTCGCCGCGAAACGAGCTGAAATCACGGTGCTTGAGCAGTTATCCAGCAACTGCCGCATTGTTATTTCCGTTCGAAATATGGTGCATGCTCTGCAGCGAGAACGTGGTGCCACCAACATTTATTTAGCGTCTAAAGGCGATAGGTTTGCAGGGCAACGTGCCACCCATATTGAAGCAAGCTGTGAAGCAGAGTCGATGTTGCGCAGCCAACTTAAATCACTGTATTTAACCGATAGCCATGACACGGCTAACCCTCGCTTGTTAAGCAGCATTACTTTAGCCCTTCAAGGTATTGATTACCTGCCCGTACTTCGTGAACAAGCGAAAAACCTAACCCTTTCACCGTTAGATTCCACCCGCGCTTATTGCCGCTTAGTAGCAGGGTTACTTACTGTAATTTTTGAAGCGGCAGATATTGCAAGCGATCCCGTCATTACCCGCCTTTTAGTTGCACTATTTAACTTTATGCAGGGGAAAGAATATGCGGGGCAAGAACGTGCATGGGGTGCTATTGGCTTCGCAGAGACGCATTTTGACAAGCGCTTGTGTGACAAGCTCAGCGCACTACAACACGCCCAGCAGCATCACTTTACCGTGTTTAATGAATTCGCCCGCACCTGCCACAAAGAGGCTTATGAGCTATTAGATGACAGCCCCGCGGCGCACGATATTAGTCAATTGCGCAAAATGATTGCGCAGCTTGCTGATGGTAGCCCCATTGCGGCTGAAATTAGTGAAGTATGGTTCGATGTGGCCACACGTCGTATTGATGCCATGCAAGAAATTGAGAATAAACTGACCGACAGCTTAACGAAAGAAGCGCAAACTAAAGTAAGCAATGCGCATCATGAAATGAAAAATCATCAGCGGTTAATTGAAAGCTTTACCGATGAACACGCACAAGATGGCTCCCCCCTCACAATGCTATTCGACCCTAGCATGCCAGGTTTAGTGGAAGACAGTGATCTCTCGCTACTACAACATGATATGACGGGTTCGGGTAAAAACACTGATATTAGCGAACAAACACAAACCCTGTCTGCACATCGCTCATTTTACGATTTATTGCGAGGACAAGCTCAGTATATTGAAGACATGAGCCGTGAGTTAGATGAAGCCAAACGCGCCATTACCGAGCACAAGTTGGTGGATAGAGCCAAACTTATTCTGATGCAGCAATTTCAATTAAATGAAAATGATGCGTACCGAAAACTACAAAAGCAGGCCATGAATGAGCATAAAAAGCTGACCGATATAGCCGCTACCGTGGTTGAAATATCAAATAGAGCTAACCAACGCTGAACTCAACGTAAGTTGCGGCCACGTTACCAGCCAATTTTTCGTGTGTACCCGCTGAGTAAATACATCGGCTCTAGGGTGGCGGGGGTTTATCGAAATCGTACCGGCAAAATTACGTGATAGCCCATAGGGTGCAAGCATATCAAACTTATCGCCCTCTTCATTTGGGCAAAGCCTAATAGCCACACAGGTTTCTTGTTCTATCCAATAGCTAATCGCTTCTTCACAGTCTTTATACGCGTTGTGACCGTGCTTCACATGCATACGTGCCTGATTCTTCACTTGCCAGAGTGCTGAAGGTACTTGCTCAGACAGCGCATTTTCTATGTGGAGCTCTGATTTTTTTGAGGTATCTGATGGGTTGTAGTAGATAACATCGATGTCGTTTAACGGCGTAGGTTTCTTAAAGCCGTGAAGCTCATCCCATATGGCATTACGTAAAAATCCCGCCGCTAAATACCCTTGGGGCAACTTTAGCGATTTTAATGCGTTCAAGCACTGCATGCGGTAAAGATCTTCGGTTAGCATGCGGCTAACCGATAATCTAGCATCGCTTTCTGCGTTCGTCATAATAGAAGCCATTTTTTTGTAAAAGCTAATTTCATGAGGCTAATTTGAGAAGGCCAATATATGAAAGCTAAGGGTTATTTCGAATGATCAGAACGAATGCGTAAATTCCTTTGCCATTTAATCACGTAGAAACTAAATGCGGCTATCGCCCCGCCTCCTAGCCACCCCGCTATTACGTCTGTCGGCCAATGCACACCAAGCTGCACACGACTCAAACCAATAACAAATACCAATAGCGTAGTCAGAGAATATACCCATATTTTCAATTTAATTTCTGTAATAGAAAAACAAAAAAGCCTCGCTATACAGAAGTAAACAAGGGTAGACATCATGGCATGAGCAGAGGGAAAGCTTTGCGTTAATACGGTAACTTGATGGCCAGACAGCGGCGGCCTAGGACGGTCTATACCCGCTTTAAGCACAAAGGTAATCACTAAACCTGCAGCGACCGCCATTAATAGCGTAAGTGCTTTTTTTGGATGCCCAGTCAATTTCAAAAAACCAGCAACGGCAAGTGAAAAAAAGATAAGTACTTCATTACTGCCAAGCGCAGTGAAATTTTCAAAGAAGCGTTGAATCACCCCTGGCATATCGTCCCACACCAACATTTCAATGACGGCGTTGTCAAAAGGGGCTAATACTTCCATAGTGGCAAATAGCATTAGCAGCAAAAAACCTCCGCCTAATAACACCACCTGCACCGTAGGTGTTTTTACTATTTGCAAATACGCGTTAACCGAACTTCTTACTTCCATGTTACGTAGCGCTCCTATTGGGGCTATAGAAAATTAAAATGAATACTTAATCAAGTTCTTAATTGAAAAATGAAGCGACTATAAAAACGCGTTATGACTTACTGCCACCTAAACAGGCTGGCGATGTGAGCGCTTCGCCACCACGGGCCACCCACTCTGTTGGGGTATAAGTATGTAATGCTAGCGCATGTACGGGCCCTTTCAAGGCTTCATCGACCAACGTATTAATTTCGCGATGACGGGCAATTAAACGTTTGCCTTCAAAGGCATCAGTAACGACGGTGACCTTGAAATGGCTTTGTGCACCGTCAGGCACATTGTGCATAAAGCTCTCGTCTTCCACGTTCAACAACGCAGGCGAAAGCGCGCTTGTTAGGGTTGATTCTATAAATTCTTTAACATTCATATGAAAACTACTTTGTTGAAATTAAGTGCCGGAAAGTAAGGTTAATTCTACCACCGATATGTTTAGTCGTCTTAGCAATACCGTGCAGATAATGCGATTGAGTGGTTTCCCCCATGACTAATAAACTTCCGTGCTCCAATATTTGGGTAAAACGGGCGCCAGTTTCTTTGTGTTTAAACACAAAAGGGCGAGACTCACCAAAAGTGACCGACGCTACCACGGGATTAGGTCCGAGTTCAGGCTCATCATCAGCATGCATACTCATGCTGTCTTGCCCATGTCGATACCAGTTTGCCAGCACACTGTTGAAGGGTATATCACAAACCTCGATGCATTTATCTCGAATGACCGCTAGTTCAGGGGTCCAAGGTTGTGGTGCAAGCTTAATACCCGAATATTTATAAAGACACTCAGGATCACCTTGCCAAGCCTGTAATCTAGGCACGTCGAGGTATTTTCCATACATACGAATGGTATCTTGTCGCCACGGCAAAGTGCTTTCAAACACGCCTTGGTAGTCATTCGCTTGCTCTGAGCTAATCCATTGCGGATAATAGCGCACCTCAGCTTCTGGCAACGGTAGCGTAATGGGTGAGTTTTTCGCTGCTTTCGCGTCAGTAAAAAGTGGTAATTGCATAACACCCCGATAACTTTAGACAAGAAAATAATGAATACAGAATTTTCAATGGCAGAGCGCCAGTTTACCTTAATACGCTACCCTGAAAAACATCAGCATAAAAGCCTACAAGCGTGGGATAGTGCCGATGAGCTGCTTATTGAGCATGTGGAAGCGCACCTTGAAGCGCTTGTTGAAACTCAAACTGAAACATCCTCTACCTTGGGGCCCATACTCATTTTTAATGATGACTTTAGTACCCTTGGATGTTGGTTTACGCAGTATAATCCTATTTGGATTTCAGATTCGTATATTAGCTTGCGATCATTACAAGAAAACCTAAGGCGTAACCATTTGAAACCGGTTATTGATGAGGCTGGCGCACTAACGTCACCCGTAACCAGTTTAACCAGTGTTGAAAGCCTTACTTTCATGCCAGAGAATGCCCCCAGCGTTATCATGCTGAAAGTACCTCGCACACTGGCGTTACTTGAACAACAGCTTATCGATATTAAACGCTATGCTGCGCCTGGTACGCATATTGTGGCGGCAGGTAAAATAAAAGCCGTGACCAAGTCGGTATCCGCCTTGTTTGAGAAAATCATTGGCCCTGCTAAAACCTCTTTGGCAAAGAAAAAATCGCGATTGGTTTTTAGTACCCTTGATGAAAAAATTTCACCTATCCCTTCGCCTTATCCTGAAACATGGGAATGCAAAGGCGCCACAGGCCAAACCTTCGTATTAAAAAACCACGCAAATGTATTTTCTCGTCAGTCATTAGATATTGGTGCCCGTTTAATGCTTGAGCATATGACCGTAAGTGCTAACGAAACCGTGGTCGATTTAGGCTGCGGCAATGGAATATTAGGCGTAAACGCTTTAGCCTTGGCAGGCGACTGCAAGGTCATATTTATTGATGAGTCTTTTATGGCAGTGGAGAGTGCGCGATTAAACGTACTTGAGAATTTCCCAGACAAAATCGACCAGTGTGAGTTTATTGCCAGTAATTGCCTTGAAAGCTTGCTAGAAAAGCAACAATCGCCTTGGGTAACCAAGATATTGTGCAACCCCCCTTTCCATCAACAAAATGCCATTACCGACCATATTGCATGGCAAATGTTTAACGATTCAAAACACGCGTTAGTAAAAGGTGGCCAGTTAGTGGTGGTTGGAAACAGGCATCTTGAACATCACGTTAAACTTAAACGCATGTTTGGTGGTTCAGACGTGCTGGCAAGCGACAAAAAATTTGTTATTTTGGGCACAGCTAAACGATAAGGAATGTACATGTTAAAACCGCTTATAATGGCCTTAATTTTCTCAGCTCTCGTTTTTACGTCAGCAGCAATGAGCCCTAACGCATTGGCGGCTAAAAAAGATGATGGCTCACAAATTCAGCCAGATAACTATTACCCTAGAGTTAAAATTGAAACCACCATGGGTGATATTGTGGTTGAATTAGACCGCCGCCGTGCGCCTATTACCGTGAATAACTTTTTACGTTATGTAGACAAGCGCAGTTATGAAAACACTATTTTTCATCGTATTGTGCCAGGGTTTGTGGTGCAAGGCGGCGGCTATACCACCGATTTTGAAGGTAAGTCTAATTACCCTGAAATATTCAATGAGTCGGGAAATGGGCTAACCAATGACTTACACACCATCGCTATGGCCCGACAAGATGATCCGCATACTGCAAATCGTCAGTTTTTCTTTAACGTTAACGACAACGAAACCCTAAACCCAGGTCGAGACTGGGGCTATGCGGTTTTTGGCATGATTGTAGAAGGCGAAGATATTGTGGATGCGATGTCTGAAGTGGAGACCGAGTATTCGCTAATGCTGAACACCAACAATGTACCTATTGAGCCTATTATCATTAAAAAGGTGACTGTGCTTCCACCGTTCTAACGGCTAGCGGAATCACTGTTGCGCCAGAATAGGGTTTGAACCGGTGTGGACCTATCAATAAAGTAAGGGCCGCGTTTTTTAAACCCTAGCTGGCGTAATAGATGTTGAGAACGTTCGTTTTCGGGGTGGGTAGAGGCGGTAATGAAATGCATATCTCCTTCCATTTCCACCCAATCAATAACCGCTTTAGTTGCTTCTAACGCTATCCCCTGTTTACGCGCATCTGGTAGCAGCGCAAAGCCTAAATCAGGGCAACTGAAAACATAGCGATTAATTAGCCCACACACACCATAAGGCGCGGTGGTTTTTTTATTTCGTATTGCCAATAAGCCATATCCCCACTCACTAACCTGCGCGTTCACTCGGTCAATATAGTCAGCGGCATCTTCAACGCTCGCCACACCACGATAACCAATAAACTGCTTCCATAGCGGGTCTTGGTGCATTTCAACTAACCACAGTTTGTCAGCTTGCGTCAGTGGGCTTAATTCCAACCGTTCAGTTAGTAACAACATGAATGACTATGCCTCTGTGTGGATTGTGTTACCTTTTTTAGCAGCGTGTCTATTTGCGTTAAATGTTGCTTAGAAATAGCGGCAGCTCTTGGGTAAACGGGATTTACTCTGTCATTAATTCTAGGGTGGTTCCAACCATAAGTGTGTTCAATAAAAGCGGTAGCTTCACTTATCCCGCCATGCTCTAAGCAGCCCACTAGACAAGTATCAATGTAGGTTTGTGAAACGGGGAAGTCGCTGCTGGGGTGATGACACAGTAAAGTTTCACATAACCAGAGTTGGTGATGGCTTAACGCATCACGAAGCGCAGAAGTGAAAGAAGGTTGATTGCACAAGGAGGAACTTACATGTTCGATTGCACTGGCTGGCACTTCCACAAAGCGGTAGTTTTTTTCTCGCGCGCGCAATGAAGGGTTTACCTCGGCAGGAATAAGCTGGGCATTTAATTGAGATGTTCTATCGGCAACGGCGCCAACATAGGTTTGTTTTTCTTGCAGGCTTCGGGTAACCCATGCGCGTTTAAAACCTGAAACACGCACGGGTAAACCTTGAGTATAAATACCGGAGTGACGCTCTCGGGAATCTCGACTAAGCAAACTGCCATAACCTAGCACAATATGTTTACTTTGCTGGCTAGCTAAGGTAGCTAACCAACTGTCTTTCGCTGAATCTTTTATCGATTCATTTGCCGAGCTTTTTACCGACTCTTTAACCGAGCCGTCTGCTGCTTTTACGTCTACCAAGCGCACCCCGTTTTCGCTGCAATATTAGAACAGCGCACGTACTCCTAGCGTAAGATTACGGCCAGGTAGTGGCGCTTGATCTTTCAAAAATGATGTATGAACGCGAGCCTCTTCGTCGGTTAAATTGTTTCCTTTTGCATAAACAATCCACTCTACGCCTTGGCCACCAAATTCGTACTGAACACTGGCATCTAACAAAGTATAACCATCGGTTTGTGTTTCGTAAGACGCAACGTCATCTTGGTCATCATACCAAGTTACGCCAACATCAGCACTTAGCCCATTGCTCATATAACTGATGTTACCACCAAATCGCATAGGAGGCGTTCGAGGTAGGTTATCATCTTCAATTTCTGCGTTAATGTAATCGCTAAATACCGTTACGCGTACTTGCCCATTTACATCATAGTAGGCTTCGGCTTCCAGACCCCAGATATCCGCATCAGCTTGCTGGAAGTAGTAGATAGGTGTGCCTTCTTCTTCATGGCCTTCCTCTTCTTCTTCCTCGTGATCTTCGTGCTCTTCAGTTATTGCCAATAACCCTGTATTTGTTTGATAAATATAATCATCTGCTTGGTTATAAAACAATGAAACCGTATAGCCCCAATCGCCAGTGAATTTACGGAAAGTAACATCGATATTGGTGCTAACTTCTTTTTCTACGTCTTTTAAGTCTTCTTCAATATGACCGTCTTCATCTAAGTCAAAAACCAAACCTAGCTCGTAGCTTTGTGTGGCCAAATGCTGACCTGCAGAAAACAGCTCTTGTTGGCTAGGCGCACGCTCACTACGTGAAAGTGTAGTGGCAATTGAGCGACCTGCTGCATATTCCCAGTTTAAACCAGCAGATAAAGACGTACTGGTGAAGTCATACTTGTTGAAGCTATATGACGTGACTTGCTCTTCATGTTCTTCGTGATCCTCTTCTTCTTCATGCTCTTCTTCATCAGCATGGGTCACTTCAAGAGATAATTCACTGTCATCGGCATCGTATTCGGTGTATTCAACACGACCACCTAATTCGAAGGTCACATCACCCACGACTTTTTGCTCTACAAGGTAAACCGCATAGTTAGAAGAGGTATTTGCAGGGGTAAAGGCTTCTTCACCCTCGGCTTCATAATCACTGTGTTGGAATTGAACACCTAGCACACCATGCCAGCCATCCACTTCTTCGTGAGACACTGAAGCGCGTATATCGCTAGATTTGTTAGTGAAGATAGTCCCTTGCTCGCCATCTTCAATTTCAACATGTTCGTAATCGGTATAAGCCGCAGCAAACTTAGCATTGGTTAACCCTTTGATAGGTGAATGCCATTCGCCTGCCGCTTGATAACGTGTCATGTCTACGTCAATCAATACGCCTTCTTCTTCGTGCAACTCTTCATCATGATCTTCTTCGTCATGATCTTCTTCATCATGATCTTCATCATCGTGGTCTTCTTCATGTTCGTGACTGTGACCAGGCACGCCATAACGGTTATCAAGTTGCTCTACCGCAAAGCCAAAGTAACCTTCCTCACCAATATAAGACAAGCCAGCCGTTATATCGCTGGTTTCCATCGCAGTGCTTTCTAATACACCGTATGCTTCGTCTTCATCAGGCTCTACTGAGGCATAACCAGGAATATCAGTGTCATCTGTGTTACGAGAGTAACCATCGATATGCCATGCAAAGTTACCGCTGCCACCAGTGACATCACCGCGAGCGTATTTACCGTTATCTACTGTGCTGTAGCTAACTTCAGCCTCGCCTTCAACACCGTCCATTTGATGTTGCACAATACGCTTATCAACAATATTAACCACACCGCCAATGGCGCCGCTTCCATATTGTAATGTTGCAGGACCACGAAGCACTTCTACTTGTGTGGCACTTGCCAGGTTGCTCGTGACGTTGTGGTCAGGGCCAACACGAGATACATCAGAAACATCTAAACCGTTTTGAACAATTTTAACCCGTGGGCCATCGTTACCACGAATAATCGGGCTACTTGAAACTGGGCCAAAGTACGTACTTTGTACCCCAGGTGTATTCTTCAATGTTTCGCCTAATGTAGGCGCTTCAATACGTCTAAGGCGCTCTGCTCCAATCACGGTTACAGGTGTAACAGACTCAAGCACTGAAGATTGTAATGCGGTAGCCGTCACAACAATATTTTCAACTGATGAAGGAGTAAGTGAAAAATCTACGGTTTTGTCACCGACGATTTCACCAAGGTCGTTATCACCATGAATATATTGGCTTGAAAATACGTGAAGATGTACATGAGTTTGCTTAACATCGTTAAAACTGTAAACACCATTTTCATCGGTGGTAACGACTCGGCGCGTACCTTCAATGCTAACCTCGGCACCTTCGACGGGTTGACCTGATACATCGGTAACTTTACCGCTAATAACAGTCGCAAAGGATGGAGACGAGAGTAGACCTGCTATCGTAAGACTTAGCAGTGAACGCATTTTCATAACGGTTTCCCTAACAAATTTTTATTCATTTTGACCAGTTGCATGGCCATTTTTGTGATGTTATAACATCTTGTAGGTTAGGGCGTTTATTGTCAATGGCAACTTGTCTACGATTTAACTTCATTCAGCGACAAGATTATCTAAGTAAGTCACTGTTTAGTGAAAACAACGCTCTGATTTGAGCTGCTACGATTACTATCTTGGGCTGGAAAAAGGTAATAGGAAGCAAGCGTTACGAGCAAAGTAAGAACCTAGGCTCTACTCACGGGAAAGTTAAGCACCTCTTGAATATGCGACGCCCCTATTTTAAGCATTAACAACCGATCTATACCTAACGCTACCCCTGCGCAGTGTGGCAAACCGTTTTCTAGCGCAGACAGAAATCGCGTATCAATGGGCTTTACAGGCTGGCCATTTTTACGACGCTTCTCATTGTCTTGCTCGAAGCGTTGTTTTTGTTCCGAAGCCTCGTTTAATTCATGAAAGCCATTCGCTAACTCTGCCCCTTTAAAATACACTTCAAACCTGTCGGCAGTACGTGAGTCTTGTGCATTGATGCGGGCGAGGGACGCTTGTGAAGCAGGAAAACCAAACACAAAACACGGCCGCTCTTGACCAATAACCGGCTCAATCGCCATTGAAAAAAGCAGTTGTAATTTACTGTCTTTATCAAGCTGTTCAGGGCTTGAAATATCGATATTGCAGTCAGCCATTTTAGCCAGAAGCATTTCATCAGTTGCGGTGAGCGGGTCAATACCCAACCGAAATTTAAACACATCTTGATAACTGATTATCTCGCCAGCATCTGTACCTAGCGTTTCTATTAATAACGCATCAACTTCCTGCATTAGGGCATGGTGGTCGAAGCCCGGTCGATACCATTCCAGCATAGTGAATTCAGGGTTATGCCAGCGCCCTTCCCCTTCATGTCGAAATGCTTTGCAGATTTGATAAATAGCTCCACTTTGACCGCACAATAGGCGTTTCATAGCAAATTCAGGAGACGTTTGTAGATAAAGGTCTACCGGTGCGCCATCCCGCGAATGATTAAACTTTGTAAGGAATGCATCGAGATGTTCATCGGTTACCGTGCCGCTGGATAATAATGGCGTTTCTACTTCCAGCACATCTCGGGTATAGAAAAAGTGTCTTATGCTACGCAGTAAATTGGCTCGTGCAATTCGAGAATCATGTGATGAGGTTGGTTGCCAGTCGTTCATGAACAGAGGTGTCTTTGCTTATTGATAAGAATGATGACAAATACGATAAACAGCTTCGGGGATTATCGATTAGTAAGCTTTATTTGGCGAATCACCCATAGGAAAAAATGTGTAACGGTAAGCGAGTTACCGATGCCAAATACGGCATCGGCTAACTGCAGCTGTTTCTTATTTCTTACTTACTTTTGTTACTTTTGCGCACGAGACGCATACTCACCAGAGCGAGTATCAACTTTAATTACTTCACCGGTTTGCACAAACAAAGGAACACGTACTACTGCGCCCGTTGTTAGTGTAGCTGGCTTACCACCTGTACCCGCTGTATCGCCTTTAAGGCCTGGGTCAGTTTCAGTAATTTCAAGTTCAACGAAGTTGGGTGGTGTTACTGTAATTGGCGTACCGTTCCACAAGGTAATAACGCACACATCGTTTTCTACCAACCACTTAACACTATCGCCTACTGCTTTTTCGTCTGCCGCGATTTGTTCGAATGTTTCGTTGTTCATAAAGTGGTAGAATTCGCCGTCGGTGTACAAGTAAGCAAGCTCAGTGTCTAAAACATCTGCGCCTTCTACTGACTCACCAGAGCGGAAAGTTTTTTCTAAAACTTTACCTGAGATAAGTTTACGAATTTTAACGCGGTTAAATGCCTGACCTTTGCCCGGCTTCACGTATTCGTTTTCTAAAATGTTACAAGGTTCACCATCCAGCATGATTTTCAGGCCGGCTTTGAACTCGTTAGTGCTGTAATTAGCCATAATTCCTCTGTCTAAACATAAGGTACAAAAAATTTCGTGGAACAAATAATACCTAAAAAAGCGATTTCTGTAGAGCATAACTGGCAAAAAGAATTAGCTAATAGCTTTACCAGCCCTGAAAAGCTGTTGTCTTTTTTAGATTTACCCAGCAAAGACTACGAACAAGACAGTAAAGCACGACGCCTTTTTCCTATGCGTGTTCCTCGGCACTTTGCCTCGTTAATGGAAAAAGGAAACCCCAACGACCCGCTTTTTTTGCAAGTGATGCCACTTAAACAAGAGTTTAGTATTGAACCGGGTTACACGAAAGACCCATTAGAAGAACACGATACTGCTGGTAAAGGTTTGCTACATAAGTACGACTCTCGCGTATTATTAATGGTACGTACCGGGTGTGCGGTTAATTGCCGTTATTGTTTTCGCAGACACTTTCCATATGCCGATAACGCGGTGAATAAAGCCCAGTGGCAAGAGGCATTAGATTACATTGCTGGCAACCCAGCCATTAACGAAGTGATTTTCTCGGGCGGCGATCCGCTAATGGCAAAAGATGATCACCTGGCCGCATTAGCAAAAGAAATCGCCGCAATACCGCATATTAAACGACTTCGTATTCATACCCGTTTACCGGTTGTACTACCCGAACGCCTCGATAATGCTTTTTTTGACTGGTTTACTCAGCTGCCTATTCAAAAAATACTCGTATTGCATGTTAATCATTCAAATGAAGTATCACCAGCGCTTAAGAGCCGCTTAGAAAAATTGCGCACTCACGGGGTTACCTTGTTAAACCAATCGGTGTTGCTAAAAGATGTAAATGACTCAGCGGATGCACTGTGTGAATTAAGTGAGCGGTTATTTGATGCAGGGGTTCTGCCCTACTATTTACATGTACTTGATAAAGTAGAAGGGGCAAGTCACTTTTATGTTAGTGACGACATGGCAAGACAGATTATGCAAGAAGCGATAAAGCGCCTACCAGGTTTCCTTGTGCCTAAACTCGTTAGAGAGATAGGCGCTCAGCCTGGCAAAACGCCCATCGACTTACATTTACATCCCTAACCTTAAGCGAAAGTATCTATATTTGCGCCTACAGCTGGATTAGAAGATGTTGATTTTGGTACGTCAGCTGAATTTTCTAATAGCTGAAGCGCCGCTTTTCCTTCTTGCTCTTGTTGACCCTTGGCCAACTTAAGTGAAGCGAGTTCAAGTGACGCACCGGACGTTCCAGAGGCACTAGCACCTTGTAGATCCATACCGTTTTCCTTTGTTGCTTGAAGCAAAGTAAAAAAATAGGCAAAATTGCCCACCTTCGAGGTTATCGGCGCGACA
Organism: Alteromonas sp. KS69; assembly: GCF_003989595.1. Taxonomy (NCBI): domain Bacteria; kingdom Pseudomonadati; phylum Pseudomonadota; class Gammaproteobacteria; order Alteromonadales; family Alteromonadaceae; genus Alteromonas; species Alteromonas sp. KS69. Next base: position 16,710 of record NZ_PYHU01000010.1, on the reverse strand, counting down.
TGCTGAAACTTTAATCTAATTTTACACTGCTTTTTTCAGGCGACTTTTGTGAGACGTCTTTTATGGGGCTTCTTTTACAGGAAAAGATATGCAAGGTATTCACCAACAACTACAAGATACTATCCAGGCCCTTTACCGTAAGGCGGTGGATGCAGATCAGGCATTGGATCGTTTGCAAAAAGACAGTCAAGGTAAGTTTGCCGCCATATTTGCAGAAGATAGCCCTTTCACCACACAAGCAAAACGCTTCGGCCCCTATGTAGAGGAAATTGCATTAGATTGGCAAGCGCTTAAAGACATGACAGAAGAAGAAGCGAAGGCAGCGCTACCTTCTTTGATTAAAAAGATTGAATTGGCACTCACTACCGTCTCTCAATTTCAGCAGTCACTGGCAAGTAAATAGTCGCGCTTTTTAACCTACAAATACCATTAACCTATAAAATTCCATGCTACCTTGAATCGTATTTAGGTAGCATGGCTGGTTAGATTTAGGCTCAAAGGGCTAGCGCTCGCTATTAGTGCTCCCCGACATCACCCGCTTCAATTTGATTTATTAAATTCCCCTCAGCATGCGCCTTTTGATACATAGGCACTTGTTTGATAAGGCGTTTAATCTCAGCCACTTCATTCAAATAAGCTTCACTGTCTACACGCCCATATTTTTCGGTAAATGCTTGCTTACTTAAGCCTTCGGGGAAGGCTTTAATCGCTGGAACAATATCGTTATCAGATTGAATTCGTGCCACAGCATTTTGTGTACTTTCGGCATGCTCAGGCATGGTCGCCACTCGGGCAAATTGTGAGCCCGACATATCAGCACCTAAATCAACAAAGCTGTAGCCTGAACCACCTGCTCCTCTGTCCATTAACTCTTTAAATTCACCAATTGCCCACGACATATCCTGCTCGGCAAGTAACTCAAGGGCAGCGGAAATAATAAAATGGCGGGCTAAGTCGTTACGCGCTAATAAAATAGCCGGGGCTCGGGGCTTTAATGCTTTTGTTGGGTCGGGCTGTAAATCGCCCACTAGGCTACCAATACGATAGTGCCCCACATACGCAGCAAGGGCCAATATCACCGCTTTATTATGTAGCGCTGCCTCGTGGGGAGAATGGCTTTGCTCTCTTGCGCGAGCCATGCCTTCTCGTAAGTACTCAATAAGAGGCACTGGTTGCTTTGATAGCGCTAAATCACGCCCTGAGATGTAACGCAAATAATAAGCTGCAAGGGTTTGAAGCTCTGTTTCTTCTTGAACGCCCATATTGTTAGACACCACGGTAAGCTCTTCTAACAAAGAGGCCAGTGGCGCAGTATGTAAGGACACTTCACCGCGGCGCATCGTCACTTTTTCAACACGAGTCAGTGCAATAGTGGCAATTTCGGACTTAGTCCAATAATTTATACCCTTTTCAGCAAACGAGAGCATGAGAGGCCCAGACAAAGACAAGTCTCCCACACTAATATAATCAATTTGCAGGCTATCGCCGGGTAAAATTAACGCTGATACATTGAAATATAAATCAACACTGCTGGGTGAAAAGGTAAAGGTAATCGTACTGCCCACTTCTGTTACGTTCACAACGCCACTAAAATTAGGCACGGCCCGCTGCAATACGCCCACTAAGCTTTCTATTTGGGTTTCGGTTAAATGAATAACGTGGTTAGAACTTCGCTGAGTGAACGCATTTTGTAACTGAGACAGCAAGTCGTTAACGCTATCTGCGCCATCTAATTGGTTTGGTGCACTAGACACCACCAACGGCGAACGCTGAACCACAGCTACGCTTACCCCAATCAATACGACAAAGGTCACCACGAATAAAACAACGAAAACACCAAGAATCCAACGGGCCATTCTCATCATGATTTAATCACTTCCCAAACACCATGCATACATACCACCACGACCTTACCTAAACGCTACGTTGTGAAGAGTAGAAATAGTAGCTAAATCTAGTGTTTATGACTAGCGACCTGTGATCTCTTGTTCTAACCATAATGGTAAGCTTTCGTAACGAGAGGTCGCTTTCGAAAAATCATGGGTGGCCGATTGTGTGGTTGGAATAACCACACAAGGTATTTCTGCCGATACCGCTGATTGCATGCCGGTGTGGGTATCTTCAATGGCGACACACTGCGCTGCTGAAACCCCTAACTTTTCCATGGCCAGCTGGTAGCAATCGGGGGCAGGCTTACTGTGAGTAACATCTTCTACCGCCACCACACATGAAATGTATTGAGCTAGGCCATAATTTGCGAGGGTTTTCTCTACCGACAAAGTACTTCCCCCAGTCACAATTCCTATTGTGTAGCCTTTATCAGCGCATGCTTTTATGGTTTCAGCAGCGTGTGGCATAAGTGGGAAAGCTTGCTGTGAAAGATACGCTTCAATTTTTTCGTGTTTCTTTTTGGCCAATCGCTCAGGGGTTTCGTCTAATGAGAAATGCTCAACGACATCTTTGGCATTTTGCTTAACCGGTATACCCGCCATTGCTTTACAGTAAAATTCATCTGTTAGCTCTGCACCATAACTGGCCACTATTTCTTGCCACAGTGTAAAGTGGACGCGCTCTGAATTAATCAAGGTACCATCATGATCAAACAATAGCGTGGTAGTGTTATTGGAAACGGAAGAACTTGCCATCGGCTCACCTCGAATATGAATAAATGTTAAAACGATTTTCCAACTACTTGCGTGAATGATTGTTAAAACATGCAGTGGTAACTGTACTTGAAAAAAAGAACCTCCAATCAGGAGGTTCTAGATAGACTGTCAGACTAAATACCTAACGTGTTAGCGTTCGGATTAACGATGCCCGCAGTTTTTTGGAAAACAAAATATCTCGCTTAGTCCACGGTAAGCTTTGCTCACCATCAATTTCACTCCACCGCTCAAATGACGCACGTGGTGAGAGCATGCCTTGTTCGTTAACGTCTTTTTCCGGTTTACCAGCCCAATGGGTTATTTGCGCTTCGGGCTGTCTAAAGATATACAATCGCGCTTTAGCTAATTCGTAGTTCATACGAATTAGCATTACGCCTCTGACATTTTCTGGGTCTACTGTCTCTAGCCCTGTGTACTGGCGAATATCTTGAGTATGCAGAATCACATCAGAGGTGTCTGACTGAAAGACTTTATCAATACGCTTTAGCTGTTTTGTATCATAGCCATCATCGTCACTGAAAAACCACTTCCCATTAATAAAAATGGCCGCCCCGCATGCGGTGAAATCTTGCTTTACGTCTTCTAAGAACGCTTGAGTTGCTTGGTCATCTTTCAAGCGAAGCTTATGCGTAATGGCCCCAACCTTCTCATCTAAAGACGTGAGTAATTGCAGGCGCTTTTTCGATTTGTGCGTGGAGTACACCATAGAAAAATACTTAACCAGCATTTCAGCTTGATGGCGCAACTGCGCATCAATGTGCGATTCGATGCTATTGTGACAGGATACTATGCCCCACAGCTTACCGGTTTGAATGATAGGAATAGAAAATGATGTAGCCACCCCCATATTCTGCATGTATTCGCCATGAATTGGCGACACACTTCGTAAGTCTGAGTAAGTTAAGTTTAGCGGTTGTTCTGCTTGATTCAGAAAGTCAGCGGGCGGTGTAGCACTACTAGCAATATATCGTGACGGATTCTCATAATACATTTGACGGGCAATAGCAGGTATGTCCGATGCTGGAAATTTTAATCCAAGATACTTTGGTGCCCCTTCAATCACTTTTTCAGCCACGACTTCGCCACTCCAAAGCTCATTAAAGCGATAAAGCAATATACGTTCGCAGGGCAGAAACTCATCAAGGGCTGCGATAAGTTGCTCCCAAAAATCTTTATCTTCCCAATGCTGTTCGATGGTCGGAAGTATTGAGGATCTTAATTGTAAGTACTGACGCTGAGAAACATTGGCAACACTAGACTCTATCTCAATTAAGATACCTTCGTCGCTACGATGGCTTCTGAAATTCAATACCTTATCGTTTAAGGGCTCGTTAAAGGCATAAGCTCTATCGCCGGCCTTTGACCCTAAATTATACAGTAAACTTAACGGCAACCAGTCGAGTGATTTTACTGGGCAGCCCACCAGTTCAGAGGGCGAAAGTTGAATAAAGTGGGCCAAATTACTACTAGCGGCAGTGACCTGCAAAGATTCACTATCGATAAAGAACGCACCGCCAAATTGCTGAACCTTGCCACTTAAATGCAAAGCCTCTTTTTCACAATTCTCAACCAAGGCGTCCATCTCAGCATTGTGTTTATTAAAGGTAGTCGTATCAGGGTTCATAATATTATTAACTAATTTGTTTATTAAGCTCTGCGCATGTAAGCATAGGCGAAAAAACAAGCCCCTGTACTACATCGCACCCGATATCCCGTAAGTAATCGAGTTGCTGCTGAGTTTCAACTTTATCCGCGATGATTTTAAGGCCTAGTGCTTTTCCTGCATTAATCAAAGCGTGAATAAGTTTGTTTGAATCATTGTTATCGCTAACGTCGGCTAATAATCGGCTGGATAGCTTAATTTCACTCGCTCCGCTTTGTTGAAGCTGAGATATTGCACTCTTGTACAGGCCATAGTCGTCAATACTAATCACACTGCCCATCGAGGCCAATGTCCTCAACCGATGGTAAATTCGCTCTTCACCACTTTCAATATCTTTTTCTGATACTTCGAATTTAAATAGTCCTGCGGTTAGTTCATAACGGTCTAGTACTGCCACAAAGTTTTTAATAAAATCAGATGTAAGCAACTGCGATCCAGATAAATTAATCGCTATGGCGGGCAGTTTACTGCCAAGTTGAATATATTGAGCAATTTCTCGCGCAACCAACTCAACCGCATGAAAGCCTATGGTTTCAATCAGTTTTCCGCGCTCGGCAATATTAATAAATGACTCAGCATTAAGTACTTCACCGTCGCTATTTTTATAACGCAGTAATGCCTCGGCGCCAACTATGGCGTTCGACGTAGACTCAAACTGAGGTTGGTACACCATTGAAAACTGTTTACCATCTAATGCTACTTTAAGCTGTTTTTCGACTTCTAAACGGGCTAATGCCTGCTCTTTCATCTTCGCGGTAAAGTACTGATATTGGTTGCGACCAGTAGATTTCGCTAAATACATGGCTTCATCAGCGTGCTGCAAGAGTACTTCTGAGCTAATCCCATCAGCAGGGTAAACGGCGATACCGATGCTCGCAGAAACCGAAATAGAATGGGTTGATACATCAAACTCATTTTGAACCTGGCTGATAATACGCTTTGCAATATCATCAATTTCGTCAATATGAGAGGCCGATATTAAGGCTACAAATTCATCACCGCCAATTCTCGCCAACAAATCGGTATCGCGAATACATTGTTGCAGACGCTTCGTGACCTGCTTGAGTAGCAAATCCCCTACCTTATGTCCTAAGTTGTCGTTAACCGGCTTAAAGTTATCTAAATCAACAAAGAGTACACCGCATAATTGCTTGCTGCGCTTTGCCCCACTAATCATTAGTTCAAGGCGTTCAAGTAACACGGTTCTATTGGGTAGCCCCGTAAGCTCGTCATGGGTAGCGAGATATTCAATGCGGCGCTGCATATTCTTTATTTCGTCAATATTGCTATAGGCCGCCACGTAATTAACAATATCGCCATTGGCGCCTTTCACCGCATTAACCGTTAGCCACATTTTTACATGACTACCATCTTTAACCTTGTTAATGACCTCACCTTGCCAAAATCCTCGTTCGTTCAACGAGGCTTTCATTGCTAAAAAGAAATCTTTAGAGTGCTCTCCTGATTCCAGCATTTTTGGCGTTTTGCCAGTTAACTCTTGCTGAGAAAACCCCGTTAACTCAGCAAACGTTTCGTTAGTGGTAAGAATGCGCTGGTTGGCATCGGTAACAAGAATAGCTTCACTGGTACGTTCAAATATCTTGCCAGCTAATCGCAATTGTTCATTAGCATGTAGCTCTTTTGAAATATCTGTTGCTTGGGTACAAATTGACTTAATGGTGCCTTCGGCATCAAAAATAGGGAATCGCACACTTTTGATAATAACTTTACCGGCTCGTAATATGAACTCATCAAGCGTTTCTAACGGGGATAAAGTACGCATGGTGTCTAAGTCTTTTTCACGGAACTGACGAGCCGTTTCTCGCTCAAAGATTTGAAGGTCGGTTTTGCCAACCACTTCTTGTGCAGTTACGCCAAAGACTTCCTCAAACCGCGAGTTAACAAACTCATATCGACCCGCATTATCTTTAAGTGCAATTAACGCCAACGAATTATTCATGATAGACAAAAGCTGCTCTTGGCTTTTTTCAATTCGCTCGTGGGCAATAACCAATTCTGAATTATCAATAATAACTAAAATAGCCCCAGTGATGCGGTCTCTACTGTTTAGAATTGGCGTAATAAACACATTGTAAGTTTCTTGGCTCGACGGCTTGATCACTATGCTGGTATTTACCCCGTTGCGCAGGGTTTTGCTTAAGCGCTTTTCAATGTCTTCAAAATAGTCGGGGAAATTAAGCGTGTACATCGGCTTTTTAAGCGAGCCATTATTTAAATGAAAACGGCGATTGGCGGCGTCATTGGTTCGACTTAAGCAGGTATCGGTATCAAATACCAAGATGGGAAAATCTAACGTGTCATAAACGCTCATCAACTCACTGTTTATCGCACCTAAATCAGCAGACTTACGCATGCTTTCTTCGTTAACGCTAATCAGTTCTTCATTGGTAGCCTGAAGCTCTTCGTTGGTAGCTTCCAGTTCTTCGTTATTCGCTTGTAGCTCTTCATTAGCGGCCTGCACTTCTTCATTAAGTGCCTGCATTTCTTCTGCTGAGGCAGCCATTTCTTCGGTAAGCGTTTGTAGTTGCTCACGGGCCGCAATCAACTCAGCAACATCAGCTTCATTGGTTGCCAGCGCCTCTTTAGGCTCGACATCAATGATGGCCTCGTCTTCGTAAAAATTAACTAAGTAGTGCTGAGGGCTTTGGTTTTCTAGCGGCAGTACCCGTAATTTCCACAGTTGACTGTCATCGTCACCTAGTCGCTTAGCGCGGCTTGTCGCTATTTCACCAGTACGACTTGCCTTATTAACGCAAGAAATTAAGTCTGCGGCAAAAGGCACAGCAATCAGTTTCGATAAGTTAAGGTCGGGCACCCCAGATGGAAAAGTAATAAAGCGCTGTAAGTTGCCATGCGAGTGTAAAATGGCAAATCTCTCACTTATTAGTAAACTTGGGCCAAAACTATTCAGCACCGAACGGGTAAAAATATTTTCGTAGCTGTTAGTGATAGCCGTTTTCGTTTTGGTGATATCTACATGGCTTTTTAACATTTTCGGTAGTGCAGGAGGCTTAGATGCCTCGCTCACTTTAAAAATTCTACTGCGCCTATCAAGGGCAACAAACATATCTTCTGTTGAACCAATCGATTCAGACTTACCTAAAAAGAGAATACCTTCTTTGGTTAACGAGTAGCGAAACAGTGATAAAACCCGCTGCTGCAAATCGCTGTTAAAGTAGATAAGTACATTTCTAAATGACACCATATCAAGGTGTAAGAACGGCGGATCCCGCGTGATATCCTGACGCGAAAAAGTAATTACATCACGCAGCAATTTTTGCGAGTAATACGCATTGTCTGCATATCGAAAGTATTTATCGGTTAAATCCGATGAAAGGCTCGCTATGGCTTGAACAGAATAAGCACCTTTACGAGCAACTGAGAGCGCATGTTCGTCGATATCAGTCGCAAAAACCTGTAAGTTGGCATCAATACCCTGCTTCTCAATAGCCTCTAGAAACAAGATGGCTAATGAATATGCCTCTTCCCCTGTAGCACATCCTGCTACCCATAACCGAATAGCGTCGCCACTGTTTTTACGCTCTACAATACTTTCGATGTGTGTACTGATAGCTTTAAATGCTGTGTTGTCTCTGAAAAAATCGGTAACTGAAATCAGTAGTTCTTTCGACAACGCAATGACTTCGTCAGCGTTATTATCTAAATAAGCCAAATAAGTCGGCAAATCTTCAGTTTGTGTGGCAATTAAACGGCGATTCACTCTGCGCAATAAGGTCGATTGTTTATAAAAACTGAAGTCTATCTTTGTAGCCGTTCTTATCTTTCCGTAGAGCTCACTCATTAATTCACTTCGAGTGTCTTCCTGCACAGCTAAGAAATTGCGTGCTATGTTTTGTGAAATATGTGCTATTTCTGGCCCCATTTCTTGGGGCTCAAGAATTGAATCCACAGCCACATTTTCAAGAGCCGCTTTGGGCATGCCATCATATTTTGCTGATGCAGGATCTTGTACAAAGGCAAATCCACCGACGCTTTTAATAGCCTTCAGCCCTCTGGCACCATCGCTGCCAGTACCCGATAAGATAACGCCAATTGCGTGATCGCCAATTTCATCAGCTAATGATTCAAACAAGAGGTTAACGGAGGGCTTAGGAGATAGTTCATCCGGTGATTTATCGAGGTGTAAATACCCCTCTTTGTATTTAAGGTGGTAACCCGGTGGCCCCACATAAATGGTGTTTGCTTTAATTTTGCAATGCGGCGTAGCCTCAACCACAGGGTATTCAGTTTCTCGCGCCAATATTTCCGTCATTTGGCTTTTATGAGTAGGAGATAAATGCTGAGCAATAATAAAAGACGCATTGATGGCTTTTGGTAATTCGCTTACCAGATTGATTAATGCTTCTATTCCGCCCGCTGAAGAGCCTACGCCAACAATAAAAGGAGCTATCTCAGGTTTAGTCGCCCGCGATGACGGTAAAGATTCCATACTACATTTAGCTCCGTTTGAGTTAACTGAATGCTAATGCGAACATTCAGTATTTGCGGCATCTTCACCGCATCTAATACGCTTACTATACCAGTAACTAGCACTCCAGAAATATACCAAAGTCTAATATTATTACGTTAAATAAAACGTGTTATGCGCCTAAAAGGTTCAAACACCTCAAAGTTTATGTTGAAAACTAACGAAAACATCAGGGTAACTCGCTAGTATTAGTTAAATAATTTCTCGGTATTATTTGGTAACTATTTCATCACCCTAAATATAGTTTCGATATCGAGGCGCTAAACAGGAAGATATTAGTGAAGTGGAGCAGCAAAGAAGCTTGAAAGTAATGGGTAAATGCATATCTATTGATAGGCGAATTGCTTGAGGAATTAATACGTGAACGACGAAAGGGATTGGACAGAGTGAAGCCATATCGATACCGATATGGCTAACAGGCAAGCAAAGGTTAAACGCCGACTTCCGCCATATTTCCTTTGCTTTCAAGCCAGATTTTTCTGTCGCCAGAACGTTTTTTGGCTAACAGCATGTCCATCAACTCTAGCATTTCTGCCGAGTCTTCTATCGTGAGTTGAACTAACCTACGGGTATTGGGATCCATAGTAGTTTCACGAAGCTGTAACGGGTTCATTTCACCTAGCCCTTTAAAGCGCTGAACGTTTACTTTACCGCGTTTTTTCTCTGCTTCTATACGATCCAATATGCCTTTTTTCTCGCCTTCATCCAGCGCATAGAAAACTTCTTTGCCCACATCGATACGAAATAAAGGTGGCATGGCCACATAAACATGGCCTTGGTCGACTAGCGTTCTAAAGTGCTTCACAAACAATGCACACAGCAAGGTAGCAATATGCAGTCCGTCGGAGTCGGCATCCGCTAATATACAAATTTTACCGTACCGTAAACCTGATAAATCGGTAGAATCTGGGTCGATACCTAACGCTACTGATATATCGTGAATTTCTTGTGATGCTAATACCTGTGAAGAGTCTACTTCCCAGCTATTAAGGATTTTACCGCGAAGGGGCATGATAGCTTGGAATTCTCGGTCTCTAGCTTGTTTGGCAGAACCACCTGCTGAATCACCTTCCACTAGAAAAAGCTCAGAGTAGGAAATGTCTTGAGACGAACAATCGGTTAATTTACCTGGCAGTGCTGGCCCTTGGGTGACCTTTTTACGCGCCACTTTTTTGTTTTGACGTAATCGGCGCTGTGCATTGTTGATACACATATCTGCCAAGGCTTCGGCCACTTCGGTATGTTGGTTTAACCACAAGCTAAACGCGTCTTTTACCACGCCAGAGACAAAAGCAGATGCTTGGCGTGACGACAAGCGCTCTTTGGTTTGCCCTGCAAATTGTGGGTCTTGCATTTTGGTAGACAAAATATAAGCACATCGGTCCCAGATATCATCCGGTGACAGCTTCACCCCACGAGGCATTAAGTTTCTAAATTCACAAAACTCGCGCATAGACTCTAACAAGCCTTGGCGCATACCATTTACATGGGTACCGCCTTGGGCAGTAGGGATAAGGTTAACGTAACTTTCGGTGGTTAACTCACCGCCTTCAGGCAGCCACATTACCGCCCAATCAGCGCCTTCGGTGTTACCTTTAAAGCTACCTACAAAAGGGACATCAGTAGGAAGTGTTTCGTATTCTTGTACCGCTTGATACAAGTAATCTTGCAAACCATCTTCGTAGTACCATTCTTGTGAATCTTTGGCGATTTTATTGTCAAAACGAATACGTAAACCTGGGCTTAGTACGGCCTTTGCACGAAGATTATGAATAAGACGGCTGGCTGAGAATTTTGCTGAATCGAAGTATTGCGGATCGGGCCAAAAATGTACCCGGGTACCAGTGTTACGTTTGCCGCACGTATCTATTACCGCAAGTTCTTCAATTTTATCGCCATTGGCAAAGGCAATTTGATACACGTTACTGTCACGACGAATAGTGACTTCTACCCGTGTGGAGAGGGCGTTCACCACTGAAATGCCCACACCGTGTAACCCCCCAGAAAACGCATAGTTTTTGTTGGAGAATTTTCCCCCAGCATGTAGCTTACTTAAAATAAGTTCTACACCAGAGATTTTCTCTTCTGGGTGGATATCCACCGGCATACCACGGCCATCATCAATGACTTCAAGAGATTGGTCTTCATGCAAGATAACTTTAATGTTGGATGCATGACCTGCTAGGGCTTCATCCACACTGTTATCGATAACCTCTTGGCCCAAATGGTTGGGTCGTGTGGTATCGGTATACATGCCTGGGCGGCGCTTAACCGGGTCGAGACCGTTTAAGACTTCAATTGCATCAGAGTTATATTGATTTGACATAGTTATGGTTATTATTTAAGCCAGCAACAAGGGTTAACGTACGCAGAAGACAACTGCAACGCAAGATAAATTGATGTTACCAAGGCTAGCCTACCCTCGCAATGAAAAGGCGAAAGTCAGCAAGCTTGGTGGGTACGATATGAAGCTAATACGGCTAAAATTAATACTACAAGTAGTAACGCAACAACGAGAAACAAGATTTCGTTAACGGCTTCTAATCGTTAAGTAGAAAGTCGGCGATAGCAGGCAAGTGATTTTCAAAGCCAATAAAGCTGTGATCGCCGCCTTCTTCAACGACTAGCGTGCTCGATGCGTATTTGGTTTCTGCTAAACGATAATCTAAGGTTTCATCCTCAGTTTGCAATAACACTTTATACGCAGGTGCATGCCGTAATTCTTTAGCGTCTAACTTTTCTATTACATTAATATCGCTTTCAACGATGTGGAACACTTCACCCGTGTAAGGGTTGGTATGTTCACCAATAAAACCTTGCAGTAATTCATAAGGTTTTACCGCAGGGTTTATCAATACGGCTTTGCCCGAGAATTTTTCAATTAAAAACGTAGATAAATAACCGCCCATAGAACTGCCAATAACACGCAGCCCATCTTTAATTAACGCGGGGGTACTCTCTATCAATGCCAACAACTGACTTTCTACTTGGCTCGGGTAATTCGAAAGCGCGGGAATATGCAAGGTTACATCGGGATGATGCTGCTCGAAATACGCTTTGGTGGCCTGCGCTTTTACAGACTTTGGTGAGCTTAAAAAGCCATGAAGATATAACACGTGTTTCATATTATTTTTATTCTCTTTATATCGCTGGTTAACGTTCCATCGTCGTGTAACCTAATGAGTTGATAACCGGGCTGTTCGTTGCTTAACGCAAATTCAGATGCCATTTCCCACTGCCAACAGCTCGCAGGGCAGCCCATCACTGGTACAGGATTATCTGTACCTAACGTGTAACGAAGGGGGGAGTGAACATGGCCATGAATGATCGCCGCTAATGCAATGCCCTCTTCTACCCAGTGTAAAAACGCATCGGCGTTAGACAAGTCGTGTTTATCCATCCAACTTTCTGATGGCGAGGCATGGTGATGCATAGCCAGTAAATGATGGCGATGAGAATTTTCAGTTACCTGTTTGCCTATAGCCTTGAGCTCTTGAGTATCTACTTGGCCTCTCGCCCCGTCAAAACGTGTGTCTAGGCCGTGAATTTGCCAATCGCCTAATTCAACAGGCTTACCAGCAACAAGATGGTAAGCAGATAACGTATCAAAGTGAGGGTTATTATCATGATTGCCCGCAATCACATAAACCGGTGTTGTGACGTGGTTTTCCATCAAGGTAGTAAAATGCTGATAGCTTGCTAAGGAATCATCGCCGCTAATATCACCGGTAACAATAACCGCGCTAATATTTTCGCAGAGCTTGAAAGCATCAATCAAAATTTGTTTTAAGCTGAGTTGAGGGTTAATTGCGCCGTAGCCTTGGCGAGTGGTATCACCAAATAAATGGCAGTCGCTAATATGCAGCAGGGTACTCACGCTAGCGAAGTTACCTTAGGACGCAATTTGCGGCAAAAATCTAACCACTCAGCAAGAAAGATATTCACCATTTGCTTTTCATTGCGTTGGCGCATTTTCAAATTAGGGTATTCGTAGGAAGGTTGAAGTGCGCCCGTATTTTGGCTATTTATGACTTCGGCCATTCTGGCATCATGGTACAAACGCACCGTCATTGAAGGTGTTAAATAGCTGGGCATATCGTCGGACGTTTGTTTAAGGCTTAACGTACTGGTATATCGAGCAGACTCAATAATCTTAATTTCGTACGTAAGCGCGTCGCCCACGGTAAATACGTAGTTAAGTTCCTCTGTATCACAATCGGGCAGAATACGAAGAATGTGCGCGTAGTTTAACTCGCACATTGCCTGCATTGTGGGTAGATGAGGGACGTATTTTCTGTGGGTACGTTGTGTCACGATATCTTCCATTGCTCCATTAGCGTGGATTTGTTCATAAAGAACCATTGTAGCGCAATTACTGCGGCAGCGTTGTCTATATGTCCGTTTTCCAGCCATTCAAGGGCAGTTTGCTCAGCCACTCTATGTACTTTGATATCTTCCGACTCAGTCTCTAATCCGTGAATGCCATGTGCTTTTTCTGCATCGGTTTTTGCAATAAAAATATGAATACGCTCGGTCGTTCCCCCGGGGCTAGATAAATAACTCATTGCTTTGGTGATATTTTCAAGCTCAATACCGGCCTCTTCCATCGACTCTCTATGGCATACATCTACGTCTGTTTCACCTTCATCAATCATGCCCGCTATTATTTCTATCAGCCAAGGGGTTGAAGATGTCGCTAATGCCCCTATTCTAAACTGCTCAATAAGAACAAATTCATTCAAAATAGGATCGTAGGGCAATACGCCTACAGCATGACCGCGTTCAAATAGCTCTCGTTTCACCGTACCGCTTTGGGTGCCGTCGAAGCATTTGTGCGTAAACAGATATTCTTGCATGGTGAAAAAACCACGATAAACCGATTTTACACTCTTAATTTCAACGTCGTTTGAGGTAAATGAAAGGATTTTCTTGCTCATTTGCAGACACTTTTGGTTCGAAACGATTTATCATGCATAGTACATAGACATACCACTTTTGTATACGCGCCCTAATCGCGGACGGAAGCATAAAAAGTTAATACCGAATTTTCTGAGATAAATGTGATTACTTGCCAATGAACTAGGTTGGATCACATATTCTGTTACAGTTAAAGCAACACTGTTACGACTGTACTGTTTCGGTTTACGAATAAAATTTATACACTTCACATATTATTTATAATTATTAGCAGTCACTTAGACTCATCTAGACATAACAGGAAGACGTAAGCATGAATCGAAAACTTCTGTCGCTCGCAATCGGTTTCTCAGTAACAACCGGTGCGCTTGCCGATGATCTGACGCAAGTGTATCAACAAGCACTTGCCAATGACCCTTTGGTAAACCAAGCGAAAGCGCAGCGTGATGCTGCATTTGAAGGGATCAGCATTAGTCGTGCAAACCTTCTCCCTCAAATTTCTGGATCTATGTCGTACACCACCTCTACCACAGAGAGTGCGCAAACCGTCGGTACAAATGCCGAAAACCTTCAAGTTCTTACCTATGAAATCGACGCAGACTCTATTGATTACGGTATTTCGTTGTCTATGTCGTTGTACGACCACGCAAACTGGGTTGGCTTAGATCGTGCCGAAAAAGTAGCAGAACAAAGTGATGCGCAATTAGCCGCTAGCATGCAAGACCTAATTGTACGAACAGTGACTGCTTATTTCGATGTATTGCGTGCACGTGATAGCGTTGAATTTGTTAATGCAGAAAAACGTGCCATTGAACGCCAGTTAGAACAAACCCGTCAGCGCTTTGAAGTTGGCCTAACTGCTATTACCGATGTTCACGAAGCTCAAGCTAACTACGACAGCACAGTGGCCCAAGAGATTCAGGCTGAAAACCAGCTAGAATTTGCCCTTGAAGCACTACGGGTTATCACCGGTAAATACCACGACCGTTTGTTTGGCTTAGATAAAGAAACCTTCTCTGCCACTATGCCCGTGCCTGCAAAAGTCGATAACTGGTTAGAAACAGCGCAAGATAAAAACTTAGCATTGTTGGTTGACCGTTTAGCGATGGACATTGCCAAAGAAGATATTGCGGCAGCCCGCTCAGGCCACTTACCGACCCTTGATTTATCGGCAAGCCTTGGTCGCTCTAAAAATGACGTAGATTCTCAGTTAATTCAGTACGAGACGCCTTACCTTGATAGCCAGTCAATTGGCCTGTCAGTGTCAGTACCGATTTACTCTGGCCACCGTGTAAGCTCGCAAACTGACCAAGCGAAATACCTTTACGTTTCTGCCAGCCAAGCGGCTGAACAAACGTATCGTGAAACGGTTCAGTCTATTCGCAGCTCGTTTAATAACGTAAAAGCGTCAATATCTACCATTCGCGCCCTTGAACAGTCTGTGGTTTCTGCAAACAGTGCGTTAAAAGCAACTGAAGCGGGTTTTGATGTAGGTACGCGTACTATTGTGGATGTACTTGATAGCACCCGTAATTTGTTTGATGCACGCAACAATTTATCTGGCGCCCGCTACGACTTTATCCAATCGGTTGTTACCTTAAAGCAAGCTGCAGGTACCTTAACCGGTGAAGATGTGGCTATTATCAACCGTGGTTTAAAGCCAATGGAAGACGCTGAATAGTCATCTACACACAAACTGAAAAATAATCTGGCGATACAACCAGCGTTATTAAAGAAGGCGGCATTAGCCGCCTTCTTTGTCAATAATGTAATATCTAAAGATAATGTCAGGCACGTTAAGCCGGCAATATGCGGTAATACAATTTTACTTGCAACAAGCACAATGCATCGTCCATGATGTTGCCCCTTTTTTATTATCCCTAAATAAGCCTATTTATCTTAAGTGATTGGCAGCGCTTATTTGTTTGTAATGTGAGCAAAGAAAAACATGCAAGCTTCTGAGTTACAAAGTCGATTTGAACGTATTCGCGCTAATAAATGGTTTGAAGCCTTTGTGGTTAGCGTTATTGTCATTTCAGCGTTATTAGTTGGCGCCAAAACCTACGAACTGCCTGCTGGGTTTGGCAGTGTTACCCTACTACTAGACTGGTTTATCAGCGCATTTTTCTTAACTGAAATTACTATT
Organism: Alteromonas sp. KS69; assembly: GCF_003989595.1. NCBI lineage: Bacteria > Pseudomonadati > Pseudomonadota > Gammaproteobacteria > Alteromonadales > Alteromonadaceae > Alteromonas > Alteromonas sp. KS69. Next base: position 808 of record NZ_PYHU01000010.1, on the reverse strand, counting down.
CGCTTTTTAGGTGAACGCCGAAAGCGAAACTTTTTTAAAAGTTTCTGGAATGTCTTCGATACCGTCATTGTTATTATCAGCCTTATACCCGCCGATGATACTGAACTTGCGTTGATAGCACGATTAGTTAGGGTATTTAGGGTGCTGCGGATGATCTCTATCATTCCTGAACTTCGCATACTCTTAGTGTCGCTGGTAAAAGCTTTGCCTCAACTGGGCTACGTAATGTTGCTCATGTTTATCATTTTCTACATATACGCCGCGGTCGGCAGCACCTTGTTTGGTGATATCAACCCTACGCTTTGGGGCGACATTACTATCTCATTGCTTACCCTATTTAGGGTGATGACATTTGAAGATTGGACCGATGTTATGTACGAAACCATGGGGGTTTATCCGCTAAGCTGGGTGTACTACTTAACCTTTATCTTCTTTACTGCGTTCGCCTTTTTGAACATGGTGATTGGTATTGTGGTAAACGTGATGGAGCGTGAGAACGAAAAAGCCAGGGAAGAAAAGGAAGCACTGCTAAGAGCAGAATTAGAAGCTGAAGGCCATAGTGAACCTACATTACAAGACGTAATGGCAGAGCTCACGGCGATTAAGGCCAAACTCGAAGAACCAAACTCAAAAAAATAACCAACAGTAATAACTAACAGCCAATAAAAAAGCGCCAAGGGAAGATATCACCTAAGGCGTGTTGATCTTTCGTGATTGGTTTTTGAGCAGCATGGTAAAGAGTTATAATTTGCTTCGCCAAAAGTAAAAGAACAACTCACTACCATGCCGAGACTAATGCTAACTGATA